>JAPLID010000184.1 GCA_026389285.1 Cyanobacteriota bacterium
CCGAACGTGTCGGTGGTGGACATGGTGCTGGAAGTGAGCCGCAACACCACGCGTGAAGAGGTGAACAGCATCTTCAAGGCCGCCTCCGAAAACGGCATGAAGGGCATCATCAAGTATTGCGATCTGCCCCTGGTCTCCACCGATCATGCCGGCACAGATGAGTCCACAATCGTGGATGCCGATCTCACCCTTGTGCTGGACGGCAACATGGTCAAGGTGATCTCCTGGTACGACAACGAGTGGGGCTACAGCCAGCGCGTTGTCGATCTGGCTGAAGTGGTGGCGAAGAAGTGGCAGTGATTTCCGGCTGGTAGGGAGTCTGATCAGCTGAGGCGGATCCGACTTTGACCAGTTTCCGATGAGTTGAATGATGGCCGCCGTGAGGCGGCCTTTTGTTTGGGAGTTTCGCCGAGCGTCTTTTAGGCTGATTCGCTATAAACCTCCAGGCGATTGAAGCGATCTCGGGATCGATGGGTCCGCAATGTGGGGGCTGTTCTTCCTGATTGGCTGCAGCTTCGAGGTCCTGGTCATCAATGATCTCTATGCCTCCCAGCACGTTCTGCTGGTCCTGTTGTTGTTCATGCTGATCAGCTGGCTGTTCGTCAACGCTTTTGCTTATGCGGAGTTTCAGCGCGCTAATCAGTTGCAGCTGCAGATGAGCGCCTTGGAGCGGGCCCAGCAGGCCCTGCAACAGAGTGAGGAGCGCTATCGCCTGATTGCTGACTGGGTCGATGATGTGATCTGGGCCCTGGGCCCAGGTGCAGCGGGGACAGCCGGTCGAGCCGTTTCGGGTCGAGCTGGAGCTGCTCCGCCGCGATGGCAGCAGCCTTTATCCGTGGGTGCGGGCGGGAAGCAGAGAGCTGCTGGATCGCTACGACTGGATGACAGGACAATCCCGCTACTGCCTCGCCGTTCAGCGCTGATCAACCTGGTGTTGCGGCCACTGGGGTGTTTGGCTGTGGTGTTGCTGGCAGTGGCAGAACTCCACCAACATTGGTCCGGTCTGGGGGTATGGCTGTTTGGATTGGTGCTGGGGCAAGGCTTCCGCTTTGGCTCGGATCTGGATCTGGCCGTGGAGAGTCTGGCGGGATTGGTGATCCGTGCTTCACGGGATCCGTGTAACCTGAGCCGATGACGAACCTCACCCTCGCCATCGATGACGTCCTGCTGCAACGGGCACGGGAGGCGGCGCTGCGGGAGCACACCTCGGTGAACGCCCTGGTGCGGGATTTCCTTGGCCGTTACGTGGACGCGCGCGGCCGTCGACTGGAAGCCCTCGAGCAGTTTGAAGCTGTTGCTGCCGGCAGCCGCAGTGCCAGCCAGGAACCCTGGAGCCGCGAGTCGCTGCACGAGCGCGTTGGATCAGGATCCTGATGCGGGTGTTCATCGACACCAATCTCTGGGCTTATCGGCTGGATCGGCGCGAAGCGACAAAGTCCGAGCGGGTGCGTGGGTGGCTGGCAGACCTCATGGCCAACCATGAGGTGGTGATCAGCATGCAGGTGTTGATCGAGCTGCGTTCGGTGGCCAGCCGCAAACTGCAACCGCCCCTGGGTGATCGCCAGATCACCGATTTGCTGGAGGCACTCAACGGCTTTGAGGTGCTAGGCACCGATGCCAATCTGATCCTTGATGCCCACCAGCTGGCGATCCGGGAGCAACTGAGCTGGTTCGATGCCCTGATCGCCGAGGCCGCGATCCGCAGCCGCTGCGCCGTTCTGTTCTCGGAAGACTTCGGCCACGGGCGCAGGATCGGCGGGGTGGAGGTGGTGAATCCCCTGTTGGGGTGAGTGCGGTCGCGTGCCCCAGCCACCAGCAGCGCGAAGGTGTCTGCGCCGCCGGCATGGCGGGCGACGGCGCAGGGCAGGCGATTGCGCGCAGGACGCCAGTTGGCCGAGGCCGTCAAACCCTGGGCCCGCCTGATGCCGCTGGGAAGCTCCCTGTCAGAAGCGGAGTGAATGGGACCAACGGCTACCTGCCGGACAGCCACGGGTTGCCCTGGTGGTGGTTCGAACCGCAGCGCCTGTCCCAGACCGTGATGAGCCTGTTGCAGGACTCCCAGATCCCCGTTCATGTCAGTGCCGCCAGCGTCTGGGAGCTGAGCCTCAGGCACCATGGCGTGCGCTTGCCCCAGCTGGCGGGCGCCATCGGCGCGCTCGAGCAAGCTGCTGCAGGCGGATGGTTTCCGCGCTCTGGCGATCACGCCGGCCCATGGTCTGCGGGCCTGCGCCTACAGCCAGGCCCACCGCGATCCGTTTGATCGGATGCTGGCCGCCCAGGCGGAACTGTAACAGCTGGTGCTGCTCACCGCCGACACCCAGGTCGCTGCCTTCCCCTGTCAGAGCCTCTGGTGAAGAGCTGCCGGTGCTACCAGGGATCGGTGTTGGAAGCCTGCCGACGGCGTTGCCGGCACCTAGTTTGAGGCCATGGGAACCGACGGCCTCAGCCCCCTCGAACGGTTGCGCCAACAGCGTCAAGAACGTTGGCTGGAGGCGCTGCAGCAGCAGCTGGCCGAGACCCTGGCTGAGGTGCCATGCCGGGTCTGGCTGTTCGGCTCCCGGGCCCGCGGGGACTGGGATGGCTACTCGGACACCGATCTGCTGGTGGAAGCCGAGTCCGCCGAACTGGCGGAGCGGGCCGCCGATCAGTTGCGCAGCGCCCTGGTGGGCGATGACGTGCTGGCCCTGGATCGGTGCCGGTGGCAGGCCATGGCCGATTCGCCCTCCCCCCACTGGCGCGCCGTGCATGCACAGGCTCGTTGTGTACACCCGCGGCCATGAGTCAGGCCCGCACGGGTGCCTGGTGGCGCCAAGCCCACAACGATCTGGAGCTCGCGGAACTGGCAGGCCGCAACGGCTTCCATGCCCAGGCCTGTTTCTTTGCCACGCAGGCGGCTGAGGGGCTGGATGTGACAGCGCTGGCTCCCCTGCCGCTGCCGGCCCTGAGCCGCATGATCGTGACCAGCCGCTACCCCCTGGACGACACCCCACCGAGCGAGCTGTTCGATGCCCGCGACTCCGACCAGGCCCTGACCACGGCGAAGGCGGTGCTGGCCTGGGTGGAGCAGCTGGATCAGCCGCACGGCTGAAACGTTGAGTCAGGGTCGATCACCAACCTGATTCTTGATGGCCACCAGTTGGCGATCCGTGAACAACTCAGCTGGATTGTTGCCCTGATCGCCGTGGCGGCCATCCGCAGCCGTTGCGCCATGCTCTTCTCCGAAGACTTCGGCCACGGCCGCAGGCGCCAGATCGCCAGGTCGCTCATAATCAGCGAGATATCAGCTCAGCCCTTGCCGTGATTCCTCCCCAGAAGCAGATGACCGGGATGCTGGGACACCCGGTGGCGGAGAACCCGATCGACCTGATGTTCGATGCGGTCTATACCCATTACGGCCTCAACTGGCAGTTCTGGAAAAGTGATGTGGCCACGACCGAGTTGTTGGCACCTGCACTGAAGGGCACGGTGCCTCTGGGTTATCGCGGCGTGGCGATCACGGTTCCCTACAAGGTGGATGTGATTCCCCTGCTCGATGAGATCGACGACGATGTCAAGGCGATCGGCGCGGCGAACTATCTCACCATTGAAGATGGCCGGCTGATTGGCCATAACAACGATGGCAAGGGTGTGGTCAAGGCGATTGAGAAACAGCGCAGCCTCAAGGTCAAGGGCGAGCAGGTGGTGATGCTGGGGGCTGGTGGCGCCGGCCGGGCGATGGCGGTGGAGATCGCCTGGGCCGGGGCGGCCCAGGTCACCTTGATTACCCGCCGCGAGGAGCAGGGCCGCGAGGTGGCCGAGCGGATCACGGCTGTGAGCGGTGTGCCGGCCCATTGGCAGGCCTGGAGCTCACCGGTGCAGGTGCCCGCCGGTACCACCGTGTTGATGAATGCCACCCACCTGGGCTGCGCCCCTGAGCTCGAGCCCGTGCCGGTCGACTGGAGCACGGTGGCACCCGGCATCCTGGCGGTGGATGTGATCACCAATCCGCGCATCACGCCCTTTCTGCAGATGGCCTGCGAGCACGGCTGCGGCGTGGTCGATGGCGTTGAGATGCTGGTGCAACTGGCGATGCAGCTGTTCACCCGCTGGACCGGCATCGTGCCGGAGGAGGAGGTGTTTCAGCGGGCGGTGGCGCAGGCGTTGGGGGAATAGGGGCCCTGGCTGGATCCTCTCCGGCTGACCCTTTCCCTCTTCTGTGAAATCTCGGCAGGACGTGGGGCTTATCCCTGCGCCGCCAAGGACCGGCGCCAAAAGTTCCTGGCAAGCGCAGGCCGGTACGTGAAAACCTGATAGTTTTCCTAGCAGCCGATCCATCGCCGTGGCCGTCCGCCAGATCTCGATCACGCTTGACGAGGAGTTGCTCCAGTTTCTGGACCAATCGGGTGGCAACCGCTCTGCAGCGATTGCCGAAGCCGTGCGCCACTGGCGCGACCAGCAATGGCAGCACCGCCTCGCTGAGGCCTATGCCGCGCTTGCTGAGGCCGATGCAGATCGGTCGGCAAGCCCCAGCCCCCCTGATGCCCTGATCGCAGCCCGCGAAGCCGCTGAACTGGCCGCCAGCCCGTCGTGAATCCCAGCGCTGGCGATCTGTGCACCTGGCCCCACAACCCCTTGGTGCGCGACAGCAAACGTCGCCCGTTGGTGGTGCTTTCAACCGCCTACCCGGGTCGTTCCACGGTCATCGTTGTGCCGCTCACCTCGGATCTGTCATCCCGCAGCTTGCCGCTGCGCCTGGTGATCCAGGCCACACCGGCCACCGGCCTGGCTGCCGACAGCCTGGCCCTCTGTGACCAGATCACCTGCTTGCTGGTCAGCCTGCTTGAAGAATCGTTCGGGCAGCTCGATCAGGGGTTGCTTGCCCAGCTGAGGCAGCGCGGTGCCCTGGCCCTGGGGCTGATGCCCAGCGACCTGCGGGCTGGCGGCTGATCTTGCGGATCAGGCGGGCCGGTTGAGGCGAGTCAGTCGCAGGGCACTCACGGAGGCGATGACTTCAAAGTCGGCGTCGAAGCTCACCAGCAGGGCGTTGTGGTGCAGGGCCACGGCGGCGATCAGCAGATCAAGGCTCAGCACGCTGCGGCCGATCTGACGGCAGGCCTGGCCCAGGCTGATCGCCTGCTGCCACAGGTCCGCTGGCCTCGGCATCCAGCACGTAGGGCGCAATGAACTGCTTCAGGGGAGTTGGACTGCGGGAGCGGGTGAAGTCGATCCAGAGGCTGGTGTCAAGCAGCAGGGTCATGGGGCGATCTCCCGAGCCCGCAGGCGCTCGCGCTCTTGGTCGGCCTCGTAGGTCTCGAGTTCCACGCCCCATTCGCCGCTGAGGAGAAGCGCTGGGCGATCTGAGCCCGGCGGCGCTGCTGCAGGGCCGCCTCCATCAGGCGGCGGATGGCCGGGCCTTTCTTGCGTTCGCCGGTGAGATTGAGGATTTCGACCATCTCCTGGTCGGAAAGCTCGACGGTCACTTTCATGGTTTGACGCCCTGAGAGTCGGACTCTGGGGTCAGCATGGCACCGTTTGTTCCTGGAGTGGCCGTGGGCTCTGGCTCAGCACGGGGCCCGGGTGGGAAGGCGATTGGTGCCTGGCTGAGGGGCGCCGGTACGACGCTTGTTGCCAGATGCCGATTCGATTGGGTCAATGCTTGA
>JAPLID010000038.1 GCA_026389285.1 Cyanobacteriota bacterium
ACCGGAGCAGGGGGGCAGATTTCGTATCACCTGCGGTGGCTCACTTTTCGCTGTCGCCTCCCCCTGCCATGGCAGGGGGAGGACACGGGGTAACCCGCCTACGTAATTGACGCGACCCGCCTACGTAGTTGACACCGGGCAATCTCGACATCGCCTCCCTGCTGGAACTGCTGGAGGCCCATGCGGACACCACGCCGGAGCGGTTGCTGTTCCTCTGGAACCTGTTCGAGGGGGTGCCCAAGTTTTACCGCGACTGCTTCGAGCAGGGGGTGATCGACGCCGATCGGCAAACGCTGTTGGAGCGGATGTTCTTCAGCAGTAGCTCACCGCTACGAACCGAAGCTGACAACTGGTTCCTCAGGGAACTGCGGGGCCGCTACGACCTGGTACTCAAGTACGTGGCCCGCCACCCGGGCTGCACCCATGCCGACCTGCAGGCCCACGCCGATTCAGTGGCCCCCGAGATCGGCAGCCAGGTGGGCGGCTACCTGAAGACGCTGGAGGAGCGCTACGAGATGGTGGAAAAACGGCTGCCGGTGTTCGCCAAGCCCAAGGCCCGCCGGGGCCACTACACCATCCGCGACAACTTCCTGCGCAGCTGGCTGGATGCCCTGGCGGTGCCCACCGCCGCGATCAACTTCCGACCCCTGCAGGTCCTGGTGGAGCAGGCCGACCAGAGGCTGATGACCGCTGAGGGCTATGGCCTGGAGCGGCTGGTGGGACAGCTCTATGAGGAACGCAGTCGGCTCGGCCTTGGGGATTTCGCGCTCAGCTCGCGCATCCAGGGCTGGTGGGACAGCCGCGACACCGAGATCGACCTGGTGGCCCTCGATGAACACTCGCAGCGGCTACGAATGGGCAGCTGCAAGCGATCAGAGCAGGCACTGGTCGCCGATCTGGGCCGCTTCGATGGCCATGTGGCCCGCTTCCGGAAGGCATTCCCCCGCTTCGCCGACTGGCAGGTGGAGAAGGTGGCGATCGCGCCCTCGCTCACGCCCGAAGCCCGCCGTGCGATCGAAACAGCCGGATACTTGCCGCAGTCACTGGCGGACCTGACGGAGGGGTTGCAGGCATGACCCGCCGACTAAATTCGATGCTTGATGCGGAGTCATCAGATGCGCACCACCCTGCAGCTCGACGACGATGTGCTTGCGGCCGCCCGGGTGCTGGCCCGACAGCGGCACACCAGCCTGGGTGCCGTGATCAGCTCCTTGGCGCGCCAGGCCCTGGTGGCTCCGGCGACGGACCCCAGCCGCCGCACCCTCACACCTGAGCATCGCAACGGGCTGCCGCTGCTGCCATGGAAGGCCCAGGGCGCGCCAGTGGATCTGGAGCTGGTCAACAGCCTGCGGGACGAGTTGGCATGAGCCAGGAACAGCTGGGGCAACGACCAGTCATGGGCCCGGCCCTGCTGGATGTGAATGTCTTGATCGCCCTGCTGGCCCTGGCGGTGCACCACCGGGGCCGGCTGGTGAGCTTCGATCGCCGCCTGAGCTGCGACGCCGTGGTGGGCGGCCGCGAAGCCCTGTGGTTGATCGATGGATGAATCAAGCGGGCTCAGAACCCGCATGGGTGCAACCGCGATGTAGCACCCTGTCAGAGCGCCTGTTCCAGCTCCTCCAACACCTTCAGAGCATCCTCGCCGGGGTAACCGTCCTGGCGGAAGGCCCCCTAGCTTGCCGAATAGCTCTTGACCCAGTGAGTTGGGCTTGGCAATTACGCAAGCGATAACAGGATTCCGCCCCCAGCTACAAACAGCAAGCCTGCCCAGCCAATCACCGAAGGGCGCTCACCAAGAAAAGCAAAGCCTACCAAAGCTACCATCAATAGACTTAATCGATCAACGGGCACGACCAAGGAAGCATCGCCTTGTTTCAAGGCCCTAAAAAAGCAGAACGATGACAAGCCACTAGCCAGGCCCGAAATCACAATGAATACCCAGGTTCGCTGGGATATCACAAAGGGGCCACTTAATTTTCCAGTTGCCAGAATGAGCAATGGCAGAAAGATCGCGATGACAATCGTGCGGATCAGAGTGGCCAGATCCGCATCAATATCTTCGAGGCTAATCTTGCCAAATATCGCAGATGCCGTTGCAAAAAGCGCCGATAAAAAAGCCCAAATAAACCAAAGCGGTAGGGCGGGGATTGGGCTCATGTAAGATGAAGTTCTTGGCAGTAGTAGTAATATAAAAGGGTGAATGCTAATTGCCGCTCTTCGCGCAACTCTGTTTCTCTCATTTTCAGTTGCTGAAGCCTAGGCGATGGCGGCGAGAAGGGCGGCGATAGGTGCGGCGAGATCGTGGTAGCGGGCAGCGGCAACGCTGCTGATGGGGCGGCACCTAATCTCAAGGGCTGGAGCAGCGCAGCAGCAGAGGCCGAGCGCCAGGCCCCGCTGGCCCATGCCTTGTCCTGCACCCCCCATCCCCCCCCCCATGCCCGTCAACACCGCCGCCCTCAAAACCTTCGCCCCGGCGATGCGGCGGCAGTTGCTGGAGGCGGTGGGCCGCAAGCTAGACCTGTTGCTGCACCAGGCCAGCGCCGACACGCTGACCAGCGCCGCCGGCCCGATCGCAGAGTTGCGGCAGCAGGAGGCTACCAATCGCCAGGAGCTGCTGGAGCGGGTGGCCTACAGCTGGTTCAATCGCCTGGCGGCGCTGCGCTATCTCGATGCCCGGCTCTGGCATCCCTTTGGCGCCAGGGTGTTGATGCCGCAGACGGAAACAGAAACCCAGCCCGAATTACTAAAACTGCTGCGCAGCGGCAGCCTGCCCGCTGAACTGCAACCCCACACGGATGAGGCGCGCCTGCAGGGCCTGCTCGATGGCCGGATCCCCACGGCCA
>JAPLID010000121.1 GCA_026389285.1 Cyanobacteriota bacterium
CCGTGCGCAGCTCCTTGAGCAGGTCGAGTTCGTGGCGGAAGTCGTTGAGATCCACGGCCACCGCCCGCACGCCATGGCTCTTAGCGATCTCCTCCACCGGCTGCAAAAAGTAGCGGCTGGTGACCACCGTGCCATTGCTGGAGTTCTGCAGCACCGCTTCGAGTTCCTCCATCGGCACCACCTCCACCGGCACTTCCAGGTTGGGGGTGAGTTCCTCGGCGATCAGCATCGAAGCGCCGATGTCCTCCCTCGGGGTGGACACCAACACCCGGGCGCCGCAGCGCAGGCGCCAGTCGATCTCGTGGGTGAGCAGTTCGCGGGCCTGCTGCAGGGTGCAGCCGGCATTGAGCAGCCCGTCGACGCTCTGGCGCACTTCCCGGTCGATGTCGGGCAGGCTCTTGGAGCGCAACCCCGGCGGCGGCTTGATTTCCCGTGGTTTTTGCTGATCGCGCACATAGATGCCCGAGCCCGCCATCGCCTCGACGACGCCATCGGTCTCCAGTTGGCGGTAGACCTTGCTGATCGTGTTGCGGTGCAGGCCGGTCTGCATCGCCAGCTGACGGGTACTCGGCAGCCGGTGGCCCGGCGGGTAGTGCCGGGCGGCGATCGCAAAGCAGATCTGGTTGTACAGCTGGGTCGACGCCGGAATGTCGCTTTCCTGCTGGATGTGGAATCGCACGCCGGGTGGGCCAGATGGACGCCTGGCCACCCTAAGGAGCTTTTGCCCCCGTGACAATCGCTGCGTTGGCATAGGAGCATGTGCCGGGCTGTGCCGGTTGATGGGGATGACGCCTTGATTTCTGCTTCCGTTCCCGCCGGTGGCGCTGCTGTCCACGGCTCCTGGCAGGTGCTGCCGGCCTCACGGCCGGGTCAGGTGCCCCTGCGGGGTTGGCTGGCCGCCCCCGGCGGCGGCACCCTTCCCAGGGCAGGGGTTCTGGTGCTGCCGGAGGTGTTCGGCCTCAACGGCTGGGTGCGCAGCGTCGCCGGCAGGCTGGCGGCCCAGGGCTATGCCGCCCTGGCCGTGCCCCTGTTCGCCCGCACGGCGCCGGATCTGGAGCTCGGCTACGACCAGGCCAGCCTGCTGGAGGGCCGCTCCCACAAGGAGCGCACCACCACGGCTGAACTGCTGCTAGATCTCGGCCTTGCAGCGGACTGGCTGCAGGTCTGGCTTGGAGAGGGCGAGGCGCCCTTGGGCTGTGTCGGCTTCTGCTTCGGTGGCCATGGGGCCCTGCTGGCGGCCACGCTGCCCCAGGTGGGCGCCAGCTGCGATTTCTATGGGGCCGGAGTGGCCTCTGGGCGCCCGGGTGGTGGTCCGCCCAGTCTGGAGCTGGTGCCGGCGGTCAACGGGCGCCTGCTCTGCTTCTGTGGCGACGAGGATGAGCTGATCCCGGAGCTCGATGTGCTGGCGATCGAGCGGGCGCTGCAGGGTAGCCGCCATGGCCTGATCAGGGTGCCGGAGGCAGGCCATGGCTTCATGTGTGAAGACCGCCCGGCCTTTCGTCCGGCGGCAGCGGCCCTGGCGTGGCAGCAGATGCTTGCGCTGTTCGACGAGGAGCTGGGGGCGCGCTGAGGCCCGCGCCGCTGGCCTCAGGGAGGACCTAGACAACCGGGCCAGGCGCTCCGCAGCGGGGCTGGACTTTTGTCCTTGTCATAACGGCCACGTCGCCCCTGGGCAGCGTTTCGTTGCTTTGCGGAAACCCAGGGTTTTAGGAGACTGCTGAAAAAAAAACTTCGGGCGATCTGCCCGGTAATCTTCTCTCCGTGCGCCAAGCCCATGATCACTGGTTTGCCGGCTTGCGCAGAGGCAGCCAACAGCAGGCAAGACAGGTTTTTCTGCAGTCGCTTCGGCTTGTCGGCAACGGTCGACCCACCGACCATCTCCTGGTCGGTGGCGTGGCTGATCGCGCTTGTGCGGTGGAGGCCGGAGAGGGGGCTGGGCTTCAGGTGCCTGGGGTCTTGATCACCCGCAGGGGGGTGGGCGCAGGGATGGCGGCTGCGGCGCTGGACTTGGCTCCCGCCTTGCCGGCGGCCTGTTTACGCGGGCTGAGAAACATGATCATGTTGCGGCCTTCCCGTTTGGGCAGCTGCTGGATCTCGGCGTTGTCCTCAAGATCCTTGGCCATGCGCAGCAGCAGCACTTCGGCTAGGGCGGTGTGCTGAATCTCCCGGCCCCGGAAGATCACCGTGCATTTCACCTTGTCGCCGGATTTGAGAAAGCGCACAGCTTGACCGATGCGCACCTGGTAGTCGTGCGAATCGATCTTGTAACGCATTTTGACTTCCTTGACCTCGGTCTGGTGCGATTTCTTCTTGGCCTCCTTGGCCTTCTTCTCCTGCTCGAACTTATACTTGCCGTAATCCATGATCCGGCATACTGGTGGATCAGCCTTTTCGCTGACCAGGACCAGATCCAGCCCCCGGTCGCGGGCCACATCCAGGGCCTCTTCGCGCGTGATCACTCCCAATTGACTGCCGTCAGCGTCGACCACCCTGAGGTTGGGGTAGCTGATGCGATCGTTGATGTTGGGCAGCTCCCGGACGGGAGCCCGGCGATCAAAACGGGGACGGGGAGGCATTAAACGAGGCGATTAGACAGTCACCCTAGCCTTATCGGGTCGCCAGCACAGCCTTCTGAAGCAGATCGGCACCTTCGAGCCAAAGAGGTCGATGCTGCCGGCGGAACCAGGTGCGCTGCCGTTTGGCGAACTGGCGCGTGCGCCGCTCGCTGATGGAGATCGCCGTGGGGCGATCGAGCTCCCCCAGGAGCAGTCGACGGGCCTCGTCGTAGCCAATCGTCTGCAGCAGGGGGCAGCCGCTGCCGTAGCGCTCGATCAGGCTTTCCGTTTCCGCTACCAGGCCATCGGCGTACAGCTGCTGGGTGCGGCTGCCGATGCGTTGGGCCAGATCGGGCGGGTCGAGGGCCAGTTCGATCACCCGCCAGGGGGGTGGGTTACGCCGCTGTTGCTGGCTCAGGGGGCGACCGGTGGCATACGCCACTTCCAGGGCGCGCTGGGTGCGGACCGCATCCAGGGGCATGATCCGGGCGGCGGCTTCCGGGTCGGCAAGCGCGAGCAGGCGATGGCAGTGGGATTGCCCTAGGGCGGTGAACTGTTGCCGCAGCTGGGGTTGGGGCGGGACGGCCGGTGGCTGCAGGCCCGCCAGCAGGGCTTTGAGGTACAGACCAGTGCCTCCGACCAGAAAGGCGATGCCGCGACGGCGGTGTTCGGTTGCGATGGCCGCCTGGGCCAGCAGCACGAACTCCTGCAGGTTGATCGGTTGGTCGGGATCGCGCAGGTCCAGCAATTCGTGGCGCACCTGCCGGCGCTGGGCGGCCGTGGGTTTGGCGGTGCCCACATCCATCTGCCGGTAGAGCTGGCGGGAATCCATCGACAGCACCGTCAGATCCAGGGCCTGGGCCAGCTCGATCGCCAGGGCGGTCTTGCCGCTGGCGGTCGCCCCCATCAGGGCAATCACCAGGGGGAGCTCGTCGGGGCCGTGGATCTCGGGAGCGGGTCGGGGCACGGCAGCAGGTCGGGGTAGCGGGGAGCGGATGGGGGCGAAGCGGCAGCTCTGGCTGGGGGGGGCTTCCGATGTGGGGCCAGGCTGGGCGCCGGCTGCGGGCTTGGGGGGGGATCGGGTGTTGGCGGCAGGGGCTGCCGGCGCCCTGGCCGCAGAGGTCAGCTGGCGTAAGGGGCTGTCACTGTCGAGCTGTGTGGCCGTTTCTTCCTGTGTAGCCGATGGGAGGCAACCCGATGGGCGGCGATCGGCCCCTGGCGAGCCCTGGGGCAGGGCGGGTTTCATCCCCTGGCCGAATTGCGCCGGAGCGGCGCCTGGGCGGCGCTGAGGGGTGGCGGTGGTAAGCTCACCCTTGTGGAGAGGCTTCTGAGCCCCTTCGCCCTGCCCCCTGCGCCCCTTCCTGCCCCAGGGTTCTGCCGTCCTGAGCCCGTTCCCTGGGGAGCCCCTACCGAATGAGCGACTCCACCAAAGTCCAGTCCGCCTACGGCGCCGAGCAGATCCAGGTGCTGGAAGGCCTGGAGCCGGTGCGCAAGCGGCCGGGCATGTACATCGGCACCACCGGCCCCCGGGGCCTGCACCATCTCGTCTACGAGGTGGTCGATAACGCCGTCGACGAGGCCCTGGCCGGTCACTGCGACGCGATTCTGGTGGTGATCCATGCCGATGGTTCGGCCAGCGTTACGGACAACGGCCGCGGCATCCCCACCGATATCCATCCCCGCACCGGTCGCAGCGCTCTCGAAACCGTGCTGACCGTGCTGCACGCCGGCGGCAAGTTCGGGGCTGGCGGTTACAAGGTGTCCGGCGGCCTGCACGGCGTCGGTGTGTCTGTGGTCAACGCCCTGAGTGAGTGGGTCGAAGTCGTCGTCCATCGCCAGGGTCAGGAGCATTTTCAGCGCTTTGAGCGCGGCACCCCGATCGGCACTCTCACCGCCAAACCGGCCGAAGATTCTGAGCGCACCGGCACGATGGTGCGCTTCCTGCCCGACCGCGAGATCTTCAGCATCGGCATCGAGTTCGATTACCAGACGCTTTCGGGCCGCCTCAGGGAGCTGGCTTATCTCAATGGTGGTGTGCGCATCGTCTTCCGAGATGAGCGTCAAGCCTCGCTCTCGTCCGCTGGCGAACCGCACGAGGAGGTTTATCACTACCAGGGCGGCATCAGGGAGTATGTGGCCTATATGAATGCCGAGAAGGATCCGCTGCATCCTGAGATCATCTATGTCAACTCCGAAAAGGATGGCGTTCAGGTGGAGGCGGCCCTCCAGTGGTGTGTGGATGCCTACTCCGACAGCATCCTGGGCTTTGCCAACAACATCCGCACCGTGGATGGAGGCACCCACATTGAGGGATTGAAAACGGTGCTCACCCGCACCCTCAATACTTTTGCCAAGAAGCGTGGTAAGCGCAAGGACGCCGATACCAACCTTGCCGGTGAGAACATCCGCGAGGGCCTGACGGCGGTGTTAGCGGTGAAGGTTCCCGAGCCCGAATTCGAGGGCCAGACCAAGACCAAGCTTGGCAACACTGAGGTGCGGGGCATCGTTGACACGCTGGTGGGCGAATCCCTGAGCAAGTATCTGGAGTTCAATCCTGGTGTGATTGATCTGATCCTGGAAAAGGCGATCCAGGCGTTTAATGCCGCAGAAGCGGCTAGGCGGGCTCGCGAACTGGTGCGCCGTAAATCGGTGCTGGAAAGCTCCACCCTGCCTGGCAAGCTGGCCGATTGCAGTTCCCGTGATCCGAGCGAATCCGAGATCTACATCGTTGAGGGTGATTCGGCTGGTGGCTCTGCCAAGCAGGGTCGAGACCGACGCTTTCAAGCGATCCTGCCGCTGCGGGGCAAGATTCTCAATATCGAGAAAACCGATGACTCCAAGATCTATAAAAATACTGAGATCCAGGCCCTGATCACGGCCCTAGGTCTTGGCATTAAGGGCGAAGAGTTCGATGAGAAGAATCTTCGTTACCACCGAATCGTGATCATGACCGATGCTGACGTGGATGGGGCTCACATCCGCACGCTGTTGCTGACCTTTTTCTATCGCTATCAAAAGTCTCTAGTAGAAGGGGGATACATTTATATTGCTTGCCCGCCTCTGTACAAAGTGGAGCGTGGCAAAAATCATAATTATTGTTACAATGATGTCGAGCTCAAAAAAGTGCTTGAAGGGTATGGCGACAAGGCTAATTATAATATTCAACGCTTCAAGGGTCTCGGTGAAATGATGCCCAAGCAGCTCTGGGAAACCACCATGGATCCTGGCACGCGCATGATGAAGCGGGTCGAAGTCGAAGACGCAGCCCAAGCCGATCGCATCTTCACGATCCTGATGGGTGACAAAGTGGCGCCGCGCCGCGCGTTCATCGAGACCCACAGCGCCGAGCTTGATCTCACCCAGCTGGATATTTGAATCCATGGCTGCAGCTCCTCTGCGTCTCTGGCCGGCTTGGCGCTGGGCCGCCCTGCTGGGTTTCGCCTTGCTGGCTCCGGCAGCCCTGCCTGCCGGTGGTGGTGAGCGCCGTCTGCCCGAGGTGCGCCGCCGGGAGCGGGGACTCGATCCCCTGCTCACCCAGGCCTGCATATGTCTGCGCTGTGCGCCTGAGCATCAGGCGCCGGTGCTGGTGCAGCTGGATTCCGGGGTGCCGCTGCGGGTGCTGCGGCACTGGCTCTCCCCCGGGGGACGGCCCTGGCTGCGGGTCGAGGCCATCAGCGGGGTCGGTGAGGCTGCCCGCGGCTGGCTGCCGGGCTGATCGCCCTCCAGGACGGCAAGGCAACCCCCCGGCCAGGACGATGGATCAGGCCGCCAGCGCCGCCTCAATCGCCTGGGTCAGTTCGGCGCTGTCCGGTTCGACGCCACTCTTGAAGCGGGCCAGCACGGTACCGTCTTTGCTCACCAGGAACTTCTCGAAGTTCCAAGCCACGTCGCCGGCTGGCTCCACCTGGGTGAGGGTGAGGTAGGGCTCGCTCTTGGCGCCGGTGGCGTGCACTTTGTCGAACAGTGGGAAGCTGGCGCCGTAGGTGCTGGAGCAGAATTGCTGGATCTCCGGCAGGGTGCCCGGCTCCTGGGCGCCGAAGTCGTTGCAGGGGAAACCCAGCACGGCCAGTCCCCGGGCTCCGTAGGTGTCCTGAAGTTTCTGCAGACCGGTGTACTGGCGGGTGAAGCCGCAGCGGCTGGCCACATTCACGATCAGCAGCACCTGGCCGGCCCATTCCCCGAGTTTGCGCTCGCCACCTCCGGCATCGCGCACGCTGATTTCGCTGACTTGAATGGCCATGGGACTCTGCAATGACCCTGTGATTCTGGCCAGGCATCGGTGAGTCTGTCGCCGGCGCTGCAGGTGCTGGACAACACCTCCGGGTTCCCCTTGCCGTTGTCCAGGGGTGTCGCAGCCTGAGCGCCCCATAAACTCCCTGTTACTGGCGGAACGAGGGGTATGAGCGAGGGTTCCGCCGTGGCGGAGGTGGTGGCGCGCCAGCTGGAGAGGCTGCTGGAGGCCAGCAACTACGACGGCGCCAAGCTGCTGCTGCAGCCGGTGCAACCGGTGGATGCGGCTGAGGCGATCGGCACCCTGCCCCGCACCCTCCAGGCGCTCGCTTTTCGGTTGCTGCCTAAGGACGAAGCGATCGAGGTCTACGAGTACCTGGAGCCCTCCGTGCAGCAGAGCCTGCTGGAGCGCCTGCGCTCCGGTGAGGTGCTCGAGCTGGTGGAGGAGATGTCCCCCGATGACCGGGTGCGGCTGTTCGATGAACTGCCCGCCAAGGTGGTCAGGCGGCTTCTGGCGGAGCTGAGTCCGTCAGAGCGGCGGATCACGGCCCAGATGCTCGGCTATGAGGCGGAGACCGCGGGCCGTCTGATGACGACCGAGTTCATCGATCTCAAGGAGTTTCATAGTGCCGCCCAAGCGCTCGAGATCGTGCGCCGCCGGGCCCGGGATACCGAAACCATCTACAGCCTCTACATCACCGATGCCTCTCGCCATCTGAGCGGCATGTTGTCGCTGCGCGATCTGGTCACGGCCGATCCCGAGAGCCGTCTCGGTGATGTGATGACCCGCGAGGTGGTGAGCGTGGCCACGGACACGGATCAGGAGGAGGTGGCCCGGGTGATCCAGCGTTACGACTTCCTGGCGGTGCCGGTGGTGGATCGGGAGCAGCGGCTGGTGGGGATCGTCACCGTCGACGACGTGATCGATGTGATCCAGCAGGAGGCCACCCGTGACCTGTATGCCGCCGGTGCCGTGCAGGCCGGTGATGAGGACGACTATTTCCAGAGCAATCTGTTCACGGTGGCCCGCCGCCGGGTGGTGTGGCTGATGGTGCTGCTGATCGCCAACAGCGGCACTGCCGCCGTGATCGCCTCCGAGGATGCGGTGCTCAAAAAGGTGGTGGTGCTGGCGGCCTTCATCCCGCTGCTGATCGGAGCCGGCGGCAATGTCGGTGCCCAGAGCTCCACCGTGGTGATTCGGGGTCTGAGCACCCAGCGCCTGCAGGCTCTGGGGCCGGCGCTGGCGATCGGCCGGGAGTTGGTGGCGGGGGCCCTGCTGGGCCTGCTGATGCTGATCGTGGTGGTGCCCTGGGCGGCTTATGTGTCCCATAGCTGGGTGGTGGCCGCCGCCGCCGGCATCAGCCTGGTGGCGATCACCACCTTGGCCGCCACCGCCGGGGCCGCCCTGCCCTTGCTGTTCAACCACCTGGGTCTCGATCCAGCCCTGATGTCGGCACCGTTCATCTCCACGGCCACCGACGTGGCCGGGGTTTTTATCTACCTGCACACGGCCGGCTGGCTGATCAACCGACTGCCGGCCGGCGCCTGAGGGGCCTGCTGCGGCGTCGGAGCTGTCTCGTTCTGGGTCTGTTGCGAGATTACGGCGAAAGATGAGAGAAATTCACACTTCTTCAGGTTAGGCTTCACACACCTTTACGCACCAGGTCGTGATCGTTGCCGTTTTTCAGGATAGGAGCTCCGACTCCTTGAGCCTGGACAGTGTTTCCACTGAGTCCAGCGCCGTGGACAGCGTGTCTCTCAGCATGCCCCGCGCCGCTACGGGTTCTTCCGCCCGCCAGATGCCCTCGATCGATGGCGATCTGGTGCGTTCCTACCTGCGTGACATCGGCCGTGTGCCGCTGCTGAGCCATGAGCAGGAGATCACCCTGGGCCGTCAGGTGCAGGAGCTGATGCAGCTGGAGGAGCTGCGGGAGGAGCTGAAGCTGCGCGCCGGCGGTGAGGAGCCGAGCCCGGTGCTGCTGGCGGAGGCGGCGGGTCTGAGCCCCCAGATGCTGCGGCGCCGTCTGCAGGCGGGCCGCCGCGCCAAGGAGCGGATGGTGGCAGCGAACCTGCGGCTGGTGGTGAGCGTGGCCAAGAAGTACACGCGGCGGAACATGGAGCTGCTGGACCTGATCCAGGAGGGGAC
>JAPLID010000116.1 GCA_026389285.1 Cyanobacteriota bacterium
ATCGGCCGCGATGGCCTGAGCCTGAGCCTGCAGATGGCCGATGGCCGCCTGAGCGAAGGGCCTCTGCGACGGGCGCTGTGGCAGGCGCTGGATCTGGATCCAGGCGACCCCCAGGCGGCGCAACGGATCAAGGCGCTGGTGGTGGAGCCGGACTTCGGAGCGGCCGGGTTCGCCAAGCTGGCGCCGGTGGTGGCCGCGGTGGCCGGCGCAGGCGACCCGGAGGCCCAGGCGATCCTCAGGCGGAACGGCGAGGCCCTGGCCACCTCGGTGGCAGGCGTGGCCAGGGCCCTGGGACTGAGCGCACCGCCGGTGGCAACCCTTGGTGGAGCGATCACCCACTTGGAGGAGCTGCGTCAGAGCTTTCGGGCATCCCTCAACCTCCAAGTGCCTAAGGCACGGTTGCAGGAGCCGGTGGGGGATGGCTGCAGTGGGGCGCTGGCGGTGGCGAGGGAGCTGGTGTGCAAGCCAGCAGTTAAAGACTGAACGCTAAACAGCCCTGACCAAGCACTGCTAACTGGAGCACAAGAGCAAGGCGCCTCAGCAGCGCCAGCCCTACGGAGATGGCGAGAGCATGGCGATTGAAGGAGCAAGTTCAGGCCCCCAACCCCAAGAACTCGGACCAGCAACAAAGGCGAGCCAACAGCTGCAGCCCAGCCGGGGCTGCGACAATGCGGCTCAGATCGAACCGGAACCCATGCAGGTGGATGCCCTAACCGGCGCGAGCAACACCAAGACCCCCATTCCGAAATCCCCCTACCGGCCAGAGATCGACGGCCTGCGGGCGTTTGCGGTGATCGCCGTGATCATCAATCACTTCAACAAGGATCTGCTACCCAGCGGCTATCTGGGGGTGGATATCTTTTTCGTGATCTCTGGCTATGTGATCACCTCCTCGCTGGCCAATCACCGCAGCGAGTCGTTTGGGGACTTTTTTTTTTGTTTTTATGCACGGCGAGTGAAGCGGCTGGTGCCGGCGTTGGTGGTGTTTGTGCTGATCACCAGTGTTTTGATTTGCCTGTTCAATCCTGATCCTGGCGTATCACTGGGAGTTGGGCGCAGGGCGCTGCTCGGGATTTCGAACATCAACTTATATCGAGCTTCCACGGATTACTTCGCCACATCGACCGAGCTCAATCCCTTCACCCACACCTGGTCCCTGGGAGTAGAAGAGCAGTTTTATCTTCTCTTTCCGCTGCTGATCTGGTTCAGCGGCTTTGGACGTGTCGCCAGTCATGGAGCGCGCAATCTGCTCTGGGTCACCCTGACTCTTTCGATCGCTTCCCTGATCGCCTTTATCTATCTCTATCCCGTCAATCAACCAGCTGCCTATTTCCTGATGCCACCTCGCATCTGGGAGCTTGGGACTGGGTGCGTGTTGTTTCTTGGACTTAACCAAAAAAAATCTCCCAACGGATGGCTTGGTAGAATAGCGCCACTCCTTATAACTATTGCCTTAATCGCCACACTGTTGCTTCCCCAGGATCAAGGCCTGCCGGCCACAGTGCTTGTCGCAACATTGACGGCAGGATTGATCGCTTATCTGAGGCGAGGAAGCATGCTATTTAGTTGGTTCACCCAAAAACCGATTGCATTTGTTGGGGCGATATCTTACTCCCTCTACTTGTGGCACTGGAGCGTGCTGTGCATCAGTCGCTGGACAATCGGTATTCACTGGTGGTCAGCACCTTTTCAGGCAATACTGATTTTCATTCTAGCGATAGGCTCTTTCCGGTTCATTGAGGCACCGCTGCGCAGAGTCTCTTGGGGCGCAACGAAATCAAGGGAGGTCCTATGTGCTACAGGCGCGACATTTGTGATTTTCATAGGTCTTTCATTGTCTCAAAGGCTCACCGAAGGCGCACTCTACTTGGGTGACAAAGACAAGGCAATTAGAGCGACCCAAAGAGAAGTCGTAGAGGGGACAGCCATCGCCCCTGGAAAATGTAGCTGGTTCAAGGGAAATGGTCCCAGCCTGCCTAGCGCCCTTCGAGATTGCACGTTGACGCCGCCAGGAATGACATTTGATTACGAAAACACTGCAATCAAGAGATTCTTCATTCTTGGCGATAGCCACGCATCAAATTTTACGGCATGGATTTCTGCCATGAACAAAATAAAAAAATATCGCATCCGAATACTTTATGTTAACTCCCAAATATCACCCCCCATGCCAAGAGCCCTTGATGGCAGAGGCTTGCTTGACTTGCGGCAACAGGAGCGAGTCACAAGCACAACGGCCAAGAGCCTTAGGAAAGGGGATGTGGTAATACTATCCAATTACCTACTTGGCTATCTTAGCCCCAAAAGATCATGCCGATTCACAAGCACATCGTGCATTAAACTTTGGACTGAAAAACTCCAGGCACTAGTTGATCAAGCAAAGCGTTCTGGAGCGGTGGCAATCGTTATATCTCCATTGCCAGATTTTCCCCCGAAGCAGGCCAGCACTAATATGCCTTGGAATATTACGAAAGAAACCTGCACCAAGCAACTGTTCCGACCATTCATTGATCACGATTGCTTTCAGCAGAGGGCGAGAATAGGGCTCGCCACTGACATCGCACCTATTCTTTTGGTGTTGAAAGCCATGGAGGCTAGGAATAATAATTTTTACGTTTACAATCCTTTCCCTTTGATGTGCCCAGATAGCGCAAGTATGTGCTCGAATTACTATAACGGCGAGATGATATTTTTCGACAACCATCACCTCAACCTCAATGGAGCCAGGATCATGTCAGAGGGCTTTAATCAGTTCTTGATCGAAAAAAAGTTAATAACGGGCACCTCGAAAAAGCCAGGTTTCAGCGGCATCCGCAAGTGAAACTCGTTGTCACGACAGGTCCGGCTTGATGGCAAATCCTCGTGGATCCAGGATTTTTCGAGGTGCCCTTAATGCTTCTAGCCCTCACCCCAACCCCCGCTCCGCCGCCGCCGCCAAAACCTCGCACCAATGATCCACCTGCTCCTGCTCCGCCGCCTCCACCATCACCCGCAATAACGGTTCGGTGCCGCTGGCGCGCACCAGTACCCGGCCGTGGCCGGCCATGGCGGTTTCGGCTTGTTCCACTGCCAGGCGCAGGGATTCGCACTGCTGCCACTGGGTGCGTTTCTGCCGGTCCTGCACGGTCACATTCACCAGTTTCTGGGGATAGGACTGCCAGCTGCCATCCATCCACTCGGCCAGATTCTGGCCGCGGCCATGGACCAGGGTTGCCACTTGGAGGGCCGTGAGCAGGCCGTCGCCGCTCATGCCGTGTTCGGCCGAGAGGATATGGCCCGACTGCTCTCCGCCCAGCCCGGCCCCCAGCTCCTGCATCGCTGCATGCACGTACTGATCGCCCACGGCCGTGCGCTCCAGCAGGCCTCCGGATTCGGTCCAGGCCCTTTCGAAGCCCAGATTCGACATCACGGTGGCGACGATGCGGTTGTCGGGTAACTGCCCCGCCTGGCGCAGGGCCGTACCCCACAGATAGAGAATCTGATCGCCATCGACGATGCGGCCGCTGCCATCGACCGCCAGCACCCGATCGGCGTCGCCATCGAAGGCGAATCCCATCGCTGCCTGTTGTTCCAGCACCGCCTGCCTGAGCGGCTCCAGGTGGGTGCTGCCGCAGCCTTGATTGATCCGCGCGCCATCGGGCTGGCCGTGCAGCACGGTGAGGTCCGCCCCCAGCTCCCGGAACACCTGCTCGCCGCAGGCCGTGGCCGACCCCCAGCAGAGATCGAGCACCACCTTCACCCCATCGAGCCGGCGGCCTTTGCTGCTCTGCAGCAGCGAATCGCGGTAGGAATCCAGTAGGTCCTGGCGCTGGTGGGCCGTGCCCTGGCCATGGAAGGCCGGTGCCTGGGTGTGGCCCCGCAGTCCGGCCTCAATCGCTTGCTGCTGCTGGCGCTGCAACTTGGCGCCACAGGCACCGAACACCTTGATGCCGTTGTCGTGCGGCGGGTTATGGCTGGCGGAGACCATCAGGCCACCGGCAGCCCCCAGGCGCCGGATCGTTCCCGGTACCGCCGGAGTGGGGCACAGGCCGAGCTGCCAGACCTCGCGGCCGGCGGCCGTCAGACCGGCCGTGAGCGCCGCCACCAGCATCGGGCCGCTGCTGCGCGAATCGGTGCCGATCACGACCGGCCCTTCCGCCGGCAGCACCAGGCCGCACCAGTAGCCCACCTGCAGCGCCAGGGCTGGCGTCACCTGGGTGCCGACGCGGCCGCGGATGCCGTCGGTGCCGAAGCCGGCCGCGGCCGCTCCGAGGCTGGCCCCAAGCGGTGAGGGGGGCAGCCCGGGCTCGCCGGACTCGCCAGTGGTGGCTGCCTTGGGCCGATCCCTGGCCGTGCCCTCCACCCGGCTTTCCTGGCTGCTGTCCACCCCACTGGCCTCGGCCATCTCCTGTTCCAGGCGATCAGGGCGCAGGCTACGTCGATTGATCCCCGCGCCTCAGCGCCAGCGCCGGGGCCGGTACAGACAGCGCAACAGCTCCACCAGGGCCCAGAGCAGCAGGCCGCCCACGCACCAGCCGGGCAGCCACAAAAACGGTGGCCAGGGCCGCAGCAGAAACGCCAGGGCCGCCAGGGCCGCCAGCAGCGCCGTCCGGCGCCGCTGCGCCGCCCCGGGCAGGCTGCTGTTGAACAGCGGTGGCAGCGCGGCGGTCCAGGCCGCCATCCAACCGGGCACAGGCACGCGGAGCAAAGGCATCAGGGATGCCAGGCGCTGCGGCAGGGACGGCGGAGGCACCGGGGGGATTCAGCGGCATTGTCCAGAATGCTGCCACTTCCGGATTCAGGGCCCTTGGCGCGCCTCTCCCAGCTGCTGGCCGTCTCCTGTCTGGGCACCGGCCTGCTGCTGGTGGGAGGGCGGGCGCTGCTGCAGAGCATCCCTCCCCTCACCCCCAACACCCCGACCAGAACCCTGGAGCGCCTGAGACGCTGGTCGCCCGATCCCTGGCGGCGGCGCGAAGCCAGCCTGCTGCTGGAGCGCCAGGCCGAGCTGGCGGCGGACCCGGGCCTGCAGAGCCGACTGCTGGCCAGCCAGGGCTGGGGGCCGGACCCCCTGGCTGCGGTCGTGCTCAAGCACCAAGCCCTGGCCGCCGAAGCCCTGAAGCAACCGGCCCGGGCGAGGGGGCTGTGGCAGCAGCTGCTGCGCCGCTTCGCCGGCGATCCCGCCAGCGCCGATGCCCTCTATGCCCTGGGCCGCCGCAACCCCCGGCTGCGCCAGCAGCTGCAACAGCGCTTCCCGGCCCATCCCGCAGCCCTGGCGGCCGCCCTGGAGGCCGGTCCCGCGCCGGCGGCCGCCAGGGCCGGCGCCGTGCACCTGGCCCGCTGGGGCGCCCGCTGGCCCGGCGCCCAGGAGAAGATCCAGAGCAGCTGCCAGCCCGGCGCCCAGGGGCCCACAGCCGTGCAGCGCCGCCAGCTGGCGGCGGCTCTCGCCGAGCTGGGCGACCCCCAGGCCGCCCTCACCTGCCTGGGCAAGAACGGAGGCCTGAGCGCCAGCGGCCAGCTGGCCCTGGCCAGACCCTGGCTGCAGGGTGCGGCAGCCGACAAGGAGCGCGCCCTCCGCCTGCTGGTGGCGCTGGTGCGCCAGTCCCCCTCGAGCCCGGAGGCCGAAGAGGCCGTCCGGCTGCTGAGCCAGCAGGAGGGAGCCGCCAGTGACGCGGCCCTGGGCCAGTTGCCCGAGCGCTGGCAGGCCAGTGCGCCCGTGGCGGCCCACCGGGCCCTGGCGGCGGCCGGCGGCAGCGAGGCGAAACCCGGCGCTGCGACGACGACCGACGGCAGCAGCAGCAGCAGCGGCGCTCTGCAGGTGTTGCGCCGCTGGCCGGATGATCCCGCCAGCTGGGATCTGCAGTGGGATCTCAGCCGCCGCCAGCTGCTGGCCGGCCAGTGGGGCGCTGCAACCACACTGCTGCAGGCCATCCCCGCCGAGCGCCTGCCGCCGCCGCTGGCGGCCAGGCAGATCTTCTGGCTGGGTTATGCCCAGCGCCAGGCCGGTGAGGAGTCCGCGGCCCAGGCCAGCTGGCAGGAGCTGCTGCGGCGGTTCCCCGGCGGGTACTACGGCTGGCGCGCGGCGCTGCACCTGGGCCAGGGTGATTTGCCCCGCGATGGCGACAGGAATCAGCCCCCCGCCCCACCGGAGAGCAGCTGGCAGCCCCTGGCCAGCGGCGAGGCCGGCCTCGATCGGCTCTGGCGCCTGGATCAACGCACCGAGGCCTGGGAAACCTGGCGCCAGCGGCGCGCCAATGTCCCACCTCAGCAGAGCCAGGAGCTGTTGGTGGAGGGTCGCCTACGCCAGGGGGTCGGCGATGACTGGACCGGCCTAGCCCAGCTGGATCGCGGCGCCCTGCGCCTCAAACCCGACCAGTGCGCTCTGCTGCCCCAGCTGGAGCGGAGTCTGCATCCGCCGCGCTTCGAAGCCCTGTTCCACTCCGCCAGCCGCCAGCAGAACGTGCCGATGGTCCTGCTGCAGGGATTGTCGAAACAGGAGTCCCGCTTCACGCCGGCGGTGCGTTCCTCGGTGGGGGCCGTGGGCCTGATGCAACTGATGCCCGACACCGCCGCAGAACTGGCCGGACGGCGGCTGACCCCGGCAGAACTGGAAGATCCAGAGCGCAACGTGGAGCTCGGCAGCCGCTACCTGCGGGGCCTGCTGGAGCAATGGCGGAACGAGCCGCTGCTGGCCGTAGCCAGCTACAACGCCGGGCCCGGGGCCGTGCAGGGCTGGCGACCGGATCAGCTGCAGCGCACCCCGGAGCTGTGGGTGGAGGCGATCCCCTATCCGGAAACACGCCTGTACGTGAAAAAAGTGCTCGGCAATGCCTGGAGCTACCAGCAGTTGGCGCGCGGGATCGAACCGCGCTGTTAGGGAGCCGGCGCCTTCGGTGGCTGGCTGCGCAGGTGATCGACGTGGGGCAGAACCCGGTTCGGGGTTTCGTGGTCACCGGCCCCAACAGCTTGCGGGGACGACATGGAAGGCTTCACCCCCTGGCTGCTGCCGGCCAGAGGAGGTTGCGCGAAGGGGTCGTAACGGGCTTCGAGGGTGCGGCCCAGTCCAGCTCCACCGAGCACCAGCAGGCTCAGCAGGACGGCCAGCAGCACCGGGGGTGGCTGGATCCGGATGCGCGCCAGATCCAGGCGGGCCAGCAGCACCGCCGAGCCGAGGATCAGCACATTGGAGAGCACCTCCATGTGCAGCAGATAGAGACCGCCGGTGATCACCAGCAGCAGGGTGACCACCAGGCTCACCACCCGGCTGGCGGCCATCAGGTTCGAGATCTGACGGAGCAGCATATCGGGCATGGTGCAGACGACAACCACCACCAGGGCCTGCAGGCACTCCGCCGACCAGATCAGGGTGCCCAGGACGGCCAGCTCAGAGGCTTCGAGCTCGATCGGCCGACTCCAGTGCATGCCCAGATAGGTGCTGATCGCGAACAGCAGCAGCAGCATCGGGGCCTGGGCTGGCAGCAGCATCAGGCGCAGCAGGGATTTCATCGCGTCTCCAGGACCAGATCGATGGCCTCCAGCGGGCAACTGGGCAGGCACTGCTCACAGACCAGACAAAGGGGAGCCTGGAAGACCAGCCGACCCTCCTGGCCATCAAAACGTAGGGCGCCGCTGGGGCAGACACTGGAGCAGATGCCGCAGTCAACGCAGAGCAGGGGATCGACACGGATCTCGCCCGGGACGCGGTTGAGGCCCAGCCCCTGCCGCTCCAGCCAGAGCTCGGCCGCATCGAGCTCATCGATGTCGCCGGAGAGCTCCACCACCATGGTGCCGCTCTGATTCGGGGCGATCTGGGCCCGCAGGATCTTGGCGGCAATATCGAAATCGACGGCCAGCCGGTAGGTGATCGGCTGATGTACCGCCTCGCGGGGGAAGTGGAGAGTGAGGCGGCGCTTCACGCTTCCGTGCCCTGGGATTTGAAGCTAGCAAGGTTGATCGCAAAGCCCATGTGACCAAAGCCATTGATGTGGCATGGCTGTTCCTGGGGCATGGCTGTTCCTGAGGCATGGCTGTTCCTGGGACGTTGCTGTTCCCACGACACGACCGTGGGGGTGACGCCGCTATCGCATCTCACCCCAGGGCGACTCAGCGCGCCAGAACTGCCAGAGTGCCGGCGGCCCGACCACCTGGCCCCGATGACCGCCAACCCGCCGGACAGTTCCCTGCCACCGTCTCCCCCCCAGCTCGCCGCCCCCCTCGGCCGGCGTGAGCGCATGCTGCTGGCCGCCGTGGCCGCGATCCTGGCCCTGGCCCTGCTGTGGATGCGGGGTGGCCTGAACCCGGCCGGTCAGCTGGAGAAACTGGCCCGCCAGTCCCCGGATCTGCCGGTGGCCCTGGCGGATGGTCGCCCCACCCTGGTGGAGTTCTATGCCGACTGGTGTGAAGCCTGTCGCGCCATGGCCCCGGCCATGGAGAAGCTGGAACAGCGGCATCGCGGCAGCCTCGACGTGGTGATGCTCAACGTTGACAACCCGCGCTGGCAACCCGAACTGGATCAGTACGCGGTCAATGGCATTCCCCAGCTGGAGCTGTTCGATGCGGCCGGTCAGCCGGTGGGGCGCTCGCTTGGCGCCCGCAGTTCCGGCGAACTGGAGAGCCTGGTGCAGGCCCTGATCAGCGACGCTCCCCTGCCCCAGCTGGCCGGTGTGGGGGCCACCAGCAGCCTCGCCGGCGAAGCTGCAGGCAGCGCCGATGGCTCCACGCCGGCCATGGCCAACCCCCGCAGCCACGGCTGATCGCCGATCCCGAACCCCTCCCCTCGCTCCCCTGCCGCCATGGATCCCCGCTTCCGGGTCGCGCTGATCGCCGCCACCCCCAGTCCCCAGCAATGCGTCTATGCGGGGATGCATCAGGACTACAGCGAGGGCTTCGTGGCAGCCGATCAGGCCGACTGGCCCGATGAACAGCGCGCCGGGGAGATCTGCATCAAGCGGCTGCTGGCCGGCGAGCGCGGCCATTACGGCCCCCTGGAACATGCCCAGATCGTGCTCAATGTCGGCTGGTTCCCCCACTCGGTGATGCAGCAGGCCCGCACCCACCGGGTGGGGGTCAGCTTCGACGTGCAATCGATGCGTTACACCGGCGATCGCATCCGCAAGGCCGCCAATGGCGAACTGGAGCTGGAGGAGGTGTTCTACCTGCGGCCGGTGGGCGACTATAGCGATCGCCAGGGCAAGAAGTATCACTACGGCGACGACCAGCGGGCCATCGACCTGGAGCTGTGCCGGGCTGCCGCCCACCGCTACCGCGACCTGCTCGACGCCGGCTTCGCCGAGGAGCACGCCCGCGGCATCCTGCCCTTCGACTACCGCCAGCACTTCGTGGTGAGCTTCACGCTGCGGGCCTTCCTGCACTTCCTCGACCTGCGGGCCAAGCTCGACGCCCAGCAGGAGATCCGCGAGCTCTGCGATCTGATGTGGCCCCATCTGCAGGCCTGGGTGCCCGAGTTCGCCGGCTGGTACGAAAAAAGCCGGCTGCACAAGGCCCGGCTGGCGCCATGAGCAAGCACCCCCCCAGCGGCAGACCTGAGGCCGCTGGGGGGTGGTGCTCTGCGCCGCTCGCTCCGGCGGCGAGGTCGCGTCAGATCACCGCAAGCCCCCGCAGATCGCCGGCGTAACCGGTGATCTCGAGAAGGGTGTCGGCCGTGGCCTGGAACCCGGCCACGCCATCGTTGAGGGCCACGAAGGTGCGGGCTGTTGAGCCTGAACCGAAGGTGAAGGTGGCCGCGCCACTGGCCCCAAAGCTGGTCGCCGTGAGCAGCGAGGCGATGCCGGCTTCGCTGAGGGCCGACACCGCACCCAGCCGGGCCATCTGGTCCGCGGCCACCGCCGTCAGGCCATCGAGGCTGTCGACACCGACGCTGAAATCGGTGATCCGATCCAGAGCTCCCAGCAGGGACAGGCCCGGGCTGCTCACTCGGAAAACGTCGCTGCCCGCCAGGCCTGTGAGCTGATCGGCTCCGCTGCCGGTCTTGAGCACGTTCGCGGCGCCGTCGCCACTCTGGTAGGTGGGGTTGCCCGTGGTGGCCGCCAGCTGGGCAGCGCTGGTGGAGAACAGCGCTGGACCCGTGAGCGTGCCGGCATCACCCAGACTCAATCCCTGGGTGGCATTGAAGCCCACATTCACCGAGGCCCCGGCGGCGAGGCTCGTAGCCCAGTCCTTGCCGCTGAGGGTGGAGCGATAGAGACCCCCACCGAGATTGACCTGGCTCAGGCTCGCTCCCCAGGGAGCCCCACTGAGCTGATGGGTGGTGTCGAACGTGAGACTCCAGCTGCCCAGGGCTGTCGTGCCGGTGTTGGTCACCGTGATCTGGGCGGTGAGTCCGTGATACCAGAGGGTGCCGCCCACACTCACCTTCAGGAAGGGTGAGCTGGTGATGGGCACGGCCGGCTTGATCGCACCGCCGGGATCGAGGATCGGTAGAACCGGGGTCGGCGTGGGCGTGGGGGTCACAGGCGACAAGGGAACGGCCACGGTGCCGCTATAGACGGTTTCAGCAAATCCCTGGCGATCCTGATAGTTGACCTGCAGCCGCAGGCTCTGGCCCTGCTGGGCTGAAGCCGGCACGAAGCTGGTGCTGTTGGCGCCCGTGATCGCCTGCCAGGCGCCACCAGCAGTGGGCTGCGCCTGCCACTGATAGGCGAAGGTGCCATCCCCATCGGGATCGGCATGGGTCTCGCTGGCCGTGATCGGCTGGCCCACAGCCCCAGTGCCGGTGAGGCTGAAGCGCGCCTGTCCGTCATTGACGAAGGCCACCGACTGCGCTGCCGTGAAGACCGTCTCCGCAAAGTTGGCGGCATCGGTATAGGCCACTTTCAGCCGTACCGACTGGCCCTCGACAGCGGAGCTGAGCACCAGGGAGCTGGCATTGGTGCCGATGGCGCTCCAGCTCAGGCCACCATCACCGGAGGCCTGCCACTGATAGGAGTACCCCCCGCTGCCCTGGCCATTGGGATCGTTGGCGCTCTGCGTCGCCGTCAGGGTCTGACCGACGGCCGCCACACCACTGATGGCGAAACTGGCCGTCCCCAGATTGACCGGTGCGGGCGTTGGGTTTGGGGTGGGCGTCGTGCCGTGATCATGGCCACCGGGCTGGGTCTGGCCGATCGATGTCTGGTAGCCGTCGGTGACC
>JAPLID010000081.1 GCA_026389285.1 Cyanobacteriota bacterium
CCTTGGTCTGGGCGGCACCTCCGACCCGGCTCACCGAGATGCCGACGTTGATGGCGGGACGTAGGCCGGAGTTGAACAGGTCGGAGCTCAGGAACACCTGGCCATCGGTGATCGAGATCACGTTGGTGGGGATGTAGGCCGAAACATCTCCGGCCTGGGTTTCGATGATCGGCAGGGCGGTCATCGAGCCCTTGCCCATGGCGTCGGAGAGCTTGGCGGCCCGCTCGAGCAGACGGCTGTGGCAGTAGAAGACATCGCCGGGATAGGCCTCACGGCCGGGGGGGCGGCGCAGCAGCAGCGACATCTGGCGATAGGCCTGAGCCTGCTTGGTGAGGTCGTCGTACACCACCAAGGTGGCCTTGCCCTTGTACATGAACGATTCGGCGATCGCCGCACCGGTGTAAGGAGCCAGGTACTGCAGCGCGGCGGCCTCGGAGGCGCTGGCGGCGACGATCACGGTGTAGTCGAGGGCGCCGCGCTCACGCAGCACTTCAACGACGTTGGCGACCGAAGCGGCCTTCTGGCCGATGGCAACGTAGACGCAGACGACGTCTTCGCCCTTCTGGTTGATGATCGTGTCGATCGCGATCGCGGTCTTGCCGGTCTGGCGATCTCCGATGATCAGTTCGCGCTGACCGCGACCGATGGGGATCATCGCGTCGATGGCGGTGATGCCGGTCTGCATGGGCTCATGCACCGACTTGCGTTGAATGATGCCAGGCGCCATCGACTCGATCAGGCGCGTCTCGGTGGTGGCGATCTCACCCTTGCCGTCGATCGGCTGGCCGAGGGCGTTCACAACCCGGCCCAGCATGGCGTCACCCACAGGAACCGCAGCGATCTTGCCGGTGGCCTTGACGGTGCTGCCTTCCTGGATGCCGCGGCCTTCGCCCATCAGCACGGTGCCGACGTTGTCCTCCTCCAGGTTGAGGGCGATGCCCTCGGTGCCGTCTTCGAACTGAACCAGCTCGCCGGCCATCACCTGCTCCAGGCCATAGACGCGGGCGATGCCGTCGCCGATCTGAAGCACGGTTCCGACATTGCTGACCGAAACCGACTTGTCGTAGTCAGCGATCTGCTGCTTGAGAATGGCGCTGATCTCGTCGGGGCGGATGGAAACCATGGGTGGAAGTCCCCGGAGGGGGAGGCGATAAAGGAGGGGGTGAGGGGAGAGAAGGGAAAGAGACGTCGCAGGGAAGTCCGCTACCGACGCTGGCGAGAGCGTTAACTCACCTTGGCCAGCTCAAGAGCGAGACGACGCACCTGGCCGGCCAGGCTGGCATCGATCACCTGGGAGCCGACGCTGAGCACGAATCCGCCGATGAGGGCGGAATCGATCAGGAGATTGACTTCCACCTTGTCGGTACCGGCAACGGTCTTGACCTTTTCAGTGATCAAGGCCTGCTGCTCCTCGCTGAGGGGGGTGGCGGAGGTCACCGTGGCCAGGGCGATGCCGTTCTGCTCGCGGAAGAGCTCCAGAACCCGCTCGAGCACGGCATCGAGATAACCGATGCGCTGACGGTCAGCGAGCAGCTTGAGCAGATTGAGGAAAGACGGTGACACGTCTTCTTTGAACAGGCTGACCAGAGCGGCTTTCTTGGCCGCCACTTCCAGCACCGGAGAGGCCATGGCCGCCCGTAGTTCGGGCGATTGCTCCCACAGCGCCAGGACAGCCTTGGCCTGGTCGATCACCGCATCGGTGTCTCCCTTGGCTTCACTCACCTGAAGGAAGGCTTCGGCCCAGGGGCTGGTGATGGTGTTGAGCAGCGGCATCAGGCGTTACCCAGGGATTGGATGGACTGGTCGATCAGCCGTGCCTGGGTCGTTGCGTCAAGCCGTCCGGGGAGAGAAGCCAGGGCTTTCTCAATCGCCAGGCGGGCTGCCTCGCGGCGCAGCAGGGCCATGACCCTGGAGGCCTCGGTATCCAGGTTGGAGGCCGATTCCTGCTTGATGCGGGCCATCTCCTCCACGGTGCGGCGCTCGCTCTCCAGACGGATGGCCTGGGCACGGACGACGCCATCGGCGCGGATCTTCTCGGCCCTGGCCTGGGATTCACTCAGACCCTTCTGCACATCAGCCAGGGAGGCGGTTGCAGCGGCAAGACGATCTTCCGCGTCTTTGAGTTCGGCGAGAATATTGGCCCTGCGGCGCTCGAGAATGCCGCCGAGGAAGCCCTTGAGAAACCAGACCAGACCGGCGATCACGATCGCCAGGTTGATGATGTTGGTGTCGAAAAGGTTGAGATTGAGGCCGAACCCACCACCGTGGGAGCCCAGAAGCAAGGGGAAGGCCATGGTCATGAGGCAGCAAGGAGGCGATCGACGATCAGATCGGCGAGTTGGTCGGCATCACCCCTGATCTGGCCAAGGGCGGCAGTGCGCTGGGAGTCAATCTCAAGGCGAGCCTGCTCCCGGCTGCTGTTGGAATCAGCCTGAGCCAGACCCAGAGCTTCCCGGTAGAGGCGCTCCGATTCCTGCTCGGCTTCGACAACCAGTTTCTGAGACTGTTGGCGGGCCTCCTTGAGCTGTTCACGCAGATCAGCTTCGAGCCGCTCGGCCTGGGCCAGCTTGGCCTTCGCATCAGCGCGACTGGTGGCGATGTAGCCCTCCCGATCCTCGACGGCTTTGCCGACAGGACGGAAGAAGAGAGCGTTGAGAATGAACGTGAGGATCACCACCTGCAACGCCATCAGCGGCAGGGTGGCGTCGAGATCGAAGAGACCTCCCTCCTTAGCGCCTGCCTCGGCAAGCAGAAGCCAGCTGGTCATGGGACGGGTTGGCGTGCGGTGGTGCGGAAAAGGGTGAAGCGGTCAAAGGAGACCGGAACGCTGAAGCGGACCGGAACCCTGGAAGGCACAGGCACAGGCGCAGGGACCGGACCGATTCAGATCGGCGACCGGATCCTGCGCCCACAAACGCCTTCAGGCGAACGGGTTGGCAAACAGCAGCACCAGTGCGACCACCAGGCCGTAGATCGTGAGGGCCTCCATGAAGGCCAACGAAAGCAGCAGGGTGCCGCGGATCTTGCCTTCAGCTTCAGGCTGGCGGGCAATACCTTCGACAGCGCCGCCGGCAGCGGTGCCCTGGCCGATGCCAGGACCGATGGCGCCGAGACCGACGGCGAGACCAGCAGCCACAACAGACGCGGCGGAAGTGAGCGAATCCATGGTGGGAAAGGGATGAGGGGCGCCGTTGAAGCGCGAAACGGACCGGGGTTTGAACTCCGCGCCTGGGACATTCCCCGGACGATGCCAGGGGAATGGGCCCGGTTCGAGCCGGACCTGCGCGCAGAGAGTTTGCCAGACCGGCGAACCGGCCTGGCAAGGAGACCTAGTGGTGCTCCTCGTGCACGGCCTCACCGATGTAATAAGCGGCGAGCGTGGCGAAGATCAGAGCCTGAATGGCACTGGTGAACAGGCCGAGGAACATGGCGGGTAGGGGCACCACCAAAGGCACCAGGAAGGCCAACACCGCCACCACCAACTCATCAGCAAGAATGTTGCCGAAAAGTCGGAAAGAGAGCGAGAGGGGCTTGGTGAAATCCTCGACTATCTTGAAGGGGAGCATGATCGGAGTCGGCTCCACGTAGTACTCGAAGTACCGGAAACCTTTACGACTCAGACCCGCATAGAAATAAGCCAGAGATACCAGCAGAGCCAGGGCAATAGTGGTATTGATGTCGGCGGTCGGAGCTCCGAGTTCACCGCTGGGCAGATGGATCAGCTTCCAGGGAATCAGAGCCCCACCCCAGTTGCTGACGAAGATGAACAAAAACAGGGTGCCGATAAAAGGCAGCCAGTCTCGGTAGGCCTTCTCACCGATCTGCTCGCGGGAAAGATCGCGGATGTAATCCCAGAGGAACTCCAGCAGGTTCTGCACACCGCCTGGATCACGCTCCAGCTTGCGGGTGCCGATCACCACGACGGCGAGCAGGGCGCCGATGACGACCCAGGAGCTGATGAAGACCTGGCCGTGAAGCTTGAGATTGCCGAGCTGCCAGTAGAGGTGATGACCCACCTCCAGTTCGGCTAAGGGAAGGGCGAAGGGCAACGGAACCATCGGAATGACTGTCCTCGCGGGAGGTCCTGGGGGTGAAAGGCCTGGCGGAACCAGGGGAGCTGGGGATGGCCTGGGCTGGGCCGGGGACCAAGCTCTGGTGGCTCAGTAGTCGATGACGGCCTGAACGATCAGAGCAGGCTTGTAGAGAAGGAATCCCAGCAGGGCAGGGACGATCTCAAGCTGGGGAATCCTGGCGGCCGCGAGCACGAGGACGACGGGTACCAGGAGCTGCACTTTCCCCACCGATTTGCGATCACCGCCAAGGCGGGAGACGCTGCGGGCCAGAAGCCTGATGTAGAGGAGACCCGCAAGGGCTCCGATCAGAAGACTGCCGGCTGTCGGGAGGTCGAAGCAGAGTGCCGTGACCGGCACCGCCAGAGCGGTGGCCGCCAGCGTCGCCAGGATCAGGCGGCGCTGAAGTCGGAAATAACCATCCATTCCGTTGTCGGATCCCTTGTCGGATCCAGGATCCACTCCGTTGCCGGATGCAGGATCGGGAGATGGTTGTGAGGTGTCTGGGTCGGGGAGAAGCTCGCCGGCACTGACAACACTCAGGAGATCGCTGGTCGCGGAGACGTCCCTCGCTTCGGCCGTCGACTCCCCGCTGGGGGAAGAGGGCACCGGAGTTGTGGGAACAGCCTGCAACCGACGGATTTCCGACTAGGCGAGCGGAGGTTATCACGCAGGGTTACGGCCCCGTTGCCGAAAGCGCCGCAGCCTGGCAGTCAGGGGCTCACGGGCAGCAGCAGGCGATCGGCGATCAGCCGCCGGGCCCGCTCCAGCCGCTCAGGGCTGTCCATCTCCAGGCTGAGCTGGCCGAGAGGAGTGCCCGCAGGGGCGGCCTCAAAGGCCTGCAGCAGCTCCAGATCAGCCGCGCTGATGGAGAGCGGCAGAAGATCCGGCCCCATCAGGCTGGTCGAGGGCCATCCCCACAGACAGCGGTTGGGCTGGCCGCCTTGAACCAGCAGCGCCGCATCCGTCCACTGCGGGGGATCAACCGGCCCCTTGGTCAGAAAGAACTCGAAATGACTGATATCGGGATCGAGGGCCTCCACCAGGGCCCACTGCTGCCGCCGGGGCAGGGCCAGGGCCCGCTCCAGCAGCTCCCCCTGCAGCAGCCGCGCCGGATCCCACACCTGCGGATTGGAGAAGCCGGCGAAGCTCAGATCCGACTGTGCCACGAATTGCCACAGGCGCTCAAGGTCGTAGCTGGTTTCCTGAGGGTGCAGGTACATGTCGGCGAAGTTGGCATCGGCGGCCGTATCGACCGACCAGCGCTGTTCGTGTTGGCGACGCAGCCGGTTGGCCTCCGGCAGCTCCCTGAACAGCTGTCGCCCCAGTCGCAGGCCCTCACCCGCCGTGCCCACCTCCAGCAACGACAGAGCGCGCTGGCTGCGGTGGATCTCCCAGCGACCGCCATCGGCGTACAGGAACAGATGCAGCACCCCACCGGCTCGCAGCTGACGGGCAAGGGCCCGCAGCCCTTGTACCGGTTCGCGCAGGTGATGGAGCACCCCTACGGAGTTGATGTAATCGAACCCGCCCTCCCCCTCGAGATCCAGCAGGCTTCGCTGCTCAACGCACAGCTCCCGCACCTGCCGGGCCGCCCCGGATCGGCGCAGGCGCTCCCGCGCCACATCAAGCGCGCCGGCGCTGATGTCCACCGCCAGCACACTGGAGCCCGGGTTGAGATGGCAGAGGTAGTCACTGCTCACACCGGTGCCGCAGCCGGCATCGAGAATCCGCCAGGTGCGGATCCCGGAGGGGGGTGCCAGCGGCAGAACTCCCAGGACCGCCGTCATGGCGCTGTCGACGCACCAGCGCCAGTTGTATCCAGGCGGTGGACCGTCCTGGAGGGGATCGCCGGGGTAGGGGAATCGGTCGTAGAAGGCGCTCACCACGGGCGTGGCGGCATCCCTGGGACTGGTGCTCATCGGCAGGTAGCGGGGCCGTTGGCCGAGCATTTCACGGCAGCGGGGCCCAAGAGGGCTAGGGCTGCAAACATTTGTACATGCCCGGCCGGAGGGCAGGAGGGCCAGCCGTAACGTTCCAAGGCCCGGCTCGCTCTCGTTCATGACCGTGACCGCCAGCAGCGGCAGCACCAGGGTCACCCCCCAGTGCTACGACACCCTGCCGCTCTCCAGCGTCCGTCAGGCGGAGCAGCAAGATCGCTTCCCCGACGTCGGCGAACTCAACGCCCTGACCACCTTCTTCCAGAGTGGCCAGATCAGGGTGACGGTGGCCCAGCGCCTTTCGGCCAATGCCGCTGCGATCGTGGCCAAGGCGGCCAATCGCATCTTCGCGGGCGGCACGCCGCTTTCTTATCTGGATTCCCCCCTACCCGGCGGCGCCGGGGCCGAAGGCGAACCCCTTGCCGCTGACCAGGCGGCCTTCAAGCGCTCGGTGCAGACCTTCACCGGCGCCGCCGCCAGCCGCGGCAACCTGCTGAGCCGACTGCTCGAAGGTTCCGGTGGCGACGCCGATGTGCGGGTGATCCTGCCCACCGGCTTCAACCCCATCAGCGTCGGTCGCTACGGCACCGAGCGGATGAAGAAATCGATCCGTGACCTCGCCTGGTTCCTGCGCTACGTCAGCTACGCGATCGTCGCCGGCGACCCCAGCATCCTTGCCGTCAACACCCGCGGCCTGCGGGATGTGCTGGAGAAGGCCTGCTCCCTGGCCGCCACCAACGTGGCCCTGCAGGAGATGCGCGCCGCCGGCGCCGGGCTGTTCCAGGGCGAACCCCAGGCCCGGAGCCTGGTGATCGATTACTTCAATGTGCTGCTCAAGGAGCTGGAGGTGCCCACCCCCTCCACCCGGGCCCGCCTGGGCAGCCCCGTCAACCAGGGCCTGCAGCTGCCCGCGATCTACGCCCTCGCCGCTGAAGGAGCCCAGCGCTTCGTGATGCGTCCGCGGATCTCCGGCAGTGAAAAAGCCGAGGTGATCAGGGCCGCCTATCGCCAGGTGTTCGATCGCGATATCGCCAAGGCCTACTCCCAGGTGGTCTGCCCCGTCGAGGCCACCCAGGTGCGCCAGGGCCAGATCTCGATGCGGGAATTCGTCCGGGCCCTTGGCCGCAGCAAGGATTATCAGCGGCAGTTCTACGGGCGTTTCCCCAACAGCCGTGTCGTCGAGCTGGCCTTCCGTCACTTCCTGGGTCGCGGTGTCAGCTCAATCGAAGAGTTCCGCCAGTACTTCGCCATCGTCAGCAGCAAGGGGCTGGGGGGCCTGGTCGATGCCCTGGTCAACGGCCTCGAATACGCCAGGGTCTTCGGCGAGGAAACCGTCCCCTATCTCCGTGATCTGGGCGAAGAGGCTCAGGAGAGCGCCGGCTGGGGCTCGAACCGGAAGCTGTTCCGCTTCAGCGCTCCATTCGAAGGGGCTCCCCAGTTCATCACCCTGTACGCCTCCTACCGTCAGCCCTTCGCCGACCAGCACCCCTACGGCGGCGGCAACGACCCGATTGGCCTCAGCTACGGCGCCATCTTCCCGTCAGGTACCGCGTCGGTGGCCACCCGTCCGGCCCCATTCAGCTACAACAGCCGACGGATCCTGATCGGCAATGGCATGCGCCAGCCCGGCCAGATGGACAGCTCCCAGTTCCGCAAGTCCACCCCCCGGCGGGTCGGGCCCAAGGTGCTGCGGCTGCAACAGATCGCCACCGGCGGCAACTCCGTGCCCAGTCGCGGCGGTCAGCCCAGCATCCGGGGCACCGAAGCGTCCACCCAGGCGGTGATCCGTGGCGTTTATGTCCAGATCCTGGGCACCACCGGCTATGCCGGTGAACAGAAAACCGTCGAGGAGATCAAGCTCGAAAACGGTGACATCAGCTTGCGGGAGTTCATCCGCCAGGTGGCCCGCTCCAAAGCCTTCCGGAGCCGCTACTGGAGTGGCCTCTACATCTGCAAAGCGATCGAGGTGATGCATCGCCGCATCCTGGGGCGCCCCACCTTCGGCCGCTGGGAGATCGACAGCTACTTCGACACCGCAGCCCGTAGCGGTTTTTATGGCGTCGTCGACGCCATGATCAACAGCCCCGAATACAACGAAACCTTCGGCGAGGACACCGTCCCCTACGAGCGGTTCATCACCGCCAATGACCGCAACGCCCGCAAGGTTCCAGCCCTGTGTCGCCCCATCAACGCCCAGGCGTCGGCTGATCTCACACCGAGCAAGCGGCCGGATGCCCAGCGTCCCCAGCAGTTGCGTACCGTCGCCGACATCACGGCCCGCAACCTGTCCGATCGCAACCGGGTTATCCGTGGTAACTGGACGGCCGCCATCAGCGGCGGCCAGTCGGAGAGCGAATCCACCGTCAGCAATAGCATCACCGGTCCCCAAAGCATCAAGCAGCCGCCCCTGCCCACCCGCAGCTGGAGCGCCCAGCGCTGGCAGCCCGGAGTCGCTACCCCTCTGCCCCGCCGCTCAGCGGCCCCGGCTGCCGCAGCACCGTTGGCGCCAGCTCCTGAGATTGGCTCTGGGAACTAGCGTGGGGGTCTGGGCAGCGGTTACACCGCGACGATCGCCGAACAACCCGATGCTGCCATGGCAAAAGCTCTGCGCCCCGGCACCCCCCAAGGTTTAGGCCGCCGCCAGAGCCTCTACCGTTCCGTTCAGCTGTCCAACGCCGCTGGCGAGAGTCAGCTGAGCGAAGCGAGTTATCGCCAACTCCTCAATCACACCACCTCCGCAGCGGAGCGGCTTGGCGATGCTGAGTCCCAGATCCGCAATGGGGTGTTGAGCGTGGCTCTCCTACGGGGTGAATCGGCGGTCTATCTCGCCCTTCTCGGTCGCGCGGCCCAGCCAGCAGAAATGAGTCGCTTCCTTTCCAGCGCACCAACCAAGGGCAAAGGGCGGCGATTGAAGCCGTGCTCTCCAGTGCGGACTATGCCGCCAGCTTGGGCCGCGACACCGTGCCGGACATCAAGGGATTGAACACCGCCGATAGCCTGCCATTGAGCACGGCCAATCGCACGGCCAACCTCTACGGTGGCAAAGCCGTCCTCAATCCACCGTTGGGCGGAGCCCTCTGAGACCCCTCTCGCCCAGGGAGGGGTGAGCTCACAACAGCACCGGACTCGACAATTCAACAAGTCCAACCCTCCCGGAGATTGACTTCGGGAGGTTTGGACTTGTGAATGGCTTTTCTGCGCTCAAGAGTTAAATCAGCACAAAGATTGATCCGTTGATCAGCTGAATCGCTCCGCGCGCGAGCCCGAAAGTGATTAACAATTGCTGCAGCAGGTGGCAGGCGGCAACTGGCGGCAGAACCTTTGCGGCCAAAGGGATTTCACCAGGATTTGGCCGTGAAGATCTGTTACCGGCGACGGGGACCCAGACGAGCCTTGCCGCAGAATGATTAGGCGGTCGACACTGTCGGCCTCAACCCTTACCCACCGGATACCGGTCTCCTTCAACGGCGACCGCTTGTTTCGAGGCAGAACTGCATGAGCATCGTCTCCAACTCGATCATCAACGCGGACGCCGAAGCCCGCTACCTCAGCCCCGGCGAACTCGACCAGATCAAGTCGTTCGTGGCTGGTGGTCAGCGTCGCCTCCGCGTCGCCCAGGTCCTCGCCGAAAGCCGCGAGCGCATCGTCAAGCAGGCCGGAGGCCAGCTTTTCCAGAAGCGCCCTGATGTCATCTCTCCCGGAGGCAATGCCTACGGCGAGGAGATGACCGCGAGCTGCCTGCGGGACATGGATTACTACCTGCGCCTGGTCACATACGGCGTCGTTGCCGGCGATGTGACACCGATCGAAGAGATCGGCATCATCGGCGCCCGGGAGATGTACCGAGCCCTTGGCACTCCCCTGGAAGCGATGGCGGAAGCCGTGCGCGAAATGAAGTCGGTTGCTACCGGCATCCTCACCGGCGCTGATGCCGAGGAAGCTGGTTTCTACTTCGACTACGTCGTCGGCGCCCTCTCCTGAGGTCTCTTCCCCTCCCCGTTCATCGCCACTCCTCTCAGGATCCATGCAAGACGCCATCACCAACGTCATCAATCAGTCCGACGTTCAGGGTCTCTACCTTGACGGCGGCTCCATCGGCAGGCTTGAGCAGTACTTCGCCAGCGGCGAGCTGCGCGTGCGTGCTGCCGCCACCATCAGCGCCAATGCCTCTGCCATCATCAAGGAAGCCGTCGCCA
>JAPLID010000050.1 GCA_026389285.1 Cyanobacteriota bacterium
TGCGTACACCCACCGGCAGGGCGCAGCGGCTGAGGAGGTCTTCGTATTCGCTCTTGAGCCGGTAGTGGGTGAGGTACTGGTTGGCCAGGCCCAGGTGGGGCAGATCGCCCTCGCCAAAGGCCGCCCCATCGGCGGCGTACCAGACCACCGGCATGGTGTGCTGACGGGGCAAGAGTAGCGGCGGGCCAAGCCGCTGGGCGGTGTACCCGCTGGCGCCATAGACGCTGGCGGCCCGGCCGCTGGCCGCCGCGCTGTTGGGAACGGCGGCGAAGGTTTCGACGGCCAGGCCGTCATCACCGAGGGTCGCCTGGTGGTAAAGCCAGTCCTCGAGCCGTGGTGCCGTGACGCCATCGCCACCGTCAGAGCCGAGGTGATGCACCGGGATGGCGCTGTCATAGAGCGGCGGCTGCGGCGCCCTGCGGTCCTGCCGCCAACAGATCCGGTGTGGCGGGCTGTCGGGGCTGGGCAGGTGCCAATCCAGCAGATCACCGCGCGGCACCAACGAGAGACGGGGCAGCGAGAGGCGATCACCGCGGCGGATCGCATCGAGGCGGTGGCCTTCCGACGGCCAGCCCCGCAGGGGCGGCAGCACCAGGATCAAGCAGCCGCCATCGCGCAGCACCAGCAGATCAGCGATAAACAGGAACACACCCAGATCGGTGCCGCGCCCATCCACATCGGAGATCACCCGCTGCAGCGAGGGCGGCAGGGCCAGGTACTCCAGGAAGGAGAGCATCCCGGCGTAGGTGCGCAACGCATCGCGGAAGAAGCCGCTAGGGCGAGCGTTCTCCACCCGGTTGCGGTAGTTGGCGTCAGGCTCCTTAGCGCCGGGCGGCAGGTAGACGCAGCGACGGCTGGTGCCGCCGGGTGCATCGAGCAGGTTCCAGCAGTCGAAGCAGAGCTGGAGCTGCTCCCGCAGGGAGCGGAGGGTGGCGTGCTCCCGCCAGGGCTGCAGAAGCGGGTCGGTGCCGGCCGCCGCCAGGGCCTGCTTCTCGGGCGGAGAGAGCGGCAGCCACTTGTTGCGGGATCGGTTGCGACTCCTGGAGGCCAAGCACTTCGTGCTGCTGTGGGCTATTGCCACCCGGGGACCATCAGGTGATCGGCAGAGAAAGGCGGAGGCTATGGGGAAGCTGGTCTGCAGGCTGCCGGGGAGGCAAGCGAGATGGTGGAAATGACGTTCCACCCTCAGTTGGAGCAGCGTGCACATAAGCTCCCTCAAACAGAGCGCGCTTCTCAGGTGAACGGGTAGCCTGAGCGGCTGGATGGCTCATCGTCGGGTTTGGCCGATCGGGTGCAGCATGCGCCAGCAAAACAGGATGAGGGGCTAGTTCCGGTACAGATTTAGGGAAGAATGATTCAGCAGGCTCGCAACATTGTGTATCAGCCCGAACAGGTGGTTCTCTGACCCGTGAACGACAGCTACAGTTCTCGAAATCACTGTCAAAGCCTATGCCCCATCATGGCTTTGACAGTGATTTCGACAACTTGCCCACAAGTGGTTCACAGAATGGACCAGTCAGTGGCAGGTGGTTCTCGGAACCGTCCAATGACAAATTAAAGCGTCAAGCGCTTAATTCGGGCGCTTCCTGTAAGCTGACGCAATTCCAGCAGAA
>JAPLID010000214.1 GCA_026389285.1 Cyanobacteriota bacterium
GATGTCGACACCTATTGGCAGGGACTGAGCGGAGGTCGCAATGGCGTCGCACCGATCACCCTGTTCGATGCATCGCGTCATGCCTGTCGCTTTGCTGCGGAAGTGAAGGGCTTTAACCCGGCTGGCTGGCTGGAACCGAAGGAAGTCAAGCGCTGGGACCGCTTTTGCCAGTTCGGAGTGGTTGCGGCCAAGCAGGCCGTGGCCGCTGCAGGCCTCACCATTGATGAGCGCAATGAAAAGCGGGTGGGCGTGGCCATCGGCTCCGGCGTCGGCGGCCTGCTGATGATGGAAACCCAGGCCCATGTCTTGGCCGACCGCGGTCCCGACCGGGTCAGCCCGTTCTGCGTGCCGATGATGATCCCCAACATGGCCACAGGCCTGGCGGCGATCGCCCTCGGGGCCAGGGGACCCAGCAGCGCCGTCGCCACCGCCTGCGCCGCCGGCTCCAATGCCATCGGCGATGCCTTCCGCCAGATCCAGCTCGGCCTGGCCGATGTGATGCTCTGCGGCGGGGCCGAATCGGCGATCACGCCGCTCGGGGTCGCCGGCTTCGCCAGCGCCAAGGCCCTCTCCTTCCGCAACGACGACCCGACCACCGCCAGCCGTCCGTTCGATGCCGAGCGCAACGGCTTCGTGATCGGGGAAGGTGCCGGGGTGCTGGTGCTCGAAAGCCTTGAGCACGCTCAGTCCCGGGGCGCCACGATCCTGGCCGAGATCGTCGGCTACGGCACCACATGTGATGCCCATCACATCACCTCACCAACCCCCGGCGGGGTCGGTGGTGCCGAAGCGATGCGCCTGGCCCTGACCGATGCCCGTCTTGAGGCGGAAGCGGTCGACTACGTCAATGCCCACGGCACCAGCACCCAGGCCAACGACAGCAACGAGACGGCCGCGATCAAGTCCGCCTTGGGCGACCACGCCTACCGGATTCCGGTCAGCTCCACCAAGTCGATGACCGGGCACCTGCTCGGCGGCAGCGGCGGCATTGAGGCCGTGGCGGCGGTGCTGGCGATAGGCCACAACCTCGTACCGCCTACGATCAACTACAGCAATCCCGATCCGGCCTGTGATCTGGATGTCGTCCCCAATGAGGCCCGGGAACACCGCGTGAACGTGGTGCTCTCCAACTCCTTCGGGTTCGGCGGCCACAACGTCTGCCTCGCTTTCCGTCGGATGACCTGAATCGCCGCGTCCCACGCAGAGATTCACTCCATCCACTGGAATCCCAGCACCCTTACCCCTTAGCCAAGCCCAGCCATGGTCGTCGCTCCCTCCACGTCCGTCCAAAGCCTGTGCATCAACAGCATCCGCTTCCTGGCGATTGATGCCGTCAACAAGTCGAACTCTGGACACCCGGGGCTGCCGATGGGCACCGCGCCCATGGCCTTTGCCCTCTGGGACAGGGTGCTGCGCCACAACCCCAAGAATCCCAAGTGGTTCAACAGAGACCGCTTTGTGCTCTCGGCAGGCCACGGCTGCATGCTGCTGTACTCCCTGCTGCACCTCACCGGCTACGACTCGGTGACGATCGAGGACATTAAGCAGTTCCGCCAATGGGGCTCCAAGACGCCAGGTCACCCCGAGACCTTTGAAACCCCTGGGGTCGAAGTCACCACCGGCCCGCTCGGCCAGGGCATCTCCAATGCCGTGGGTCTGGCGATCGCCGAAGCCCACCTGGCGGCCAAGTTCAACCGTCCCGGCGTCAATCTGGTCGATCACTACACCTATGCGCTGATGGGTGACGGCTGCAACCAGGAAGGCATCTCCTCCGAGGCTGCCTCCCTGGCCGGCCACCTGGGCCTGGGCAAGCTGATCGCCCTCTACGACGACAAC
>JAPLID010000111.1 GCA_026389285.1 Cyanobacteriota bacterium
AGGGCTTCGGCGAGCCTTGACCCCTTCCGATCCCAACGGACGCGCCGACCCGCCGCAAAAGGAGCGACGTCGCTACCGCCGTCGCCGTCGCCGCCAGCGCATACCCAGCCTGCTCAATTGGCTCCAGCAGAGCCCTCCGGAGGAGATGCAGGAGCTGGTTCGCGCGATCGGTCAAGCGAAGTCCCGCAGGAGCATGCAGGCAGGCCGCCGCTGCGCCCTGCTGCTGCAACGACAGATGCGCCACCTCTTGCCCTGTCTGCGCAAACGCCCAACGGAAGACACCATCAGCAGGCCTGTCAAGTCGAGCCACAGTGGCCATCACCGCCGCAAGCGCCATCGCACGCCCGCCCCGATCCGCTGGCTGCGCAATGGCCCGACGGGCGAACTGGCTGAGCTGCTGGCACTCCCTTTCCGGCGCCATCCCCTGGCCCTTTCCCTGGGAGCGGCATCTCTCCTGTGGTGGTTCTGGCCCTGGATCAGGCCGCCAGTGGATCCTTTCGCCAGCCACCCCGCCAGCCTGCCGGACGTGGTGGCGGTGGCGATGGGCGATCACCAACGCACCAGAACCGCACTCGACATCTGGAAAACACGGTCTCGCGCCCTGCTGGTGCTGACAGTGTCAGGCGGAAACAGTCAGAGCCTCAACCTGGTCCGCGATGCCACACTCACCCCCGAACAGCGCCTGCGGGTGGTGACGATCGACACCTGCGGTGACACCGTCACCGAGATCGCCGATCTCAGCCAATGGCTCGGCACCCTGCCCCGGCCCGGCCTGCTGCTGCTGGTAACGAGCCCGGAGCACATCAAACGCATGACGGCGATCGGCAAGGTGATGCTCGGTGGATCCGGCTGGTATGTGGAGGGGGTGGGTTCGCTCACCTCAGAGCACAAACCGGAATCACCGCTGCGCCTGGTCCGCGATCAGCTGCGCGGCCAGATCTGGCGCGCCACCGGCTGGACAGGAAAGAACAGCCTGATCTGCCCCGGCCGAGCCCGGGGCCTGTTCTGAGCCACACCGGCTGGGGACCCTTCACCCCAACGGCTACACTTATTGTTTGCCCATTTCTCGGGTAAGCCTCAATGATCAAGCTCCGCCTGAAGCGGTTCGGCAAGAAGCGGGAAGCGAGTTTTCGCCTCGTGGCCACCAACAGCACCTCTCGCCGTGATGGCCGTCCGCTCGAAGAGCTCGGCTTCTACAACCCCCGCACCAAGGAAACCCGCCTCGACACCGAGGCCATCCGCACCCGCCTCAGCCAGGGGGCCCAGCCCACGGACACTGTGCGCTATCTGCTCGAGAAAGGCGGCCTGATCGAGAAGACGATCCGCCCCGCAGAGGTGGTGGGCAAGCTGAAGCAGGCCGCTGCCCGCGAAGCCGCCGCCGCCGAGGCCAAGAAAGCCGAGGCCGCCGCCAAAGCAGCCGCTGAGGCCGCTGCCGCGGAAGCCAAAGCTGCTGCAGAGGCTGAGGCCCAGGCAGCCGCTGAAGCCCACGCCGCGGAGGCCACTTCCGCTGACGCCACTTCCGCTGACGCCACTGCCGCTGACACCACCGCCGAGGCCTGATCGCCATCGGCAGCGTCCAGGATCGTTCCGCCCCAGAGCCTTTCATCCTGGCCTTGGGCGCTCCTGAATCCGCACTGGCCCTGGCCGGTGCGGCGGAGATTAATCTGCGACGTATCGAGGCACTCACCGGCTGCACCCTTCAGCTGCGGGGACTTGATTTGCGTTTGAGCGGCCGCCCTGCCCAGCTGGAGCGGGCCGCTGGCCTGATCGAGTTGCTCAGGCCGCTCTGGCAGCGCGGCGAGCCGGTTGCAGCCGTGGATCTCCAGACCGCTCTTGCGGCTCTTGACAGCGGCCGCAGCGAGGAACGCTCCCTGCGGCCCCGCACGCTGCGTCAGAAGGGTTTCATCGAGGCGATGGAACGCCACGACCTCACCCTGGCCATCGGCCCTGCCGGTACCGGCAAGACGTTTCTGGCCACGGTCCAGGCGGTGCGGATGCTCCAAGAACGACGGGTCGAGCGCCTCGTGCTGACCCGGCCGGCGGTGGAGGCGGGAGAGCGGCTCGGCTTCCTGCCCGGTGATCTGCAGCAGAAGGGGGATCCCTACCTGCGCCCCATCTATGACGCCCTGCACACTCTGCTGGGCCGTGAGCGCACCGAGGCCCTGCTGGAGAAGGGGGTAATTGAGGTGGCTCCTCTGGCCTACATGCGTGGGCGCACCCTGGCGGAAGCCTTTGTGATCCTCGATGAGGCCCAGAACACCACCACGGCCCAGATGCGCATGGTGCTGACCCGGCTGGGCGAAAACTCCCGCATGGTGGTCACCGGTGATGTCACCCAGATTGATCTGCCAGCTGGCCAGCGAAGCGGGTTGATCGAGGCGGAGCAGGTGCTGGCGGGAGTCGAGGGTGTGGCGATCTGCCATTTCAGCGACGCTGATGTGGTGCGCCATCCCCTGGTGCAGCGCCTGGTGCAGGCTTATGCCCGCCGCGACGCCGGATCGCTGACGTCTGGATCCAGGACGTCATTCGATAGCCCGCTGCTCAGTCGCGGCGTTCCATGAGAACGATTCGAACGTCTGCGGTGGCGGGTTCCAGCTCCCAGGGGCCTCGCCCATAGGGGGATCCACACCGGCCCAGCCGACAGGCCCTCGCCGTCACTGGCAGGATGGGTGAAGTTTCAACACCTTCTGCGCCATGCCGGCCAGCAGCAATTTCCAGCAAGCCATCCAGGAGGCCCAGCGGGGCTCCCTGGTCGGCCCCAACGTGATCAACAAGGCCCTGCCCTATGTCGGTGGTGGCATGGTGCTCACCGCCGTCGGGGTGTTGGGAGGCATCTCCCTGATGGCGACGAGCCGCGCCCTGTTCATGCCGCTCTTCTGGGTGGCCTTGATCGGCAACTTCATCCTGTTCTTCGTCGCCCAGAACGCTGCCACCAAGGGCAACAACGCCACGGCCCTGCCGATCCTCACGGCTTACAGCCTGATCACCGGCTTCACGCTCAGTGGCATCGTCAGCTACGCCGTCGCCGCTGCCGGCATCGGTGCCGTCGGCACGGCAGCCCTGGCCACCGGTTTTACCTTTGTGCTGGCCTCCTTCTTCGGCCGCCGCATGAGCGACAACGTCGGTCAGGCCCTGGCTGGTGTCGTTGGTCTGGGCATCATCGGCCTGGTGATCGCCATGGTCGTCCAGATTGTTGGCAGCATTTTTGCGCCGGGCGTGTTCGGTGTGGGTGGTTTTGAGCTGATGATCGCCGGTTTCGGTACGGTCCTGTTTGTGGGAGCGGCGTTTGTCGACTTCTACACCATGCCTCGCACCTATCGCGACGATCAGTATCTGGCCGGTGCGTTGGGCATGTACCTCACCTACATCAACCTGTTCATTTTCATCCTGCGCCTCGTGATTGCCCTCCAGGGTGGTGGTCGTCGCGACTGAGCTGTTGATGCTTGCTTTGTCAGAACTTTGATGGAGACTTAGCAGCGTTCATGGTTCCGAGCAGTCCCCGTTGGGGACTGCTTTTTTTTGACTGAAGCAAGCGAGGTAGATCAGATCGGTAACGAGACGCTTAGCCGTGCTAAGATGTTATGAAGAAGTTCGTTCGACGCTGACGGCTGCTTTCCTCTCCCGATCCAGAAAACACCTCATGTGTTTTGATTGATCAGGGGGGCAGCAGCCCTCTCCGAACAGCCTCTGAACAGGTTTTCCATTGGAATCCTGTTTTGTTCTGCCCCTCAGTGTGGCCTGCGGTGATTGAAGGTAATTTCAGCCCAGAGATGGCGGAGCCGCTCCATCAGGACGATCAGAAGATCTCTCTGGTGGACAACTCTAAAAAACGCTCGCGTAAGCGTTCAAAGCGCCGTGAGCTTCTCTGCCCGCGTCATCCTGAGCAACGTCTTTTCAGCGTTTCAGCCAAGTATCACCTCTACGTCACGGAGGTGGGCCAGTTGATGTTACGTGGCCTCAGCAAGCGTCGCTCTGACGAGCTGCTGGCGGCTTTCAATCGGGTCTTGCCTCTCAATGGAGAATGGCTGGAATGTTTCTGGTGCGATCACTGCCAGAATTCCAGCTGGTGGCATGTCAAGCGCCACGAGGCCCTGGATTACACCCTCAGCCCTGTCCCCCGTGAGCTGTGGGAGCAGGCCACGGGTGTGATCCGGGTCGAAGGCAATCCCACTGTCAGCGATTTCAGCCGCCGCCAGGCCCGAGCCACCGGGGTAACTGGCCTGCGCCAGTACAACTTTATCTAAGCGCTATTGACCCTCTCCAGAAGCTTGGAGCTTTAAAGCTGGTAATTATAGAGTGACCATCGATAGGTCGTCCATCTATAGAAAGACTACCTATAGAGTCAGTAGTTATAAAATAAATAACTTTTAGATCTGTGCAACAGGCTCAAGTTGCAAGCTCAGTCTGATTCCTTCGATATGATCAATTGGGCGAAGTCACCTTGATCGTTCTTGTCTGCTTTCTGATCTCTTTCGTTCCCCATCCCACGCCCACCTGACCCCATGACCAAGACGGCCCTGATCACCGGCATCACTGGTCAAGATGGCTCCTATCTGGCTGAGTTGTTGCTGGAGAAGGGCTATGTGGTGCATGGCATCAAGCGGCGGGCCAGCAGCTTCAACACCGATCGCATTGATCATCTGTACCAGGATCCCCATGAGAGCGATCCTCGTCTGGTGCTGCACTATGGCGATCTCACCGACAGCAGCAATCTGATCCGGATCATCCAGCAGGTTCAGCCGGATGAGATCTACAACCTCGGCGCTCAGAGCCATGTTGCGGTCAGCTTTGAAAGCCCTGAGTACACCGCCAATAGTGACGCTCTTGGCACGCTGAGGGTGCTTGAGGCCGTGCGGATCCTGGGCCTGACGGCCAAGACCCGCATCTACCAGGCTTCCACCTCCGAGCTGTACGGCCTGGTGCAGGAGACTCCCCAGAAGGAGGCCACTCCCTTTTATCCCCGCAGTCCATACGGGGTCGCCAAGCTCTACGCCTACTGGATCACAGTCAACTACCGCGAGAGCTATGGGATGTACGCCTGCAACGGCATCCTGTTCAATCACGAAAGTCCGCGGCGCGGCGAAACCTTCGTCACCCGCAAGATCACCCGTGGCCTGGCCCGGATCGATGCCGGCCTCGACCAGTGCCTGTACATGGGCAATCTCGATTCGCTCCGCGACTGGGGCCACGCCCGTGACTATGTCGAGATGCAGTGGCGCATGCTGCAGCAGAGCGGTCCGCCCGAAGACTTTGTGATCGCCACCGGCCGCCAAGAGTCGGTGCGTCGCTTCATCGAACTGGCCGTCGCTGAACTGGGTTGGGGCGGGATCGAGTGGGTCAACGAGGGGGTGGCCGAAACCGGCGTGCGCAGAGACAACGGCGCCACCGTGGTGCGCATCGATCCGCGCTATTTTCGGCCGGCTGAGGTCGAGACCTTGCTGGGGCATCCCGGGAAGGCCCATCGCAAGTTGGGCTGGAGCCCCACCACCACCCTGGAGCAGCTGGTGTCCGAGATGGTGGCCAGAGACAAGGAGGAAGCGGCGAAGGAGGCTTTGTTGCGGCGCGAGGGCTTCCAGGTGGTGGGATCGATGGAGAATCCGCCTCAGGTGTTGGTGCCATGACTGGCCCCCCCCTGATCTCGCCCAGCGATCGCATCTTTGTTGCCGGCCATCGCGGCATGGCCGGGGCGGCGATCCTGCGGCGGCTGCGGGCCGGGGGCTACGGCGCTAGCAACACTCCCGGCACCCGCGTTGACCTCTCCCCTGACAGCGGCGACGGTGCCTTGCTCACCGCCAGCCACCAGGAGCTGGAGCTGACCGACCCGGTGGCCACCGCCGATTGGTTTGCCGCTCACCGCCCCGATGTGGTGGTGCTGGCGGCAGCCCGGGTTGGCGGCATCCTCGCCAATGCCAGCTATCCGGTTGATTTCCTTGCTCACCGGTGCCCTGGAGCCCACAAACGAGTGGTACGCGATCGCCAAGATCACCGGCATTCAGTTGTGCCGCGCCCTGAGGCAGCAGCATGGTTTTGATGCGATCAGCCTGATGCCCACCAATCTCTATGGGCCTGTCGATAACTATCACCCCACCAACAGCCACGTGTTGCCGGCCCTGATCCGCCGCTTTCAGGAGGCCCGCGAGAGCGGTGCCAGCGAGGTGCTCTGCTGGGGCAGCGGCACCCCCAGGCGGGAGTTCCTGCATGTCGACGACCTGGCGGATGCGGTGGTCTTCTGCCTGGAGCACTGGCAACCCACCGATGGGCAGCCGCAGCATCTCAATGTGGGCACCGGCTGCGACCTGACGATTCGAGAGCTGGCGGAGCTGGTGGCCAAAGCGGTGGGCTTCCGCGGTGAGATCCGCTGGGATGCCAGCAAGCCCGATGGCACGCCCCGCAAGCTGCTCGATGTGAGCCGGCTTGCCAGCCTGGGCTGGCAGGCGCACATCCCCCTGGAGCAAGGAGTGAACAGCACGGTCGCGGACTACATTTCCAGTCGGCAAACCGGTGCTGAGGTGCGGCTTTGAGGGTTCTGGTCACCGGTGGTGCGGGCTACATCGGCAGCCAGGCGGTACGGGCCCTGAGCCGGGCCGGTCATCAGACCGTGGTGCTGGACAACCTGGTCTACGGCCATGCCGAGATCGTGCGCCAGACCCTGCAGGTGCCCCTGGTGGTTGGCCAGGTGGGCGACCGCCAACTTGCACGGACACCATCCCGAGCTGGCGGCCACCGGCTTGGAGGGCAAACCGATCGAGGCGGTGCTGCATTTCGCGGCCTATGCCTATGTGGGCGAATCGGTCAGCGATCCAGCCAAGTACTACCGCAACAACCTCGGCGACACCCTCACCCTGCTGGAGACCCTGATCGCGGTGCCGCAGCAGGGCGCTGAAACCAGCCAGCAGTCTGGTCCCATCCCGATTGTCTTCTCGTCCACCTGCGCCACCTACGGGGTGCCCCAGCAGGTGCCGATGACCGAGGAGCATCCGCAGGCGCCGATCAATCCCTACGGCCGCAGCAAGTGGATGGTGGAGCAGCTGCTCACGGATTTCGCCAGCGCCTACGGGCTGCCAAGCGTGATCTTCCGCTATTTCAATGCCGCTGGCGCCGATCCGGCCGGCGATCTGGGCGAGAACCACAACCCGGAGACCCATCTGATTCCGCTGGTGCTGGATGTGATGGGGGGCCGCCGTCCTTACTTACAGATCTACGGCGACGATTACCCCACGCCCGATGGCACCTGCATTCGTGACTACATCCACGTCAGCGATCTGGCCGATGCCCATGTGCTGGGGCTGGAGCGGCTGCTGCGGCTGAGGGAGCGCGATGAGCCGGTCACGGCGCCGCTGTTCTACAACCTGGGCAACGGCACCGGCTATTCGGTGCAGCAGGTGATCGAAACCGCCAAGGCCGTCACCGGCCGGGGGCTGCTGGCCCACGTGGCTCCCCGTCGCGGCGGCGATCCGGCCCAGCTGGTGGCCGGTGCCGGCAAGGCCCACAGCGAACTGGGCTGGCGCCCCCGTTATCCCGAACTGGCGACGATCATCGAGCACGCCTGGGCCTGGCACCAGCGCGCCCACTGATCTGCACTGATCTGCACCGACCGCATGGCTCCCTTCAGTCCGCCGCCCTCACCCCAGCGCTTCTGGTCGGTGGCGAAGGCTTTGCCCACCGATCCTGATCTGGGTCAGGGGCTTGACCCTGAAGCGCTTGGATCAGGCCTGTCGCAGCTGAGCCACGCCGAGGGTGTACTGGCGCTGATCGTTTTCGGCTCCAGGGCGCGAGGCGAGGCTCAGCCCAGCTCCGATCTCGACCTGGCGGTGATCTGTCGTGAAGCCAATCTGAGCCCCGCGTTGAAGACCAGTCGCTGGTCTCAATACCGCCAGGTTCTTGGAGCAGTGGGTCAGGATGTGGACCTTTTGGTCTTGGGTCAGGCCGATGCGACGCGCATGGCTGGTTCCCGTTGGCATGTGATGGGCGATGTGGCAAGGGAAGGACGAGTTCTCTATGCCGCCTGCTGAAGATGCCCAGCTGTTGCTGAGGCTTGTGCAGCGCCATCTGCTGGCGATGGAGCTTAATCTTTCATCTCTTTATCCTGAAGAGGAGTGGGGCTTTCAAGCCCAACAAGCTCTGGAAAAGTTACTGAAGGCCAGCATCGTCCTCAGTAACAGGCAAGCGACTCGAAGTCATGAACTTCAAAAACTCGCCAGCGATGCCGGCATCTGTCTGGCTGATGAGCTTCTCCAGCTCCAGGTGTTCGCGGTTGAGGCTCGCTACGAAGAAGGACCGTTCAATCTGCCTGCCAGCCGTGAGCATCTGCTGGCTGAACTGGAGTCGATGCTGGCTGGGCTGAAGAACGAAATCAATCAGACGTAGGGAACACAAGAAGCTGAGCACATCGCTTGTGGATCCAAGGCCGCGCCAACGGTTCACCGATGAACACCCCCTGATCCGGCATGGCCACACTGCGCCAGTAGCTCTCGATCAAGGTGTCGCCGCGGCGGTAGTAGCTCAGCAGCAGGCCCGGATCGGGGAACTTGGCGGTGATGGTTGCAGGGTTCCACAACCGTGCCGTAGCTGCCGGTGGCTCCGGCTTCCAGCCAGCGCAAGGCACTCATCTGTCCCAAGCCGCCATCGGCGCTGGTTCCAGAAGGGCCGGTGAGCATGCCGCCGTAGGAGGTGAGATGGTCGGCCACGGCGCCAGGTCGGTAGTGATTGCTGGCGATGTCCGGTACAGACGTCGAGCCGGTGAAATAGGCGATCACATCCGAGGCGCTCCGCAAGCTATCGGCCAAGAGCAGACGCACCCGCAGGCGGCCGAGTCCCGAGGCCGCCTGCGGGAAAGAAGAGGCCCTGACATTGCGCAGGGGATCGGAGGTGCTGAGCAGATAAGCGGTGCCGGGTGGGTGGGTGCCATCGGTAGCAACGCCGCGATCAATCAAGGCCCGTCCCGCCGCAACGCTGGTGGCCGCCAGCAACATCGAAGGCCGCAGCAGCAGCTGATCCCAAGGGCGCCGGACATCGCCACGGGCGTAATAAGGGCTGACGCGAGCTGTACCGCAACGCCCGAAACACACCTCCGGCCGGTAGCCGAAGCTGAAAGCACTGGTGATCGACTGGCAGCCCACCCGCCAAGGAGTCGCCCAGGCCAGGGCATAGACCTGCACTTGATCGGGTGTCTGACGCTCGACCTGGCGCCGTATGCGGCGAAACTCCGCCACCGGCAGAGTGGTGCGCCCGGCCGCAAAGCGCACCCGAATCACCTGATCGGATGGAATGTGTCGAGCCCGTTGGTAATAGGTGCCAATCGCTTCGCTGAGCGGATCGACGCTGTTGATCACCAGGGCCAAGTGGCGGGCATCAAGCGTTCTGGAATCATCCTGTTGGCTTCCCCGTCCTGGCCAGCCAGATATCCCTTCCAAGCCAAGCGGCCGGCAGCCCCCCATCGCCAGGGTGCCTACCCCGAGCATCAGCCTGCCCCAGGCACCGAGCCGAGTGATCCCCGTTCCCCTGCCCGTCTCGCGCTTCATCGCTCCATGCTGGCGCGGCAGGCTAGATCTGCCTGTTCAGAGCCCGTTGGAGAGCACGGCAGTGACAGTTGACCGATCGAGGCCGGGGTGATGGGGCAGGATGTCCGCTGGCAACAGCGCTTTTCCAATTACAGCCGTGCCCTGGAGCAGCTAGAGCGCTTTTTGGAGCCACCAGCGCTGAATGAACGGGAGCAACAGGGGCTGATCAAGGCGTTTGAATACACCTTTGAGTTGGCCTGGAACACCCTGCGTGACCTGTTGCAAAGCCAGGGCAATGCCGATCTGCTGGGGTCCCGGGACACGCTACGGGAAGCCTTTCGGTTGGGTTTGATCAGCGACGGCGATACCTGGATGCTGATGATTCAGGACCGTAACCTCACCAGCCATACCTACAATCGCCCCACAGCTGACACAATCGCCACCCATATCAGTGTCAGTTATCTTCCCTGTTTCCAGCAGCTCCGATCGCGGCTGGAGCAGCGCCAGCAAGTAGAACAGGCATGACCGCGACGACCGCCTCAGGAGCGCCCATCCCCGGCATCCCACAATCTCGTCAGAGGCAGCTGGAACTGCTCTTTGCTGCCCAGCCACGGCTGGAGGCCGTCTGTTTGTTCGGCTCCAGGGCGATGGAACGTCATCGGGAAGGGTCTGATATTGATCTGTGCCTGGAAGGCGTTGCTCTCGCTCCCCTTGATCGTCTCCGGTTGATGGCCGCCGTCGACGAGCTGCTGCTGCCCTGGCAGGTGGATCTGGTGCTGAAGCAGGAACTGCCCCAAGAGCTTTTGGATCACCTGCAGAGGGTGGGGCGTCGCATCTGGTGGAGGGCTTGAAGTGACAGACCAACGCACCATGGGAAAAACAGCAACAATGAGCAATCGCTTGCCTGTAGAAAACTGGGTATTAGAACTGCTGCAATGTCCAGACTGTGGTCACAACTTGAACTGGATAGATAGCAACTGGAGCTGCTCAGCCTGTGGTTTCGCATCTCTCCATGACCGCGATCTGCTTGCGCATTCGCCTTCGCCAATGTCCCTCAGCCTGGCCAGAAAAGCCAGCTTTCAGCCCCAGCAATGGCTGCTGGATCTACCCACTTCGGCACCAGAATCAACCTATCGCGGCCCGGCAGCACTCAGGGACTCAACCGCTTTCCTTTCGGTGATGCAGGAGCACTTGCATCATCCAGCAAAGGTGCTGGATCTTGGTTGCGGTCCGAAAGATCAGAAAGCACCGATTAAGTATCTCGGCCACCAGTATCTTGGCGTTGATTTTGATTCGCAGGACGCTGATCTGTTGGTTGATGCCCATGCCTTGCCGTTTCAATCGCAATCCTTTAACTGCATCTTTTCCTATGCCGTGTTGGAGCATCTGCACAACCCATTTGTGGCGATGACTGAAATCGCCAGGGTGCTCAAGCCCGGTGGACTATTCCTGGGCACGGTGTCCCAGGGAGAGCCGTTTCATGCCTCCTACTTCCACCACACGGCCTGGGGTCTGCTGTCTCTGCTGAGCCAGGTGCCGCAATTGAGTCCGAAGCGCCTCTGGCCCGCTATCGATACCCTCGACTCCCTGTCCAGCATGGGGCGCTATCCCAAGCCGATCCGCCAAGGCCTTGCGGCACTGGCGCGTCTGCACGCGGCGGTCCCCCAGTTAGCACCCCGCAAAGCGCGTTGGCCCCAGAAGGAGCGCGAGATTGATGCGATCCATCGTGCTGGATCGATTGCTTTCGTAATCGGAAAGGTGGTGGCGTGAGTCGGAATAAGTTCTCAACTTGGCCCGGAGTTGTGGCTCTGAAGAGCATCCTGCGTCCGTATCTGGCACCGCTGCTGGATCCCTCCCCGGCCTCAAGATTAATCCGCCAATCAGCGCGGCGCCAGTGGAAGCTGCTGGCAGTCACGTTCGGCACCGGTTTGCTGGGATCGCTGAGTGAGGGGGCCACCCTGGGGGTCATTTTTCTGGCCGTGGGGCTGATGAGCGGCAACTCCAGCACTTCGCTGGCCCAGTTGCCGGCTCTTCAGGGTCTGCCGTGGCTGCGGCAGTGGCTGGAGGGCTTCGCTAGCTGGTCATCGCCGATGCTGTTCGTGCTGCTACTGCTGTTAGCGGTGGGACTGCAGGTGTTGATGAGCCTGTGCACGTACATCAATGGGGTGGCTAGTGGCTTTTTCAGCGCCCGGTTGAATCGCCAGGTCACCGATCTCCTCAACAGACGGATTCTGAGTTTCACCTATGCTTGTGCTGGTGGGTTTCGGGTTGGTGATCTACTTAATTATGCTAGCGAGGGCGGCTCTACAGTTCAGAACCAGATTCAATTGGCTAATAACCTTGTCCTTAATACGCTGCAACTGCTGATCTATCTTTTTATCCTTTTATCAGTTTCTCCCTTTCTTCTTCTCGTCGCTATCTTTTTGGCTGGTTCTCTTTGGTATGCCCAGCACAAGTTGCTTCCCCGGATCCGGATGAACGCTTACCAAGCTACGGAGGTTGGGGTTGAACTCGGTGTTCGCATCACCGAAAACATTCAGGGTATTCGCCTATTGCACACGACGGGTGGACTTCAAGAAGCGGTTGATGGCTTTCAAGGCCTTTTAGGCAACAATGAGCGACTGCAGAGACGTGCTGCAAAGCTTGGTAATGTCATTGGCCCTTTTTCGGCGCTCCTGCCAATCCTCGCGATTGCTGTGATCGCTGGGGTGAGCGTCTTCACTTTCGCAAGCCGTTCCAGTGGAGTGCTGCCCAGTCTGGTCACCTTTGTACTTGCTCTGCAGCGCTTCAACGTCAGGCTCGGTGGTCTTGCCAGTCTGGCCAATGGCTACGCCGTCAGCGTGGCGGCCGTTGCAAGGTTAAATTCAATCCTCGATGATCATGATAAGCAGTTCGTTCGTACAGGAGGTCTGCAGGCTGAGCCGCTAAAAAATAGCATTGAGCTGCGTAATGTGTCTCTTCGTTATGCAGGCAACTTGCCGTTTTCCCTCGAGGGAATCAATCTACGCATCGATTATGGCACCACCGTAGCCTTAGTGGGCCCGAGCGGTGCAGGAAAGAGTTCGATCGCCGATCTTCTGGTGGGTCTCTACGACCCCAGTGAGGGCTCCATCCTCATTGACAGTGTCGATCTGAAACAGCTGGATTTGGCACGCTGGCAACAGCGTCTGGGAGTGGTTGGCCAGGATACTTTTTTGTTCAATGCCACGATCGCTCAGAACATAGCCTACGGCACACCCAATGCCAGCCGGTCCGGTATCGAGGAGGTGGCGGCAATTGCCCAGGCGGCAGCCTTCATCGAAGCCCTCCCCCAGGGATACGACACCCTGGTCGGGGAACGAGGTTACCGGCTCAGCGGCGGGCAGCGCCAGCGCTTGTCACTGGCTAGAGCTCTGTTGCGCAAGTCGGAGCTGCTGATCCTCGATGAGGCCACCAGTGCCCTCGACACCCACAGCGAAAGGCTGGTGCAGGAGGCGATCGAGCGTTTTGAGAAGGGCCATACCGTGCTGGTCATTGCCCACCGCCTGAGCACGATCGTCAATGCTGATCTGATCTGTGTGATGGACAAGGGCCGGATCGTGGAGAGGGGACGCCATGATCAACTGCTCCAGCAAGGAGGCCGCTACGCCTCGCTATGGCAACAGCAGATCAGCCAAAGAAAGCCGCTGGAAGTCTCCAACTCGGTCTAGGTTCATCCAACAGTTCGTTCACAAAAGTCAGTCATGGGCTTGATCCGAGGCGTTTTTATCCTCTCCAATCCCTCCAAACCCGAGTTGGCCTCGGTTGAGGTGTCTGCCTTGGCTGATACCGGCGCCGTGCACCTCTGCATCCCCGAGCACCTGGCAATTCAGCTGAACTTGACGGAACTGGAGCGGCGCGAGGTGGTGTTGGCCGATGGCCACAGGCGCAGCCTTCCTTATGTCGGTCCGGTGGAGGTTCGCTTCAAAATCGCCGCTGCTTCACTGGTGCCATGGTGCTTGGTAATGAGGTGTTGCTAGGCGCGATCCCCATGGAGGATATGGATCTGGTGCTGCGGCACCAGCTGCAGAGCGTGGATGTGAATCCGGAAAGCCCCAATATCGCTGTCAGCCTGGCGAAGACAAGCGGAGCTGGTTGATCACTCTAGGGTTCAGAACTGATCAGGAAAGGGTATGACACTTGCTAGCAATCCAGCTCCGCCTAGTTCAACGGAAGCTTCGTTTGCAACCTCGCCTCTGTTTTTTCCGAAGGAGCTTCAACTCACTCCTGAGCAGTTCCAGTTGGTCTGCGCTGCTAATCCAAATGCGGTTCTGGAACTTGACGCCCAAGGCCATCTGATCAGCATGACCCCTACCGGCGGTGACACCGGATCTCGCAATTCGCGTCTGTTGATGCGTCTGCTGCTCTGGGCCGATCGAACGGGTGGCTGGAAGGTGTTCGATAGCTCCACCGGCTTTCGCCTTCCCGATGGCTCTGTCCTCAGCCCCGATGCCTCTCTGGTAAGCCTGGAGCGCTGGCAGGCCCTGAACCCAGAACAGCGAAGCGGTTTCCCTCCTTTCTGTCCCGATCTGGTGGTGGAGCTGGCCAGCCCCAGTGACGAAGGACCCAGGGGGGTGAGTGCCTTGCGCCGCAAGATGGCTGGCTATCAAACCAATGGTGCTCAGCTGGGCTGGCTGTTGTTGTTGCAGGAGCAGGCGGTGGAGGTCTGGACAGGTCGTCAGTCAGACGGACCGCTACCAGAACCCCAGCGGCTGGAGGGCGTTTCGGAGCTATATGGCGGCATGGTGTTGCCTGGTCTGGTGCTGGATCTTGAGGAGATCTGGCGGGGGTGAGTCTCGAAACAGTGAAATGTTGACGTAATAACCGCTGTCTCTGGTCTGGATGTCTTCCCTGTCTATCCCTCCTTGCCAACAACATCGCCTATTGCACCGCCAGCGCTGATCGCGAGGCCATCGAGTGCGTTGCCCGCTTGGCCCAGGCGGCGGTGTTCATCGAGGCTTTACCCAATGGCTAGGACACCCTTGTTGGGGAGCGTGGTTAACGGCTCCGCAGCGTCCAGAGGCAACGGCTTTCGTTGGCAAGAGTGCTGCTGAGACAGCCAGAACTGTTGATCCTGGATGAAGCCACCAGTGTCCTGGATTCTCATCGTGAGCGCTTAGTGCAAGAGGCGATCAAGCGCTTTGAGTCGGTCCATACGGTGCTGGTGATCGCCCACCGGCTGAGCACGATGGTGAACGTAGATCTGATCTGTGTGAATGAGCAGGGTCGGATCGTTGAGCGCGGCAGCCATCCGGAGCTACTGGAGCGGCATGGCCGCTATGCGTCGCTCTGGCAGCAGCAGATCCAGCAGCGCAAACCGGCGCTGAAGGCCTGAATCCTGCTTCCCATCCTTTAATCAGTCAGCGCTCGCCGCTTCAGTAACCGTCGCCTGCGAACACTGACCGCTGGTACTACCGAGTCTTCCAGAGCGCCCCCGACCTGATTCGCGCGCTTCTACCCGGCTCAGCCGCCGCTGCCACCGCATTCAGCCTCGATCCTGCCGCTCCCGGGGATCGGCTCTATCGCTTTGAGGCCCTCGAGATCAAAGAGCTGAGCCACCGCCTGGACGGCGTGCTCTGGCCCAGGGAGACCACGGTATGTGCCGAAAACGGCAGCCCCGAGTTCCCGGTGGTGCTCCTGGAGGTGCAGATGCACCCGGATCCAGGTTTCCACCACCGGCTGGCAG
>JAPLID010000222.1 GCA_026389285.1 Cyanobacteriota bacterium
GTGGTCGTCGAGCAGGTTCACCTCATCGACGTACAGCAAGCCGCGGTTGGCCTTGGCCAGCAGGCCCGGCTCAAACGCCCGCACCCCCTCGCTCAGGGCCTTTTCGATGTCGATCGTGCCGCAGAGGCGATCTTCGGTGGCTCCCAGGGGCAGATCCACCATCGGCACCTGGCGCGGTTCGATCGCCAGGCTCTCGCCCCGATCGGCGCGTTCACGCACCTCGCTGCTCTGCAGATCGGGATCGTCCGGCGAGCTGTTGTAGGGGTCGCCTGCCACCACGTCGATCTCCGGGAGCAGATCGGCCAGGGCCCGGATCGTGGTGGATTTGCCCGTGCCCCGGTCGCCCATGATCATCACGCCGCCGATGCGCGGATCGATCACATTGAGCAGCAGGGCGAGCTTCATCTCCTCCTGCCCGACGATGGCGGTAAACGGGAAGACCCGGCGCTTTCTCGACGGACTCACGGGGCGGCGATCGGCGGTGACTGGGATTGTTTCACAGGCCCCGGGGCGGCGGTGAGCGGCAGCAAGGACAGCACCTGGGGCGGGGTGGCATCGGCCGGATAGATCAGGCGCACCTGCAGCTGCCGCTGCTGGCCCGGCGCCAGGGTAACCGTGCCCAGGGCCGGGCCCATCTGGCCGGCCCGCAGCACCAGGTGGAAGCCCTGGCGCCCAGCTGGCTTGCCAGCGGCGCCATCAAGGCCGCTCACCTCCACCGTGCCGCGAAACAGCACCGCCTTGCCGGGCACGCTGTTGAAACGCAGGCCCCCGAGGGCCTGGTCCGTTTTGAGCGGCGATTCCAGCGCCAGCTGCAGGCTCAGCGGGGCGCTGGTGTCGTTGCGCAGGGGCAGGGTCAGGTCGTATTCAACGCCGTAGCTGCCGTGGGCGGCCCAGGCGGTGCCGGGATAGAAGGCGCTCAAAGCAGGCGCCTGCACCTGGCCGGTGCCGAAGGTACCCCGCTCCAGCGAGGCGATCGGCCAGGAGATCGGCGCCCGACTCATCGCCAGGCTGCTCTGGCCCGGATCGGTGAGGCGTCCCCGCCAGGCGCTGCCCTGCTCGACGCCGCTGACCCGCGAATAGATCATCGGGCCGGGACTGCCCTTGGGGCTGGGGGTGTGTTCCTTCGGGCTGAGGCCGCCTTGCAGCAGCTGGGCCCAGACCGCCGCCGCAGGCGGTTGCTCGTTGTCGCCGAAGGCGGCCAGGGTGGCGAGGTCCATCGGAGCGTCGCTATCGAGCCGCAGCTGCAGATTGCGGCCATTGAGCAGCGGATCCAGGCCCCGCACCGGAATCGGCAGCACCAACAAGGTGCTGAGGGTTCCCGGGGGCAGGATCCATTCCTGCGGCAGCTGGGGGCTGCGTTCGCGCCGCAGCAGTTCGGTGGCCACCCGGCTGCCGGGGCCGGACCAGATCGCCGTGACGCCCTGGTTCAGCAGCGCCGGCAGCGGCAGGAACGGCGCCGACGGCTCCTTGCCGTCCACCGATTGCGACAGGGCCGTGGAGCCGGCCCGCAGCCGCAGCCGCACCGGCCGATCACCGCGGGGGGCGGCCACCACCGCCAGCCAGAGGGTTGAATCGAGGGTTTCGGCCTTGCCGGCGTAGACGTGGTGGCTGAACAGCTCGAACGGGCCGCTCAGGGGGGTGTTGAGGTGGGCGCCCGCCTGGGTCAGGGGGGTGCCGTTCCAGCCGCGGCCGGGGTCGAAGCCCGAAAACAGGATCCCGGGGCTGACGATCAGCTCGGGGTTGTTGTCGTTGACCATCGGCACCTTGTCCAGGCCGCCGGGCAAGGGGGCCACGGTTTGCGTTCGCAGCACGGTTTGCGTTCGCGGGGCAGTTTGCGTTCGCGGGGCGGTTTGCGCTCGCGGGGCTGGCTGGGGGCTCGGCTGGGCGGCCCGCAGAGGCGCGGCTGCTCGGAGCGGCTCGGCGGCGCCGGAGGTCAGCAGGGCCAGGAGCAGCAGGGGCTGGAGGCGGCTCATCGGCGATCGACCAGGGCTTTGGCCACGGCGCCGGCCATCGAGCGGATCAGCTCGGCGGAGCGGGGATCATTGAACGGGCCCTTGACCATGAAGGCGGCCACGGCCCGCTGGCCATTGGGCAGCTCAATCAGGGCGGCGTCGGAGTAGGCGATGCCGATGTCGCCGGTTTTGTTATACACAGTCACACCGAAGGGCTGCAGTTCGCTGTCGGGGTCGGGGCCATCCTTGCCCAGGCCCATCAGCAGCCCCAGCGGAATCAGGGTGTTGGTGTGGGATTGGGACAGGATCTCGCGGTAGAGGTCGCGGGCCCTGGGGCTCAATTTTTCACCGGTGTCCACCAGGGCGATGGTCCGGGCCAGGTCGCGGGCGCTCGTGCTGTTGGTGCCATCGAGATCGGGCAGCCAGTTCTTGACGACGGTGGCGGGCAGCGCCAGGCTCTGGAAGCGGGCGTTGAGGGCTGTTTTGCCCCCCA
>JAPLID010000216.1 GCA_026389285.1 Cyanobacteriota bacterium
CCCTTGCCAAGGACGTCGACCTCGACAAGGTGGCGCGCCGTACCCCCGGCTACACCGGCGCCGATCTGGCCAACCTGCTGAATGAGGCGGCGATCCTGGCGGCTCGTCGCCAGCTCACCGAGGTGTCGATGGATGAGGTCAACGACGCGATCGAGCGCGCCATGGCCGGTCCCGAGAAAAAGGACAGGGTGATGAGCGAGCGCCGCAAGCGCCTGGTGGCCTATCACGAGGCTGGTCATGCACTGGTCGGTGCCCTGATGCCCGACTACGACCCGGTGCAGAAGATCTCGATCATTCCCCGCGGCAACGCCGGTGGCCTCACCTTCTTCACCCCCAGTGAGGAGCGGATGGAATCGGGTCTCTACTCCCGCTCCTATCTCCAAAACCAGATGGCGGTCGCCCTGGGCGGCCGGGTTGCCGAGGAGATCGTCTACGGCGAAGACGAGGTAACGACCGGCGCCTCCAACGACCTGCAGCAGGTGGCCCGTGTCGCCCGCCAGATGGTCACTCGCTTCGGCATGAGCGATCGGCTCGGCCCGGTGGCTCTGGGCCGCGCCCAGGGCGGCATGTTCCTCGGCCGCGACATCGCCGCCGAACGCGACTTCTCCGAAGACACCGCTGCCGCCATTGATGAGGAGGTGTCGCTGTTGGTGGCCGAGGCCTATCGCCGCGCCACCGAGGTGCTTACCGCCAATCGCCCCGTGCTCAACGAGTTGGCCGAAATGCTGGTCGAGAAGGAGACCGTTGATGCCGAGGAGCTGCAGGAGCTGCTGATCAGCCGTGACGTCACGGTGGCCAGCTACGTCTGAATCGGATCAGGCCCCTCCGAGTTCAGCCGCTGCCGTTCAGCCGTCGGCGTTGGCTTTGATCGCTTCCCTGCGCCGCCAACCCCTGTTGGTGGTTCTTCGGCCTGAACATCCGCTTCAGGCCGCTCCGTTGCTGGGGCGGCTTCAAGCGTTGGGACTGCGCCATATTGAGTTGGCTTTTCAGCCCACGGCTGGCTGGTCTGAGCAGTTGCGCGAGCTGATCGCCCTGTTCCCCCAGCTGGCCCTGGGAGTGGCCTCGATCACCGACCTCCGGTCCCTGGATGGCGCCATTGCCGCGGGCTGCAGCTACGGCATGTCGCCGATTCTTGATCACGAGCTGCTGGCGGCGTCCCGCCGCGGGACCGGTTTCACTCTGGTGCCGGGGGTGATGTCGCCGAGTGAGGTGCATCGTGCCCGCCAGTGCGGATGCGCTCTCGTCAAGTTGTTTCCGGCGGCATCTCTAGGGCCGGCCTACTGGCGCCGCCTGCTCGATCCCCTCGGTCCGCCATTGCCCTTCTGCATCGCCGCCGGTGGGTTGACCCCCGCGGATGTCAACACCTGGCTGGCGTCCGGTGTCGATGCGGTGGCGCTGGGATCGTCGTTGTTGCGGGGGCCGCAACTGCAAGTCGCACCGACCGCCCAGGGAGTGGATGGTCAGGACGATGGCGTTGATCCGTCTCCGTTACGGGCGTTGTTGGCGGATCTGAGGGTTTGATTGGCAGCCCGATCCGCTGGCCTGAGGTTGCCGTTGGCATGGCACAGTGCTACTCATTGGATAGAAATCTCTGTTCCATGTCTCAACTCACGATCAAGCTCAGCGATAAGGCTGATGCCCTCATCGCACAGCTGCAGAAGGAGATCTTCAATCGCCGTCGCAAGAAGGTCTCTGCTGCGGGTGTGATCGAGACCCTGGTCGAAAGTGGCGCCAAGTCGCAATCTGACAAGCGTTTCGCCACCTCCTGGCAAAACCTGATCGCCGACATCGAGAAGGCCGCCAAGGTGGCTGAGGCCCATGGTGCCAAGCCGGCCAATCTCACCGATGCCGAGTGGGCGATCGTGCTGTCGCATCGCAGCCGCTCCAGGCCCGCCGCCCGAGCCAAGGCGGAAGCCAAACCCAGAGCCGCCGCCAAGCCAGCGGCGATCAACACACCAACGGCTGCTGCCAAGGCCAAGGCTGCCGCCAAGGCCAAGGCTGGAGCCAAGCCAACGGTTGTGGCCAAGCAAAAAGCTGGAGCCAAAGAAAAAGCTGCGCCCAAACCAGCGGCTGCGGCCAAGGGCAAAGTTGCCACCAAGACAACGGCTGCCATTAAGGCGAGGGCTGCTGGCCAGTCAGTGGCTGCCGGTAAACCAGTGGCTGCCGGTAAATCAGTGGCTGCCAGTAAACCAGTGGCTGCCGCCAAGCCAAAGACGGCGACCAGCACCGGGGCTGCTGCCGCCGTTCGCCGCAAGGCGACGGCCGCCCCATCGGCGGCGCCCGTCGCCAAAGCCAGAGCATCAGGTCGAGCCGCCGCGAAATCCGCTGCGATCGCCGCCGAGGGCACGGCAGCCAAGCCAAGGGCAGTCCGTTCGGCCAGCCGCAGTGCCGCCAGCCGCAAGGCCGGCAGTACCAAAGGCGAAGCCAGTGCCAAAGGTGAGGCCACCGGCGTCCTGAATGCTCCGTTGGCCGATACGGGCGCTGCGGCAGCCCAGCTGGGCGCCTCAACAGCGGCCACCGTCACAGCACGGCCAGCGCGGCGGGCCCGTACGGACAAGTCGGGTGGCTCGGTGGCCAAGCGCATGGCGAAGGCCGCCAGCCGACTCAGCGCCGCCACGGTTGCTGCCACGGTTGCTGCCGTTGTCAGCACCCCAGCGCCCACAACTTCAGCAGCGAGCGCGGAAGGACCCTCCAGCTGAGGGTTGTTGGAGGGGTTGGTGACGCCAGTCCCTCTCCCCCAGCGCCAGGGGGCAACCATGGCCAAAGGCACCGAAGCCTGAGCCGAACAAGTCCAGCCCCTTCACCAGAGGCTGCACTGCCCCTGTTGCCGCAGCAGGTGATCGGCGAGCACAAGGGCCACCATCGCCTCCACCATCGGCACGGCCCGGGGCAGCACGCAGGGATCGTGGCGGCCCTTGGCGGCCAGGGTGGTGGCGTTGCCTTCGGAATCGATCGTCTGCTGCTCCTTGCGGATCGTGGCGGTGGGCTTGAACGCCACCCGCAGCACGATCTCCTCGCCGTTGCTGATGCCGCCCTGGATGCCGCCGGAGTTGTTGGTGGCGGTGTGCAGGCTGCCGTCGTCGGTCGGTAGGAAGGGATCGTTGTGTTCGCTGCCCCGCAGCAGGGTGCCACCGAAGCCGGAGCCGATCTCAAAGCCCTTGGTGGCCGGCAGCGACATCACCGCCTTGGCGAGATCGGCTTCGAGCTTGTCGAACACCGGCATGCCCAGGCCTACCGGCGGGTTGCGCACCACGCACTCGATCACGCCGCCACAGGAATCGCCGTCGCGGCCGATTGACTCGATCCGCTCGATCATCCGTTCGGCGGCCTCAGCATCGGGGCAGCGCACGATGTTGGCTTCGACGGCCTCCGCCAGCACTTCGGTGCCGCCCGCCTTCGCCAGTAGTTGCTTGGCGATCGCGCCGGCGGCCACCCGGCCGATCGTTTCCCGGGCTGAGGCGCGGCCGCCGCCGCTGCGGGCCTGGATGCCGTATTTGGCCTGATAGGTGGCGTCGGCATGGGAGGGGCGAAAGGCGACCGCCATCTCCGTGTAGTCGCCGGGGCGCTGATCCTTTTTGCGCACCACCATGGCAATCGGCGTGCCCAGGGTGACGCCATCGAGCAGGCCGCTGAGGATCTCGACCCGGTCGTCCTCCTTGCGGGGGGTGGTGATCTTGCTTTGGCCGGGTTTGCGCCGATCCAGTTCGGCCTGGATCGCCTCCAGGTCAAGCGCTAGCCGTGGCGGGCAGCCATCGACGATCACGCCGACACCACCGCCGTGGGATTCACCGAAGGTGCTGATGCGGAAAAGTTCGCCGAAGCTGCTGCCCATGGGCCATCGATGCTGGAACGAGCCTACAAAGCGGCTGCTGCAGCCAGGCCCTTCGGCGACGGGAGCTGGTGGCTGTCTAGTTTCAAGTGCCTGAAGCCAGCATCCGGCCTTGCGACAACAGGAGCGGGCGGCCCTGATTCTGTGCCGTCTCGAGCAGCTCTATCCCGAAACGCCGGTACCCCTGGACCACAGCGACCCCTTCACTCTGCTGGTGGCGGTCTTGCTTAGTGCCCAGTGCACTGACCGGAAGGTCAATGAAGTCACACCGGCGCTGTTCGCGGCCGGGCCCGAGCCGGCGGCGATGGCCGCCCTGCCGGAGGCCGAGATCCTGGCGTACATCCGTCAGCTGGGCCTGGCCCGCACCAAGGCCCGCCATGTGAAGCGTCTGGCCGAACTGCTGCTGGAGCGCCACGGCGGCGAGGTGCCCCGCAGCTTCGCCGAACTGGAAGCCCTGCCGGGTGTTGGGCACAAAACGGCTTCGGTGGTGATGGCCCAGGCCTTCTCTGTGCCCGCCTTTCCGGTGGACACCCACATTCATCGCCTGGCCCAGCGCTGGGGATTGAGCAGTGGCGCCAGCGTGACGCGCACCGAAACCGATCTGAAGCGCCTGTTTCCGCGGCAGGCCTGGAACAAGCTGCACCTGCAGATCATCTTTTACGGGCGTGAGCACTGCAGCGCCCGTGGCTGCGACGGCACCGTGTGCCCCCTGTGCCGTGAGCTCTACCCCAGGCGGCGCAGCCCGGTGGTCTGGAGCAAGGCCTGACTTCGCCCATCGGGCTCTGGATAGCCCGATGGGCGCCGCCGCCGGAGGGCTGACAGCAGGGCCCGTGCACCCAGCACGGCGAATACCGACACCGCAGCCGTTGCTCCCAGATCTCCCCCGATCCCTCCGAGACCAGGCTGGAAGCACAGGCTGAATAGCGCGAACAGCAGGCCCATCGCCATCAGCACCGGCAGCGGCTGGGGACCCAGCCGCTCGGGGGAGGTCATGCCCACGAAGCTTGCCCCCAACCAGGCTGCCGCCAGCGGCGGCGGCAACAGAACAGCCAGCAGCAGGGATGGCAGCGAGGATCCAAGAACCACCCCGAGGCGGTAGCGGAAGCTGAGGGTTTGGGTAACCAGCGGGGAGAGCACCGCCGCGATCAGCACGCCCACCCCCTCCGCCTGGGAGTAGGCGTATTGGGGAGCCCCTGGACCGATCGCGCCCATGCAGAGAGCCAGGGCACTGGTGGCCGCCGCGGCCAGAAACGCCGTGGTGCCGAGCTTGCCGCCGATGCCCCCCCAGCTGTTGCTGAGCAGGGCGAGCAGCAGGCCGGCCAAGGCTCCAGCCAGCAACACCCAGCCTGGATGCCCCAGCACCAGCTCTGACGTCATGCCAGCGAAGGCACCGCAGTAGAGCGGCGCGGCAATGGTTCGGTGGCGGAGCGGGGAGGGGCCCCAGCGTTCCGCTATCCCCCCGGCTGTTCCCACCAAGGCTGTGGCCTGCTCCACCGAGAGCAGCCCGCCACGGCTGATGCCCATCACCCCAAGCGCGGCGATGGCGGCGAGCAGCACCGGTGCGGGATGGAGCCGGCCGGCGGGGCCGTGTTCGGCGTGATGCACAAATCCAGCCACCACCAGCAGTCCGATGGCCGCGAAGGCGAGCAGCAGCAGCGGTGAGCTGCCGATCAGGAAGGCGTCGCTAAAGAAGAGCAGCAGCCCACCAGCCATGAGCACGGTCAGGGCCCAGGTCATCAGCGAGCGAGGTGTCAAGGTTCTGGCCCAGTGTCGAACACGGGGAGCCAGCCCAGCAAAAAGCCCCCTCTTGAGAGGGGGCTTTCTCCAGCCGCAGCTGGTGGGGGATTCCTGAATGTGTAACCAGCGCAGCTGGTCAGCCGATCGCTGGGGCTGTCAGTGCCACGGGGGTGGCGGTGGCGGCAGCCAGATCTAGGGGGAAGTTGTGAGCGTTGCGCTCGTGCATCACTTCCATGCCCAAACCAGCGCGGTTCAGAACGTCTGCCCAGGTGTTCACCACACGGCCTTGGCCGTCGAGGATCGACTGGTTGAAGTTGAAAC
>JAPLID010000125.1 GCA_026389285.1 Cyanobacteriota bacterium
GGCCCATGCCGGTGAGCAGCACCGCCACGCCGGGATCGCGCCAGTGCTTGACCAGGCTTCCATAGAACACATCCACAGACGGCCGGTAGGGCTCCTCCAGCGGCTCGCGCTGATAGGCGAAGCGACCATCCGCCTGGATGACCAGATGGTCGTTGCTGACCGCCACCAGCACGGTGCCGGCCTGGGGCATCTGGCCGGCCTCGGCGGCCCGCACCGGCAGGGCGATCTGGCCATCCAGCCAGCTCACCAGCCCGGGGGCGAACTGGGCATCGATGTGCTGGACCACCACCACGGCATGGCCCATCTGGCGGGGCAGGGGAGCGAGCACCGCGGCCAGGGTGCGGGGACCGCCGGTGGAGGAACCAATGGCGATCAGGGGCGGGCGGCGGCGGGCCACCGGCATGGCGGGGGACCCGGGGCGGACCGGTGGCCTGCCGGCGGTCCGCCCCTGCAGGCGCTCGACCGTGGCGATCTTCTGCAGCAGCCCCCGGCCGCTCTCGGCCGGGGGCTCGGTGAGCAGAGGCACGCTGACCACATCCAGGGCGCCGTGGCCCATGGCATCAAAAATCAGCCCGGAGGAGCGGCCCGCATCGGCGGTGACGATCAGGATCGGACAGCGGGAGATCTCCCGGATCCGCTTGGTGGCCTGAACCCCGTCCATCAGGGGCATCACCAGATCCATCAGCACCAGATCCGGCTCATCGGCAACGAAACGAGCCAGGGCATCCTGGCCGTCGCGGGCCACCCAGGCGATGCTGTGGCGGCCCTCGTGCTCCAGCACCCGACGGATCGACGTGACCGCCAAGGCCAGGTCGTTGACGATCGCAATCCTCAAGTGGTGCTGCTCAAGCGGGTCCGATCAGTTGATGAATGGCATCCAACAGGGTCTCGTCCTGAAAGTTGCTCTTGACAAGATAGTAGTCAGCGCCGGCCTCCATCCCGTGCAGGCGGTCCTGCTCAGAATCGCGGGACGACGAGATGATGATCGGCAGGTGCTTGAAGCGGGGCTCCTTGCGCAGGGCCTCGATCAGGCCGATGCCATCCATTTCCGGCATCTCGACGTCGGTGACCAGCAGCTGGTAGTCGCCGTCGCGGATGGTTTTCCAGGCCTCCATGCCGTTGACCGCCCGATCCACCTGATAACCGCGGGAGCTGACCAGCCGGGCCTGCAGATCGAGGGCGACGGGAGAGTCGTCGACGATCAGGATGCGCTGGCCCTGCTTGGCTGGCTTGCGGGCGGCCTGGCTCTGGAGGCCGGAGTTCTGCAGCAGCGAATCGATCGAGCGCACCAGATCCACCGTGTCGACGATCAGGATCGGCTGGCCGTCGCCCATCAGGGCGGCGGCGCTGACATTGGCGACCTTGCCGAGGCGCGGATCCAGCGGGCGCACCACCAGATCCTGCTCACCGAGGTAGCGATCGACGACGACGCCGTAGACCTTGGCGTGATCACTGATCACCACCACAGGAATCGGGCCGTCGCCTTGGGGCGCCTCAGGGAAATGCATCACCTGGCGTGAGGAGATCAGGCCGATGGACACCCCATCGAGGAAGAAACATTCCCGGCCCTCCATCACGCTGATGTCGGAGGTTTCGATCGCCACGATCTGATCGAGGCGGGCCAGCGGGAAGGCATAGGGCTCGCCGGCGATCTCCACCAGCAGGGTGCGCACTACCGAGAGCGTCAGCGGCAGCTGGAAGTGAATGCTGGTGCCTTCGCCGTTCGCTGAGGAGAAGCGCACCGTGCCGCCCACCTCATTGGCCATTGAGCTCACCACATCGAGGCCGACGCCGCGGCCGGAGACCTCGGTCACCGAGGCGGCGGTGGAGAAGCCGGGCTGGTAGAGGTGCTCGCAGAGCTCGGCTTCGGAGAGGGCTTCCGCGTCTTCGGCGCTGAACAGGCCCTCGGCCACCAGCTTCTGACGCACCTCTTCGAAGCGCACGCCCATGCCGTCATCGCTGATGGTGATCGAGAGCATGCCGCCCCGATGCAGGGCTTCGATACGGATCGTGCCGCGGCTGGGTTTGCCCAGCTCCAGCCGTTCCTCCGGCAGCTCGATGCCGTGATCGACGGCATTGCGCAGGATGTGGGTGAGGGGCGATTCGAGCTTGCGCAGGATGTCGCGATCCACCAGGGTGCCCTTGCCCACCACCTCCAGCTGCACCTGCTTGCCGAGGCTCATCGCCAGATCGCGCACCATGCGCGGGAAGGCGACGATCGCATCGGAGAACGGCCGCATGTTGGAGCCGATCACCTCGCGGTAGAGCCGATAGGAGAGGTTGGTGGTGCGCAGGGCGTAGAGCTCCAGTTCGCCTAGGCGCTCGGTGAGGGTTTCGCGGCACTCGCGCTCCTTGACGCGCGCCTTTTCGACCAGCTCCAGGCTGGTCGCCTGGCCGGCTTCGGTGAGCAGCAGGCGCAGCGCCTCGATCGTGGCCTGCAGATCCTTCTGGCGATCCTTGAGCAGGCTGAGCGAATCGGCGAAGGGTTGCAGCCACTTGGCCTCCACCAGCATCTCGCCGGAGAGGGCCATGATGCGGTTGAGGTTCTCCGCCTCGACGCGCACCACCCGGTCGGCGGCCGCCGGAGACGAGCTGCCACTGTCCGAAGCGGAACCGAAGGGATTGTCCAGTTCGGAGGCGGCGCTGCGCGGTGCCGGGCTGGGGTTGCTGCCTTCGGGAAGCAGTTGATTCAGGGAGTCGACCAGCTCATCGATCTCGGGGCTGCGGGCCCCCAGCCATTCGCGGATCTCATCGGCGGCCTGGCGGCTGACATCCTGAAACAGGTCGACGCAGCGAAAGCTGAGGGCAAAGGCCCGCTGATCCAGCGAGGCCTCACCATGCTTGACGGCGACGAAGAAATCCTCGAGCCGATGGGCCACCCGCACCAGGGCCGGCAGCACGACGATGCCAGCCGCACCCTTGACCGAGTGCAGCGAGCGCATCACCTGATCACAGGCCTCACGCAGGTCGGGCTGATTTTCCAGCAGCAGCAGCGCCTGGTTGAGCGACTCGACCCGCTCTTCGAGTTCGAGGCGAAACAACTCAAGCGGAGTCGCTTCAGAGGAATGGTCGCTCATGCGGGGGAGATCTCGTTGGTCAGTGCCTGGAAAATGCGATCAGGATCGAGCAGGGCAACCGAGCGGTTCTGCCACTGGAACACACCACAGGCATAGGAATGATCGGCATTGGTGATCACCACCGGCGCCGGCTTGACATCATCGCGATTGAACAGATAGATGCCGTAGATCTCATCGATCGGGAACACCCATTTGCCTTCCGGTGCGCCGGCCACCGCCATCCGACCGGCGGCATGGGACGCGGCACTGGTGTTGGCAGTGCTGGACTGAACCGCGAGACCCAGCAGCTTGGTGAGCGAGGCGGCCAGCATGATTTCGCCGCGCACATTGACCATGCCCAGAAAGAGCTGGTTGGTGCGGCGGGGCACCGAATGCACAACAAACGGCGCTGAAACCTCGAGAAACACCCCCACCGGCAGGGCGAACAGCTCGCTGGCCAGGCGGAAGATCATCACCGACAGCGATTGATCACTGCGCACCACCGAGCCATCGGCGGAGAGGGTGGAGCTATCGGAGCCGCGCTTGGTTTCCGCCAGAACGGCGGTCCATTCCTGCAGGTAATCGCCGGGGGGCAGGCGCTCGAGCAGGCTGCGGCCGGCGGCCGAATACACCGGGCAATTGCGGCAGTGCACACAGCTCAGCAGCTCCGGGCAGGAGCGATCGCCGAACACACCGATGCGATTCCAGCAATCGTCGAGCAGCGAAGGCGGCTCCTCCTTCTTGACCGGTCCCGGTGCGTGCAGGACGTCAGGGTCGAAATCCAGATTAGTTGGCGACATGGAAGCGGGAGATTTCCGTGCGCATGGACTGGGTGGATTCGTCGAGCACTTCGAGGGCGCGGTTGGACTCGCGCAGGGCATCGGAGGTCTGCTGGGATCCCTGGCTCAGCTGCTGCATCGCCTCACTGATCTGCTGGGCACCCTGGGATTGCTCCTGGATGCTCTGGCCGACCATTTCAAACTTGGGCGTCAGGCCCTTGACCTGCTCGATCACCACTTCCACCTGATCACTGATCCGCACCACGTCTTCGACGGCGGAGGTGACGGTCTTGCTGAAGTGATCCATTTCCATCACACCAATCGAGACAGCGCCCTGCATCTCCTTGACCATCTGCTCGATTTCGAGCGTGGCCACGGCGGTCTGGTCGGCGAGGCGGCGGATTTCCCGGGCCACCACAGCGAAGCCGGTGCCGTATTCGCCGGCCTTTTCGGCCTCGATCGCGGCGTTGAGGCTGAGCAGGTTGGTCTGGTCGGCCACCTTGGTGATCGTGGTCACCACGGTGTTGATGTTGTTGGCCTTCTCGTGCATCACATCCAGCTTGGAGGTGATGGCGGCGGTGGCGCTGACCAGATCGCGCATCACCTTCTCCATCTGGTCGAGGTCCTGCTGGCTGTGGGAGGCCGAATCGGCCGTGTCGACGGCCTGCACCTTGACGTCGTCCATGGCGCGCACCACGTTCATCGAGGTGGCGGCGATCTGCTGGGCGGTGGCGGTGACCTCGTTGGTGGAGGCCAGCTGCTCAGCGACGGTGGCCTCGAGCTGCTTGCCGGAGGCGGCGATCTCGGTGGTGGAGGTGGTGATCTGAACGCCGGAGGTCTGGATCTGGCGCACCAGGGTGCTGAGGTTGCCGACCATCACGTGGATGGCGTTCTGGAGCTTGCCGAGCTCGTCGCCGTCCTGGGTGTCGGGCAGGTTGCGGGTCAGATCGCCGCCGGCCACGTTTTCGGCCACCGTGACCACCTCGGTGATGCGGGCTCCGAGCGGTTTGGCGATCGTGCGGGTGAAGTAATTGGAGGCGAACCAGCCGATCGACGGCGCGGCCACCAGGGCGACGATCGACCAGAACAGCGAAGTCTTGGCATCCGCATCGCCTTTTTCAGCGGCCTCGGTGCCGAGCTTGTAGTTCAGGTCGATGACCTTGACCAGGGCATCGGTGGCGGCGTGGAAGGTGGGGACCTCCTGGGCGGCCACGGTGAAGATCGCCCGGCCCTGGGGTGTGGTGGGGGGAGGGAAGGGGGCGTTGCCGATCACGCTCACCGCCCGCAGCAACTCCTTGTGATTAGTCTCCCAATTGGCCCAGTCCTGCTTGAAGTCGGCATAGAGCCTGGATTCTTCAGCGGTGGAGTCGGTGGCTTCGTACTGCTTGAAGCCGGCGTTGATCTGCTTCCAGGCCCCATCGATGCGGCGCAGCTGCTGCTGGCGCTCGGCATCGGTGCCCCCCGGGGTGAGGATCGCGTTCTCGGAGGACTGGATCTGGGTCTGGCCCTCATTCACCTTCCAGAGGCCGTCGACCGACGGCAGACGGTTGGCCCCCAGCTCCTCGATGTGGCCGCCGAGGGAGGTGGTGGTGCGCAGACCGAGCAGGGCCACAATCATGGCCAGGCCCCCCATGCCCAGGAAGGCCAGCCTCAGCTGGGACTCCATCGACTGCTTCTTGACGCCGATTTGTTCGCTCGACACGGACTCAAATGAATTTCAGCAGACCCTAAGGCGTCCCCAGCGCCCAGAACGTTCACAGATGAGCAAAAAGGCCCAATTGGGCTTTTTTGGCCGAAATCCCCCTGGCCGCTCGGGGGCCCGCTTGCGACGATGGTTAAGGGAGACTTAGGGTCTACCCATCACGCTGAAGCCCCCGTAGCCCTGTGGCTGTCTCCTCCAACTCGATCATCCCGGGCTCCAAAACGGCCAACCTCAATCCGGCGGTGCTGCTGCTGCTGTTCTCCGCCGGCGGCCCGCTCTACGCGATGGAAAGCAAAGACGTGGTGGAGGTGATTCCCCGGGTTTCGCTGCGGCCGGCGGTGAATCTGCCCAGCTATGTCTCGGGGTTGTTCAACTATCGCGGCGTTGTGGTGCCGGTGATCGATCTCTGTTTTCTGATCCAGAACCGACCCAGCGGCCAGAACCTCAGCAGTCGCATCATCATGGTCACCTCCGGTGATGCCAA
>JAPLID010000201.1 GCA_026389285.1 Cyanobacteriota bacterium
AGGCTCACCCGACGCAGTGAAAGCGTCAGTTCCTAAACTTCTTTGGTTGTCCAGGTGCTACCACTCCACCCCTTGCAGGGCTCTCGTGGCGCGTCGCCTCCCGGCGACTTGAGAAACCTACAACATCGGCGGCTTGCGCCTCCTTCGTTGTAGAGCGTCTCTTGGGTGCAGCTTCTGCCACTCCGTTCGAGACTTGGTGAACCTAGCAGCTCACCCGTTCCGCGCTTTGCTTGCGATTTCAAGATGGATGCGTTTCAGCGCATCTCCCCCTCAATCCCAGTCTTGGCTCGGCCGCACGGTTTCCCGCGCAGTCCAAAATCATACCACCCATAAATCGCTCCTGCCTGATCGAGCCAGATCAATGGCAAGGCCTGCCCGACGGCATGGCCAGGCTTCTGGAGGAAGGCCGGCGACGAGAAAAACAGCGGCCCTTGATGCACCCCTGCAATCGGCAAGGCCTGGGGAATAGGGGGACCTGCTGGCAGCATCGCGTCGGCCTTCGGGCACATCAGCCTGGGCATCCACGCCCCGGGGCCAAGGAAGCTTTTCGACTCGCGACCTCTCTGCCATCAACCGCCATGACCTGGGCGTCCCCTCCGGCAGCTTCGATCGCACCCTTGACAGCGATGCCCCTGGCCCCATGCCGGAAGGGCAGCGAACCTTGAACGGCTCCGGTGTGCTGGTTTGCTGAACGAGATTGCACGCAACCACACTCCTCCCGACTCGCTCAACAATCCGAGCGACAGCCCGCAGCTCTGCAGAGAACCGTGCAACTGAGGCAACCCGGGAGCGGACTCCGTTCCGCCACCAGCTCCGGACCACCCTGCAGCCGTCCGTGGCGTGAACTCGCCACATGCCGCCGGGACCCCCTAAGCCAGCAGGGCATCAGCCCAGGGCATGAATCGCTGCAGTGTTTCGGGGCGATCAGCCACCAGCACCGGGAAATCCGTCTGGGCCAGGTTGGTGCCAGCCGCAATGCCTCCCGGCTCCCGCAGCAACCAGCTCACCGGGCAGTTCAACTCCGAAAGCACCAGCCAGGCCGCCGCCAGATCCCAGATCTTGGGGGTGGCCTCCAGGGCGGCCACGGTCTGCCCCATGGCCACGCTGACCAGATTGAGGCTGGCCACCCCCAGCAGGCGAATCTTGCCGGGGAAGCGGCGATCCGGAAGTTTCTGCAAGACACCGATCGAGCGGCTGCAGAGGGAAGCACAGCCGGCACTATGGGACTGGATGGAGGGGGGGTGCAGCGGCTTGCCATTGCGCCAGGCTCCGCAGCCGCGGATCGCCACGATGCGCTGCCGCAAGGGTGGGACATCCAGGATGGCCAACACAGGCACTCCTGCCTCGAATCGAGCGATGGAGATGGCCCAGTACGGGATGCCCGCAGCGAAGTTGGTTGTGCCATCAAGGGGATCGACGACCCAGTAAGTGGCACTGTCGGGAACCTGCTTCTGACCTTCCTCACTGAGCACCCCCTCTCCGGGGAACAGTTCGGCCAGACCACTAACCAGGGTGGCGTCACTCCAGCGATCACAGGCCGTGATCAAAGAGCCGTCGTCCTTGGTGTCAGAAACCATGTGGCCGAAATCGGCCCGTTGCCGCTCGGCAACGCGGTCGATCAAGGTGGAAAGGGCTGGATCGAGGGCGGGCGCGGCGAGCATCATCCGAGTTCCATGGCCATGACCTTCGTGAGGCTGCGGCCCGTATCTTCCCTGAATTGGTGGACGTTAACCCGGTTGAGCAGGACCAGGGCGAAAATGGCCACTAGCGTTTCCACAACCAGCACCAACGCGAACGGGGAGTAGGCGTGGCTACCGAGGTGAAGCCATCGGCCCAGGTCGTAGATGGCACCGCCGAACAGCTTGCCCATCGCCCTGGAAATGGCCTGGGCCAGGCCCCAGACCCCCACGAAGGTGCCGGCCGCCTCTGGGAGTGTGAGATCCAGCATCAGACAGAGAATGCTGTTGGTGGCGATGCCCGCTGCGAGGCCGAAACAGACCATCACGACCTTGAGCGCCGGCACGTTGGGGGCCAGCCCACAAACGAGGAGCAGGATCAGCGAGACCACGATCAATCGACAGCCGAGGCGGGCCGTTGGCAGCTTGCCCAGCCAGGGAACGATCCAGAGCCCAGCCAGCAGCAACCCCAGCAACGTGCCGATCCCCCAGAAGGCATTGAGCTGGGTGGTGGCGGCGATCGGCATGGCGAACACCTGGGCCGCATAGCTCTCGAGCACTGGATCCTGGAGGAACAGCCCCAGCGTGAACATCACCAAGAAGCTGAAGAAGACAAGCACCTGGCGGCTGGAGGTGATCAGCGCCCAGGACTGGGCCAGGGTCACCGCATCCTCACGGCCAGCCTGGCTGGCGGCGAGCTGACCAGGGGCTTCCATCCCCCAGGTGGCGACGAGGGTCAGCCCCATCACCACCACGGCGACAAAGGCCATGAATCGTCGCAGCGTCGGCTCCAGCACCTGCGGATCGGCCACACCATCAAGCGAGCGCAGACTGACACTGATGGCGATCGCACCGATCACGATGCCGACGGTGAGCATGCACCAGATGATGCCGACGGCTCGGGGGCGTTCCGCCTCCTCGGTCCGGTCGATCACCAGGGCCAGATAGGGGGTGGTGGCCAAAGAAATCGCCAGACCGTACAGGGCAAAAAGCCCGCAGAGGGCCGCGATCCCGAAGCCGAGCACGGGCTGCTCACCCGCCGCTAGCAGGCGGCCGACATGGAAGATCAGGGGGATGGAGGCCACCGCCAGCAAGCAGAACAGTGCGGTGCCGAACAGCACGTAAGGCACGCGATGCCGCGATCCGATCGGATGGGCGTCAGAGACCTGACCGAACAGGACCCTGGACGGTGAAACGAACTGTTCAAAAGCCAGGGCTCCACCCACCAGCAGCCCCGGGAAGGCCAGCTCGGAGAGCATCACCCTGTTGAGCAGGCCGGCGAAGATGACCGCCAGAGCACCGAGGCAGGCCTGAAACAACCCAAGCCTGAGACAGGCGGAAACCGAGAGACCCGGACGACTAGGCACGGGCAGGAGGCTCAGGGAGCGGGCGAAGGGGCGGCGGCGCTGGAGGGACGGAACTTGGCCTGACAGGCAGGGACCAGGGGTTGGACTTCGACGGGCACATCGGAAGCTCCGATCACCACGGGCTTCTGAGCCGGCAGGGTCGGGGCTGGGCAGATGGAAATCTGATCAAGGCCGGTCCGACGCTGGAGCTCGGCCAGGCGCTTGTTGTAATCAGCGATGGCATTGGAATAGCGCACCTCGGCCTGGGTGAGGTCGCGCTGGGTATCGACCACCTCCCGCTGGGTGGTCACCCCGGCCTGGAAGCGCAAGCGGGCCAGTCGCAGGGATTCACGGGCGGAAAGCACCTCGCGGGAGGTGGTGGTGATGTTGCGGTTGTTGGCCTCAAGCTCATAGAAGCTCTTCTCCACTTCCTCACGGATCGTGTCGCGCCGATCGGCGAAGCGATAGCGGCTTTCTTCGGCAACCTGCTTCTGACGGCGGTAGAGAGCCTTGGCCTGTCCGCCATCAAACAAGTTCCAACGCACATTCAGCCCCACCGTGTTGTCGACGCTCCAGCCTTCTTCATTGGGAATCGGCTGAGTGACGAACTGGTAGCCATCTGTACGACCACCACTGATCGTGTTCACGATGTTGAGCAACGGCTGAACCTGGGCCAGCTCCGCATTGGCGTTGCTGTTGGCCACGGAGATGTCGAGGATGATCTGGTCAAGCTCCTCACGGAAGGCGTAGGCCGCCACGATGCTTTCCTGCAGCGTCGGCAACCAGGTGCCGACAACCCGGGACGGATCCTTGGCGGTTGGGGTGATGTCCTGGGGCAGGGAGAGCAAAGCGGCCAGCGAGCGCCTGGCGATCGACTGGGCGGAGAGGGCATTGGTGAGCAGCTGCTGGTCGCGGGCCAGCTGGGTCTCGGCCTGGAGCACCTCCAGCTTGGTGGCAACACCAGCCTGGAACCGGGCTCGGGCATCCCGCAGGCTGACTTCGGACGAACGAACCGACTCCTGACCGATGCGCACCTGCTCATCGGACTGCTGCAGATCGAAGTAAGACTGAGCCACCTGCAGACGCAGATCGCGAAGCCCGATCAGATACTTGTTCTTGGCCTGCTCAAATTGATCGCGGGCAGCGGCGATCTGTGGATTACGGGCTGGATTGATCAAAGACCAGCTGGCCTCCAGATCCGCCTGCATCCGCCAGATGTTGGACAGGGTCAGGCCCCGCTCCTGGCCCGTCCCGGTGACGCCACTGCTGTACTGCTCGCCTCCGGTGAAAGCAGGGAAAGAACCAGCCCGCAGGTTGATCTGGGGATACCAAAGAGCAATGCGGGATCGCAGGGCCGACTGGGCCTCATCCACCTGGATCGACAGCGCCTTGAGGTTGGGATTGTTGACCTCCGCCAGGTTCAGGGTGTCAACCAGGCTCAGGGGACGCAGTTCGCGGATGCTGACCTGAAAAGGCTTGTTGGGCAGGGCGAGTGGCAGCGGCGCCTTCAGCAGCTTGAGTTCAGGCGGCAGGACCGTGGCCGCAGGAGGCAGGACACCGGGATTGGACTTGGGCCGGTTTCCCTTCAGCTGCGTGGCCAGAGGAAGGGTCTGGGGAGGTGGATCCTGGGGACCTGCCAGCTGCTTCGGGCTCTCAGGGGGCGTCGGCTGGGTCGTCCGGGGTTGGGCTACCGCAGTCTGCTCCAGAAGGCAGGTGGCCAGGGGAGACACCATCAAGGCCACGAGCAGGAGATGGCAACGCCTCACTTCCAGACCAAGTCAATGGAACTGAGCTTAGGCATCCTCCTCCCAGCTGCCGAGACACATGGCCACCAGATCGTCCGCACCCCCCAGCACCTGGATCGGCACAGGCAGCGCCTCCCTGAGTTCGGCGAGGCTGCGATCGTCGAGGAACACCTCGGCTCCTTCCCGCAGCATCACCCGCGGCAGCAGCAAGCGATCGCCCAGATCCCTGCCCTCAAGGCCCTCCAGCAGATCGGAGCCGGTCAGCAATCCCGTCACCACCTGCTCCTGCCCCCAGTAGGGACTGGGCAAGCCGATCAACAGCAATTCCACCCCCTCCACCCGATTGAGCCGGTCCACCACGGGCTGCAGGGCATCCGCCACCAGACGCCCAACCACCCAGCTGCTGCGGCGCGGCCTGGCAATGGCAGCCGGCAACGCCCGGGTCGCCCCATCCAGCTCTTCGAGAAAAGCGCGGATGCTGCCGACGCCATTTTCGCGCTGGGGCAGATCCTCGTAGTTGTCCCTTGGCGGCAAGGGCAAACCGGCCATCAGATACCACTCGTCGGAAAGCCAGGCAAACCGACTGCCCAGATCTCTCTGAAATCTGGCCTGCAGGGGTTCCACCTGGGCAATCACGGCCCTGGCCGACGCCGGATCAACCGGCAGCAGGGCATCGCCGGCCGGTCGGAAGCGCGTGAGCCCCACCGGCACCACCGCCGTGGACAGGACAGCCGGCCAGTCACCGGAACCGAATGCGGCCAGATCGTCGATGGTGCGCTCCAGGGCAGCCCCGTCGTTGAGACCCGGGCAGACCACCACCTGGGCGTGGATCTGCAGACGCCGCTCCGCGAACCAGCGCAACTGATCAAGAATCAGTCCGGCACGAGGGTTGACCAGCAGGCTGCTGCGCAGCTCCGGCTCAGTGGCGTGAACCGACACAAACAGGGGCGAGAGCCGCTGCTCCTCAATCCGCAGCCAGTCAGCGGCCGTGAGGTTAGTCAGGGTCAGGTAGGAGCCGTAGAGGAAGCTGAGGCGATAGTCGTCGTCCTTGAGGTAAAGGCTGCGCCGACGTCCCGGGGGCTGCTGATCGATGAAGCAGAACGGACAGTGGTTGTTGCACTGCCGCAGGCCATCGAATAACGCCTCGGTGAAACCCAGCCCCAGGGCCTCATCCCAGTCCTTTTCCAGCTCGACCCGATGGACGGTGCCATCGGGATCCTCCACCTCGAGCACCAGCTCCTCCTCACCCTGCAGCACCTGGAAATCGATCAGGTCGCGGGGGCGGACGCCATTGATGGTCAGCAGGCGATCGCCGGGTTGGAATCCAAGCTCTTCGGCGATTGACCCTGCGATAACCGTGGCCACCACCGCCGGCTGGGGCGCTCTTGAGCTGGTCTGGCCATCGTCCTGGGTGAGGGCGAGGGCGGCGGAGGGCTCATTCCACACGGAGAGGTGGGATCACAGGGTTCAGGGTTCACTTTGTCGCTCGCACCGACCACCTGCTTCAGGGGGCGGCGCCATCGAGCTGGCGGAAGAACAGCAGCAGCACCAGCCCGAAGACCAGGCGATAGCCCACGAACACCCAGGTGCTGTGCCGCTGCAGGAAACGCAGCAACCAGGCGATCGCCAACCAGGAGACGACCCCAGCCGTCAACACGCCAGCCAGCATGGGAATCGGGCCACCGTTGGCGGGCGCGGCGATGGCGTCCTTGAGCTCGACCAGGCCGGCGAGGGTGATGGCGGGAATGCCCAGCAGGAAGGAGAAGCGGGCCGCATCCGCCCGTTGCCAGCCGTCGAACAACGAGGCGGTGAGGGTGCTGCCCGAACGGGACACCCCGGGCACTAGGGCCAAGGCCTGGGCCAGACCGACCAGCAGCCCGTCCCGGGACGTGACCTGCTGCAGCTGGCGGCGACGGGAACCGATCAACTCGGCTACGGCCAGCAACAGGGCCATCACGATCGAGACAACGGCGATCGAAGTGAGGCTGCGCAGGGGGGAGTGTTCGTAGTCCGGCACGAAGTGCTTCATGGCCAGCCCGGCCAGCACGATCGGCACCGTACCCAGGGCGATCGCCACCCCGAGCCGGGCGGAGGGATCACGCCACTGGCCATGGCGGAAGGCCCTGGCCACGCCGGAGGCCACCTCTAGCAGGTCCTGGCGGAAGTAGGCGAGCACCGCTGCGATGCTGCCGAGCTGGATCACGGCGGTGAAGGCCACACCTGGATCCCCCCAGCCGAGCAACACGGGCACCACCTTGAGATGGGCTGTGCTGCTGATCGGCAAAAATTCCGTCAGCCCCTGAACGAACCCCAGCACGATGGCGTGCCAGCACGACTGCGCCAGGGACAGAGCGCCTGTGGTGGCGATGATCGGCATGCCTTCTGGGCCGGAGACCTACAAACCCTATGGCGGCAGGAGCCACGGGAACAGGGGCGGTCTCCATTAACATCGTGCATCTTTCTTAACATCTGGTGATCAGGGTTTCCTCCAGCCTGTCCTCCAGTGCCGTGCTCGCGCCCTCCGGGACCGTGTCCCTTGGCCCCGACCTGGCGGCCCTCGGGACCTCGGAACGACCTCTCACCCAGCGGGTCGCTCTCACGGCAGGTTGGTTCCTACCCCTGGTCGCCGCCTTTCTGATCACGGTTCCCGTGTTCCTGCAGGCGCCATGGGTCCGCATCGCCCCCGCCAGCGCCGTGCTGTTCACAGCGCCGATCCTGATGCTCGGGGTCCTGCTGGAACGCCATCACCGCCAGTCCTGGTCAGAACTCGGGGCTGTCCTGGTGGGGTTCAGTGGCAGCTGGCTGGCCGGCTGCCTGTTCTGGGGGTGGAGCCCCATGCACCCGATCTGGCATCTGCCGATCGAGGCCTTCGCCCTTCCCCTGGCCCTGGCGGGTCTGAACAGTCGCTGGCGCATGGCCGGAGCCTTCTACCTCGCTTCCCTGGTGGGCACAGCCGCCACCGATGGCGTGATGGCCCTCACCGGTGTCATGCCGCTGTGGCCCAGGGTCGTGGCCGCATCCCTGGCCGAGGCCGGGCCACTGCTTAAGCAAGCCGCAGGACTGGTGATCCAGCCCCTGCCATTGCTGACGATCGGCCTGGCCGCCAGCCTGCTGATGCTGATCTGCCGGCAGCTGTGGCGGCGAGGGGGAATCTGGAGGGTGAGTGCCGCCACCCTCGCCACCACCCTGGCGGTCGATGGCCTGTTTCTGGCTGCCGCCCTGCTGGCGCCTGGCCTCAGTGGCCTGATCTGAGACCGCGGAGACCCAGCCGTTCTGAAGATCTGCAAAATCCGGGACAGCGCCGGTGGCCCTTCGGACAGCCTTCTGTAACGTTGGTCCTGGTCCTTGGATCCTGGATCCGCAGGCCCAACTGGAAACGCCCCGTTCAACAAGGCGTCGTTTCCACCACCCCTAGTTCTCTCTCCGACGGAGTGACGTGATGAAGCGGCTGTTTGCCTGGATCATGAATGGTGTGGTGATGGCCGGTCTGCTCGTGAGCCTGGTGTTGCCGGCTCCCGTCTTCGCCGACCAGCGCCGCAACAGCGCCGACGACAAGATTGCGGAGCGGGCCGGCAAGGTTGATCTCAACAACTGCTCGGTGCGTCGCTTCCAGCAGTACCCGGGCATGTATCCCACCCTGGCGGGCAAGATCGTGCTGGGTGGCCCTTATGGGAGCGTCGATGACGTGTTGAAGCTTGACCTGACCGACCGTCAGAAGGAGCTGTTCGAGAAGTACAAGGACAACTTCACCGTCACCGCCCCCTCGATCGCCCTCAACGAAGGCTTCGATCGCATCAACGACGGCCAGTACCGCTGACGGCGGTGATCCTGCTGAATTGGGGTGGTCGCTGTGATCGGCCCGATCCGCAGGGTCTCTGGATTTGCCGCTTGATCGGGCAGCGGAATGATCCACCTCTCACCCTGAAACGAAAGACTACCCAGCCCTTCAAGACTGGGTTTTCAACCTTCATCGCTTCTCCAGCATCCCAGCGGTCGATTTCCCGCACCAAGCCGCCGGTCAGACCGGCGGCTTTTTTATGTGTTGCCGATCACCCCCGGTCCCATAGGCTCAGCAGCGCAGCGGACAGGCGATGGCATCGGCACCAGTCCTGGCGGCCCCGGATCCGGCATCCGCTGACGCCCCAATGCCCGGCCCCTGGGATGTGGTTGTGGTGGGTAGCGGCGCTGCCGGCCTGATGACCTGCCTGGCTTTGCCCGCAGAGCTGCGTGTGCTGCTGCTGAGCAAGAACAGCGAGCCCCCCTCCGCCAGCCGCTGGGCCCAGGGCGGCATTGCGGCGGTGACCGGCAGCGAGGACAGCTTTCAGAGCCATATCGACGACACCCTGAGGGCTGGAGCCGGCCTCTGTGATCGCGAGGCGGTGGAGATGCTGGTGCGCCAGGCACCTGCCTGCGTGGAGGAGTTGCTGCGGCTGGGCATGGACTTCGACCGCCACGGCCGGGACCTGAGCACCACCCTGGAGGCGGCCCACAGCCATCGCCGCGTGCTGCACGCCCAGGACCGCACCGGCGGCGCCCTGGTCGATGCCCTGGAGCGGGAGGTGCAGCAGCGGCCACAACTCGTACAGCGCAAGGGCATGCAGGCGCTGCAGCTCTGGATGGAGGCCGGCCGCTGTGTCGGCCTGGAGGTGATCGACGGCACGCGCCTGCGCTGGCTGCGCTGCGGCGCGGTGGTCTTGGCCAGTGGCGGCGGCGGCCATCTCTTCGCCCACACCACCAACCCGACCCAGTCCAGTGGCGATGGCGTGGCCATGGCCTGGAGCGCCGGAGCCGAAGTGCGGGATCTGGAGTTCGTGCAGTTCCATCCCACCGCCCTGATGTTGCCGGGCGCCCCCCATTTTCTGATCTCGGAGGCGGTGCGCGGCGAAGGGGCCCGGCTCCAAGATCGTGGCGGCTGCAGCCCGGTGGCCGACCTGGCCGGCGGCGATCTGGCCCCCCGCGATCAGGTGAGCAGGGCTCTTGCCCGCTGCATGCAGGCTCAGGGGGTGGATCATCTCTGGCTGGATCTGCGGCCGGTGGGGCGCGAGCGCCTGGAACGCCAGTTCCCGACCATCCTCGGGCGCTGCCGCAACCTCGGGCTCGACCCCACGGCCGCGCCGATCCCTGTCGCTCCGGCAGCCCACTACTGGATGGGCGGCATCGCCACCGATCTGCAGGCGGCCACCAGCTTGCCGGGGCTCTATGCCGTCGGCGAAGTGGCCTGCACTGGCGTCCACGGTGCCAACCGGCTGGCCAGCAACTCGTTGATGGAATGCCTGGTGTTTGCCCGGCAGCTGGCCTCAGTTGCGTTGCAAGCTCTGCCGCCGCAGCGCCCCGACGGGCCAGGGCGCTCCTGGCAAGGGGCCGGCGAGGAGGAGCTGCTGGAGCCGCAACAGGCCATCAGCCAGCTGCGCCAGCTTTGCTGGAACGTGGCAGGCGTGGAACGCCAGGTCAGCAGCCTGTCACCCGCCCTCGAAACCGTGACCCAGGAGCTGGCCCAGCTTCGCCACAGCCCCCTGCTACGGGCCAGCCATGATCTCGAACCGGGCCAGAGCCTGGAGCTGACCCCGGCACAGCTCCAGGCTCTGCTGAGCCAGCAGAACCTGCACCAGCGCCTGGTGCTCGCCAGGCTGCTGATCGAGGCCGCCCTGTTCCGCACCGAAAGTCGCGGCGGTCACTTCCGCACCGATGCACCGGCCAGCTCCCTCTACTGGCGGCGCCACACGGTGCAGACCCTCGGCCGCAGACCCGGCACCGTGGCGGTTTCCGACCACCCGAACGAGCGGAACTGAGTGTGATCCCGGAATGGGGACCTGGCCCAGGTTGCATCGCCCCCAAAGTGCCCCCTCTGCCAGGAAAGATGAAGCCTCTGTGGCGGCCCGAATGCCACCAAGAAAGCCTTCCCGTAACGGTCGCCGACCGCCTCAAAAACCGGAGCTCTCACGATTCCAGCAACGGAAAGCGAGTGTCATCAAGAGGCACTTAAGGAGGTGCTGGGGGCTCCTTGGAGGCATGAAACACCCACTGAAGCCGCTGTCCCAAGGCCGTTCCGCCTCCGGAACAGCCTTGGCGTGGAAACCCTTGGCCGGAACAGTTCTGGGACGTCATCTGAGCTCAGCCGCCCTTGAAGCCGCTCATCTCGGCGAGCTTGGCCAGGGGCTTGACGCCGGAATCGATCGTGCCGTTGATCTCCCAGGAGGGGTAGCCGTCGATCTTCTTGGAGGCGCAGAGAGCGGCCTGGCTGTTATGGCCATCCGGGGCGCATTCGATGACCGTGAGCTTCTCGTTGGCCTCCTTGCCGAACAGTTCCTTCTGCTCGTGGCAGTGGGGGCACCAGTAAGCGCTGTACATCTTGGCGCCCACCTTGGTGAGGTGATCAGCCAGGGCGAGGGTGGCCGGGGTGCTCGGGGCGGTGACCGGAATCGGCATCCCCTTGCCGACCGATCCCGCCGGACGGCCGACGGCGGTGGACCAGCCCAGACCCAGAACGGTGACGAGCAGGGCCAGCAACACGCCGCGGAAGATCAGCTGCCCCCTATCGCCCCAATCATTGCCGATCAGGCTGAGCACCAGCAGCGACACGCTGAGCAGCGCCGACAGGACACAGAACGGGCAGAAGGCCCCGATCCGGAAGATCATCAGGCCCATCAGCAGCAGGCTGAACACCGCCATGCCGGTACTGACCAGAAACAGCCCCCACCAGCTGCGCTCGTTCAGGACGCTGCGGCTCTCGCCCTTGAACACCAGGGGCACCAAGGCCAGAGCCAGCACCGATAGATAGGCCAGACAGCCAAACAGCGACAGGGGCTGGCCGAACAGCGAGCCCCAGGCGCTGTTAAGCACCTTGTCGCAATCGCC
>JAPLID010000167.1 GCA_026389285.1 Cyanobacteriota bacterium
CCGCAGACTGGCCAACTCGGTGGCCAGGGCGGTGAGTTGGTTGCGGAGTTCGTCGTTCTCCTGCTGCTGAGCCAAGATGAACGTCCTGGCACCGGCTGGCCACGTCAACCAGTCCGCTTCTGAAATCCCAGCTGGTGGGGCGCCCATCACAACCAACCTCTGCTTGAGATGCAAACGGGAATCAGGCCGCCGTCAAGGGTTCAGCAGGGATGAAGTTTACGGAGAGCTGTCCCGACCCCTGAATGGGTACCGGCTCTGAATGGGCGATGAGTTTGCCGGACGCCTGCCTAGGGCGTAACCGCTGCAAACTTACCGCAATTTGGCGTGGAATAGGAAGCCTGCAGGCGCATAGATAACCATCGATATTTTGGCTATTTTCTTGTTTTCCAGCAAAGTCGCCAATCCCTACCCCAATACGATTAAATTTATTTCTTTGCGCCGCGCCGGATTTGCTTGCCAGTCCAGCGGCCAGGGACTGAACCAGCTCTCATTGGCCCGGGTCAGCCTGCCACGACCCTGTCCTTGAACGCTTTGTGAAGATCCTGCAGGCAGCTGCGAGCCTCACCCTGCTGCTGGGCCAGGGCGGTTACAGCCATCTGCAGCTCTCTCCCCTGCAACGCTCCAACCCAGGAGCGCAGTGGTGGAAGCGCTACCAGCCGATCGACAGCACCGTGATCGAGGGGCTGGGCAGCGAAGCCGAGCTGCAGGCCCTCACCCGCCGCGCCCATGGCTGCGGCGTCCAAGTGATCGCCGATGTGGTGTTCAACCACATGGCCAACCTCACAGGTGGCAACGGCTACGCCGATGGCAACCGTCAGCGCGAACAGTTCTGCTGGCTGGGAGGCCTGCCCGACCTGCGCTTCAGCGAGCGGGTGCGGGAGCGCCAGCGCCGAGGACTACAACCAGCTGGCCCCGGTCACCGATTTCAGCCTCTACCGCTCGCTGCGGCGCGCCTTTTCCTGGGGCGGCGATCTGCGCAGCCTGCCACCCCAGGCCATCGACGATCCCCACAGCGTCACCGGAGCAATTCCTGCGCGTGATCGACCACCCGATGCTGGCGATGATCGAGCGGGGCGCGGAGGGTCTGGTGCTGATTAACAAAGGCCGCGAGGCCAGCGATCAGCCCACGCTGGATCTGACCCTCACCCGGCTGGAAGGCTGTTACGTCACCCTCGACCAGGACCTGAGCGTGGCGATCGAGCCCTCTATCTGCTGCGCCAGCCCTTTGAGCGTTGCCGCTCCTGAAAGCCTTCGATCAGCGCCATGGGCCGCGGGGATGATGGAGGCCGCGATCGGATGGGGCTGGGATGGGCAGGGGCCTGCGGCGGGTCATGGGGAACCGGGAGCGTCCCCTGGCCGCCGGCCTGCTGCTGCTCTGGATCCTGGCGCTGATCCTGGCCCTCACCGGCCTCGGCGGCGTGCCCCTGGTGGACTGGGACGAGGGCATCGTCGCCCGGGTGGCCCTGGAGAGCAGCCAAGCCCCCTGGCCCGACCGGCTCTGGCCCACCTCCTGGGGTGAGCCGTACCTCAACAAGCCACCGCTGATCCACTGGCTGATCGCGGCCTGCATCGACCTCTGGCGCCAGCTGAGCCCGGCGGCCGCCACTGCCACCGCCACTGCCACTGCCACTGCTTACACCGCCGCCACTGCCGGCACAGCCACACTCCCGCCGGAATGGCTGCTGCGCCTCGGCCCGGCGCTGCTCTCCTCCCTGATCGTGCCGCTGCTGGGGCTGATCCAGTGGCGGCTGCGGCCCGGCCAGCGCGGCCCGGCCCTGGCCACCGCCGCGATCGCCCTCACCCTGCTGCCCCTGGCCCGCCAGGGCCACCGGGTGATGCTCGATGGCAGCCAGCTGGTGGCGATCGCCCTGCTCTGGTGGGCCCTGCTCGGCAGCATGACCTCCTGGCGGCGAACCCTCGGCTGGGGTGCCCTGGCTGGCCTGGCCGGCAGTGCCCTGCTGCTGCTCAAGGCCCCCACCGCCCTGCCCGTGCTGGCCTCCGCCCTGGTGCTGCTGGCATTGGAACGGGATCTGCGGCCCCGTCAGTGGCTGCTGCTGGCCCTGGCCCTGCTGGTCGGGCTGCTGCCCGGTCTGGCCTGGCACCTGGGCCACTGGCTGGTGCGGGGCGACGGGGCGCTGCAGATGTGGCTCGGCCAGGGCTATGCCCGCATCGGCACGGCGATCGAGGGCCATCGCGACGGCCCGCTCAGCGCCGTGCTGGAGATGGTCGAGGGCGGCTGGCCCTGGCTGCCCCTCTGGCCGTTCGGCCTGGCCCTGGCCTGGCGGGCGCGCAGCAGCCGGGCCGGACTCTGGTGCCTGGGCCTCACCCTGGCGATGAGCCTGATGGTGCTGCCCCTGCGCACCCAGCTGCCCTGGTACAGCCTGCTGCTCTGGCCCCCCTTCGCCCTGGTCTGCGGGCCTGTGCTGGCCGCCCTGGTGGCTCGCCCCCGCCCCGATCGCCTCCCCGGCGCCGGCCTGCTCGTCCGCCTGCCGCGCCTGTGGGCCCTGATCGGCGCGCTGGTTGTGCTCCTGGCGCTGCTGGCCCTGGCGGGGGTGCTGCCGCCGCTGCGGCCCGCCGCCGCGATCGCCCTGGTGTTCGGCGCCAGCCTGCTGGGCGGCGGCTGGTTGCTGACGGGCCCCGAACAGCGGCTGCGCCGCCTCGGGGCCCTGGTGATGGTGCTCGGCAGCTGGCTGGCCCTGCTGCTGCTGCTGGCCAGCCCCCTGTGGCTGTGGGAACTGCGGGAACGCTGGCCCGTACCCCGGCTGGCGGCACTGCTGAGCAGCCAGGGCCCGGCCGAGGTGCGCCTCTGGCAGGAGCAGGAGCGCCCCAGCCTCAACTGGTATGCGGGCCGGCGCCTGCGCGGCGAGGACCATCTCGATCTGGCTACGGGAGAATCGATCCTGCTGCTGAGCCTCAAGCCCCCCCAGGCCCCCGATCTGCGCTGCCAGGCCCTGGCCGACCCGGCACCACTCACCCTCTACCGCTGCCGCCGCAGCTCCGGCCCGGACCAGCGATAGGCCGGCCACCGCCAACGCCAGCCCGCAACTGGTTCCCTGGGTGGCTTGGCGATTGTGCTCTGGCCCGATCGGGCTGCGCTGTAGTCGCTCAGCGCCGCACCAGTGAATGTCGCGGCGCTTGGCAGGCAACCAAGCGAATCGATTGGCCAGATCTGCATCACGATTGCGGCATTCTAGCCATGCAATCACCAACGAATAAGATTAAAATTATTTTCAAAAGGTTGATCCCCCACGCAGAAGCGAGCGGCCTTCATGGCTTGGCTAGAAACCAACGACTGTTCTGCTAACGATTCGCAGCTGAACAACAATTTAACAGGCGCTGGTTCTCTCTAGAGCTTAGGCAACCCTGCCTGCGGCCAAGCGGCCAACGCTTCAGCCACGGTTCCACGCGGTTCAATTGCTGTAATCAAACTGCCCCCATCACTAATCCGCCATCACTCAGCCACCATGATTGGGGTTCAACCCGTGGGCCCCTTGTCATTGGTCAGGTCTCCCTTACTGACCTTGAGATCGTTCCAGATCACCCGGATCTGGTCATAGGCCTGCTCCTGGCTGAGCTTGCCATTACTCTGCAGGCCTACGATCAAACCCACGCGCGCGGCAAAAGATTCCAGATTCTGATGAAACAGCAACCGCTGCGGCGACCAGTCGTCACCGTGGTAGCCGGCATGGGCTTCCATGGGCGATCGCACGCCTGTCTCATCGCTTGCCACGTAAGAACCTTCTCTATTCATATATACTAGACAGTTGCACCGGGCAGCGGGGCCAAGGGCAGATCAATCTCCAGCCGCACCTCAGGCAGACAATCTTCTCTTAACCCTGCGGCGCAGCGGCGGGCTCAGAGTCGATTCAGCAGGGAGATCAACGCCATGGCATGTGCTGAAAAGAGCCCCGCCGATCCCCGGACGCTCAGCAATGGCGCGTTTGCCCTGGTCCTGGTTCAGCGGGCCAGCCGCCGCCTGGTGGATCTCCAGAGCGAGGTCGTCGCCGATCGCGATCCGGAGCCCCTGCACCAGATGCGGGTGGCCATGCGCCGCCTGCGCACGGCCCTACGCCAGTTCGGACCGGCCCTGGAGCTGCCCGAGCAAGTCCGGGATCAACGCATCGCCCGGGTGGCGAGGCGCCTCGGCCTGGCGCGTGATCTCGATGTCCTGCGGGCCCGCCTCGAGGGCGAGGTGCTGCCGACGTTGCCCGGCTCCGAGCGCCAGCGGCTGCAACCCGTGCTGCGCCAGCTGCAGCGAGAACGCCAGCAAAGCCAGGCCCAGGTGGAGAAAACGCTGTGTAGCGGCAACTATCTGAATCTTCTGGCCCAGTTGCAACGCTGGCAGAAAAAGCCGCAATTCACGGCCCTGGGCCAACAGCCCCTGCGGCAATGGCTGCTCGAGTGGCAGGCCCCCGAGCTGGTGGCGATCTTTCAGCATCCCGGCTGGTCGGTGCTCGACCCCGGAGGCCGCGTCGACGACGTGCACGATCTGCGCAAGCACTGCAAACACGCCCGCTATGCCCTGGAGAATCTCCTGCCCCTGACAGGGCCCCGCTGCCGCGCCTGGGCCACCAACTTCCAGGGGCTGCAGGAGCTGCTGGGGGAGCTGCATGATCTGGAGGTGCTCCGGCAGGCCATCGACGACCAGCTGCCGGCCGGCGGCCTGGCCGATCTGCCGGTTCTGGCGGAGCTGCTGGAGAGGGACAGCCAGGGCTGCTGGCGGCGCTGGCGCCAGGAGGCCAAGGCCATGCAGCGGTCCCAGCGACGCCGTCAACTCTGGGGCGATCTGCTGCGGGAATCCGGCCCTGGCGGGATCCGGCCCTGCTGGGCCCTGCGACTGCCGGCTCGATTGGGGGGACGGCACAGGGTGGCTGAAGCCGTGGCCAGGCCTGGATCTTGAACCACTCTTAAACAACTCATAACGACCCAGGGGACCACCGCCGGCTATTCAAATAGGGCACCATCCTAGGCATTGCGATGACCTTCGTGAAGAAGGCCCTGATCCTCGGCACCACCGCCGCGTTCGGCGGCGGTCTGGCCATATCTGCGGCAGCTCTGGCCGCCGCCACCATCAATGGTGCCGGGGCCACCTTCCCTGCCCCCTTCTATCAGGCCTCCTTTGTCGGCCTTGCCAAGACGGGCGTCAAGGTCAACTACCAGTCGGTGGGTTCGGGCGCCGGCGTGCGGCAGTTCATCGCCGGCACCGTTGATTTCGGCGCCACCGATGAGCCGATCAAGGCATCCGATGCGGCCACGGTCAAGCGCGGTGTGATCCAGTTCCCCGCCTCCGGCGGCACGATCGCCCTGGCCTACAACAACCCCGGCTGCCCGGCCCTCAAACTCACCCAGAAGCAGGTGGTCGGCATCTTCCTCGGCCAGATCAACACCTGGGATGAGCTCCAGTGCGGCAGCGGCCCAATCAAGGTGGTTCACCGTTCCGATGGCTCCGGCACCACCTTCGCCTTCACCAACTCACTCTCGGCCTTCTCGTCCGAGTGGAAGAGCAAGGTGGGCGAGGGCAAGAGCGTCAAGTGGCCCGTGGGTGTCGGTGGCAAGGGCAACGAGGGTGTATCCGGCACACTCAGCAACACCCCCAATTCGATCGGCTACATCAGCCTTGCCTATGTGAAAGGCAAGCTCAAAGCGGCGGCGGTCCAGAACAAAGCCGGTCGCTTCGTCAAGCCCAGCGCCAAGAGTGGTGCCGCCGCCCTTAACAACATCCGTCTCGACGGCATGCTGGCCGGTGAAGACGCCAACCCCGCCGGCGAAGCCAGTTACCCCATATCCACCCTCACCTGGATCCTGGCTTACAAAACCGGCAACGGTGAAAAAGCCGAAGCGATCCAGCAGGCGATGGAGCATCTGCTCACCAACAGCAACCAGTTCCGCGCCGAAGTGCTCGGTTTCATCCCCCTCAAGGGATCGATCCTCAGCCAGTCCCGCAACGCCGTCAACAGCATCGGCAAGTAGGTCGATCGACCTACTCCAGCAGCCCCCCTCAACCAGGGGGGCTTTTTTATGGCGCCTCCTAATCCATCCTCTCGAATCACCAGATGGCTGCCCATGCCCCGGCTGAGGACGGCTCCATGCCTCTACCGGAAGCGCCCACCCCCCTGACCGTGCAGGTTCTCCTGAGCCGATCAGCGCTTCCGAGAAGGGGCCGGATCTCACCGATCACCTCGGAACCGTGCGGCGATTTTCTCCAAGCAACTGTTGGCCACACACACACTTCAACTAGCTACTCATGCATCCGGCGCTGTCATCTGCCGAGCACCGGGATGTGATGAACGCGACCGGCAGCCAGCAGCCTTCCCCGTTGAAATGGCACTACTCGTCAACCCAGGATCCCTTCGTGCCGAACCGCGGAGAACCACTGCTGGCCTCGATCGCCACCTGCCTGCTGCTGCAGGCCTCGATCCTGGGCGCCGGCTGGCTGCTCGAGGGCGTGTCCACCCGACAGGAGGCCCTGCGGGGCGAAGTGCTCAGGCCTCATCCCGGCTTGGCAGGAGCAACCGCGACGGGGCAGGTGTGAAAGTGCAGGAGTGAAGGTGCCGGCGTGGCCGGGCAACAGCGCTGAATCTCCCCATGGCCCGGAGCGCGGGATCGGCCCGACCGCGCTCCGGGATGGCAGATCCAAGTCCCTGGACACCCCTCTGCACTCCTTTCACGGCAGGCCCAGGCCCGACTCCACAAAGCTGGCTCAATCCTGGCGTCTGATCTGATGCTGGAGCTGGCGCCGCTGATATTCCACCGACAGGGAGGAGAGATGCTGCCGGGCCTGCTCCTGCAGCGCCGGATCCACCTGCTCCAGCACCAGCCCCTGGGGGACCTCCATCCGCATCACCAGGGCAAGAGCATCAAACAGTCGCACCTGGTCGTTCTGCCAGCCCTGGTAGTCGGCGGCGAGCGCCCTCAGCGCATCGCCGGGCACCTCCCCCTTCTCCACCAGGGGCCTGAGGTGCTGCACCTGGGCCAGCCGGGCGGAGGTCACCAGCGCATGGGCCGCCCCAAGCGCCGCGAGGGCATCGGCAGCCTCCCGCTTGAGCAGGCTCATGTCCCTGGCCAGCACGGCCTCCTCGACGCTCAGCGGTTGCCGCTGACCCGGACAGAAGGCAGCCCGTTCGTCAGCAAAACGCAAGGCACCGCCGTTAGGTACCACGCTGGGCAAGGGCATCGGGAACGCCGGCGCTGGCTCGGCTGGATCCTGCACCTCTGAAGGCATCTCGCTCCTTAGGACAACGTCAGGCTCAACAGTGTCCACAGCCCGAGCCGGTTCAAGATCAACCACGGGCTTGGCAATGTCAGACCCTTTGGCCGACTCGACCGATTTAGAGGTGTCCCCAGGAGCAACAGAATCGACAGGCTGATCGATAGCGACAGACGTGGGAACCGCTGGGGCCAGTTGCTGAACCCAGCCCAACAGAAGCGGATAAAAAAAACGGCGCAGCCGCTGCAGGGGTTGCTGACTCAACACGTTGAAACCACCTCCCATCAATCGACCCCACTCTGGGGGCGGCCGGGGATTCGCCGCGGCCGGATATCCCGCGGCCGGCTTGCGGAGAACCGACAGCCTGCTCCCAAGGCCGTCTCGCCGAGCGCCTTAGCCAGGCCTTAACCGAATGATCAACGCCCCTTTGCCGGGCCTCCGCCTGCCCTCCATACAGTTTTTGCACCCCGTTTGCACGGCTTTCCATGGTGTTCACGCCGTCTCGTAGCGCTGCCGGCAGCGGAGCTTTCCGCGAATTCCTGGAAGCCAGCTATCGCAAGCGGACCCTGGTGCATCTGGCGGCAGGCAGCCAGGTGCCGATGCTGCGCAACAGCATCTGGCTGGTGGTGCGCGGCATGGTCAAGCTCGGAGCGATCACCATCCACGGCGACGACCTGCTGCTGGGGCTGGCCGGCCCTAATGAACCGTTCGGCGAACCGCTCACCGATGTCGAGGCCTTCGAGGCCCGCACCCTCAGTGACACCGACCTGCTCTGCCTCAACCTGGAGGAGATCTGTTCCGAACCCAGCCTGTCTGTAGCGATGCTCCAGGCGGTGTCGAAGCGCTATCGCCAGTCCCAGTCACTGCTGGCCCTGATGGGCCTGCGCCGGGTGGAGGAGAGGGTGCGAGGTTTTCTGGAGATGCTGTCCACTGAATATGGCCAGGCCTGCGAGCAGGGGCTGAGGCTGGATCTGCGGCTCACCCACCAGGAGATGGCCAGCGCCCTCGGTACCACCCGTGTCACGGTCACCCGCGTGATCGGGGTGCTCCGCCAGGAGGGCTGGTTGAGCCTCGATGGTCAGCGGCGCCTGGTGATCAGCCATCTGCCCCCCCGTTGATCCCCCTCTTCTGGATGGATCGGCTCCGGAGCCAGAATGGCGGGATGCAACCTTCCCTGCTGGTCGTCGAAGACGACGAAACCATCCGCGAGACCATCCACGATGCCCTCTCCCTTGAAGGCTTCACGGTCACAGCCTGCGGCAATGGTCGCGACGCCCTCGGAATCCTGCAGCGGGCTCCCGCCGATGGCGGCTTCGCCTTGGTGGTGCTCGATCTGATGCTTCCCGGCCTGGGAGGTATCGATTTTTGTCGTCAATTGCGCAACAGCGGCGACCGCACGCCGATCCTGGTGGTCAGCGCCCGCGACAGCGAGACCGATCGAGTGGTGGGACTGGAGGTGGGTGCCGATGACTACCTGATCAAACCCTTCGGCATGCGTGAACTGGTGGCCCGCTGCCGGGCCCTGCTGCGCCGCAGCCAGCCCAGCCCCGATGCGGTGGCGCCGGTGCTGGAACATGCCAACCTGCGGCTTTTCCCGGAGGAATGCCGCGTCACCCGTGACGGACTGGAGGTGAACCTATCCCCCAAGGAATACCGGCTGCTGGAGCTGTTCATGCAGCATCCCCGGCGGGTCTGGAGTCGCGACAAGTTGCTGGAGCACGTCTGGGGCATCGATTACTTCGGCGACAGCAAAACCGTCGATGTTCACATCCGCTGGTTGCGCGAAAAACTGGAAGCCATCCCTTCGACCCCGGAGCACCTGATCACCGTGCGGGGCTTCGGCTACCGCTTCGGTTGAGTGGGCTTGCTGCTGGCGGCGCTGCTCGGGCTCAGCCTGGGACTGCTGCTGCCTCGCCCGCGCCGCCCGGGCCGCCGTTCCCTCGGGCGGATGGAGCGCACCCAGCTGATCCGCTGGCTGAATGCCAGCCCCACCGGCTGGCTGATCGTTGACCCTCTTGATCAGGTGATCTTGATCAACCACCGGGCGGAGCGGCTGCTGGATGTGCTCGGAGCGGCGTTGATGCACACGCCGGCGTTGCAGCGGGTCTGCCCGGCGCCGGAACTGAGCGAGTTGATCCGCGATGCCCGCCTGCGCGAGCGCACCCAGCGCCTGGAATGGCAGCACTCCGGCCAGGAACTGGTGCTCTACGCCATGCCCGGGGAAGGGGGCTGGGTGGCGCTGGAACTGCAGAGCCGCCGCTCGCTGGAAGCCCAGCTGGAGCAGCAGGAGCGCTGGGTGAGTGATGTGGCCCACGAACTCAAGACCCCCCTGACCGCCCTGCTGCTGGTCGGCGACAGCCTCGCCGCCCAGGTCAACAGCGGCAATGCGGTGCTGGTGGAGCGCCTGCAGAGGGAGCTGCGGCGGCTGCAGGAGCTGGTGAGCGATCTGCTGCAGCTCTCCCGCCTGGAAAACACCCTGCCCCGCGATGGTCTGCAGCGCTCCGAAGTCGACCTGTCCCGCCTGGTGCAGACGGTATGGACCGGGCTGCGGCCGCTGGCGGAGGAGCGCCGGATCCGCCTCGACCTCCAGGTGGTCAGCCGGACGCCTCTGGCAGCGAGGGCCCAGAGCGACGACGATCAGGAGCCCGCGGCCCGCGGCACTGCCATCCCCGACCCCGACAGCATCGACGCCTACAGAACTGACCCCGCCAGCGCCAGGGAGGGCGGGACCCTGATTCAGGGGGATGGCTCGCTGCTGCATCGGGCGCTGCTCAACCTGATCGACAACGCCCTGCGATACAGCCCCGATGGGGGCTGTATCCGGGTGCTGGTTCAGGCCACGGACCAGTGGTGCCTGCTGGCGGTGCGGGATGAGGGCCCGGGACTGAGTGAAGAGGACCTGGAGCGCCTGTTCGAACGCTTCTACCGCGGCGATCCCTCGCGGGTGCGCAGTCGCCGCGGCGGCAGTGGCCTGGGCCTGGCGATCGTGCAGCAGATCGCGCTCACCCACGGCGGTCGTGTCCAGGCCGGCAACCATCCCGCCGGCGGGGCGCTGCTGGAGCTGCTGCTGCCGGTGGGAGGCTGAGGGAACCGATTCTCCCGCCGCTGACCCTCACCATGGCCGCGTCAGGCTCAGACCCCCTGCACCGCAAACCCACGGCCCAGGCCCCAGACGGTCCGGCCACGGACTGTCAGTCGGCCGATCGCCTCAACGCCGTGCTGACCCCGATCATCCCCGAGGTGGGACGCCTGATGCTCCGCCGGCCAGGCTGTCTCTCCCTGGCCCAGGGCATGGTGGCCTGGGGGCCGCCGCCCGAAGTGCGGCAGGCGGTTCAGCAGGCCCTGGCATCGGCGGAGGACGATCCCCAGCAGGCCGCCGCCCTCGATCGTTACGGCCCGGTGGAGGGGGACCCGGCCCTGATCGCTGCCATCGCCAACGAGCTGGGGGGGCGCTGGGGCCTGGATCTGGCAGGCAGCACCCTGCTGGTCACCGCCGGCAGCAACATGGCCTTCAATGCCCTGGCCCAGGTGATCTGCGATCCGGGCGATGAGGTGATCCTGCCGGCGCCTTACTACTTCAATCACGTCATGGCGGTTCAGCTGGCCGGGGGCCGGCCCGTTACCCCCGCCGCCGGCCTGATCCCCGATCCGGCCCTGCTGGCGGCAGCGATCACTCACCGCACCCGGGCGATCGTGACGATCTCGCCCAACAATCCCAGCGGCGTGGTCATCCCCCGCGACGTTCTGGTGGAGATCAATGCCCTGTGCGCCCGCCACGGCCTCCTGCATATCAGTGATGAGGCCTATGCGGCCTTCGTGCACGGGGATGTACCCCACTGGAGTCCGGGCGCGGCCCCCGGGGCGGGGGCACACACGATCACCCTGCAATCGCTCTCCAAGTCCCATGGCATGGCCGGTTGGCGCCTCGGCTACGCCGCCGTGCCCACTCCCCTGATGCCCGCCCTGGCCAAGGTGCAGGACACGATCCTGATCTGCCCCCCGAGGCTGGTGCAGCAGGCCGCCATCGCCGCTCTCAGCGCCCGGTCCCCCTGGCTGGAGGAACGACTCACGAGCTTGGGCCAACGCCGCCGCCAGCTGCTGGACACCCTGCAGGCTGCCCGCAGCCAGGGCCTCGCCGCTCGCCTGCTGGCCGAGCCCGATGGGGCCTTTTACGGGCTGCTGGCGGTAAAGACCGACCGCAGTGGTGAAGGCCTGGTCGAGCATCTGATCCTTGAACATGGGGTGGCAGCGCTGCCCGGCGAGAGTTTCGGGCTGGCTGCCGCCGCGGGAACGGCGACCCTGAGACTGAGCTACGGGCTGCTGGATCAGCCCACGCTGGCGGCGGCCCTGGAGCGGTTAATCGCCGGGGTGGATGCCAGCAGCCGCTGAGGGCCAGGCAGGCCTGCTGCCCCGAGGCCAAACCCTCGGATCGGGGCGCACCGGCAACCAGCGCCGTTGCACCACCCCTCAAGGCCGAGGCCTTCAGCCCGGCTGGGCCAAAACACTGAGCGGCGAATCACTGTCCTACGGAGCTCCGCCCACCCGCCTACTGGGCCCCGCCCACCGGAACGCTCCGCAGCGGCGCCCAGAACAGCCACAGCACCGATCCCTCGGGCCAGAGCAGCAGCAGCCTTCCATCCAGCAGCAGGGCCGTCGGCTCATCGCGGCTGGCGGTATCGAGGGCGGCCGCGCTCAGGGGCAGGCGCCGCAGTTCGATCGCCTCACTGACCAGGGACGGAGGGGTGGCTGGGGATGGCACCACCATGGCCCGCTTCCAAAGGCGCCGCCAGGCTGCGGCGGCCTCCCCCTCCGGCCGCTGTGGCGGCGGCGATGACGGTTCGAGGTCGGAGGCTGGGCTGGGCTCACCAGCCTCGCCGCGTCCCTGCAGACGATGGATCCTGGCCAGGGCGGAGTCAGCCACACTGGCCCCCGGACCAGGGACGCTGAGGCTGTTCCGCCCTCCGGCAACGCCCGGCTGTTGCCGGCTGGCAGCGATCCGGCGGCCCCGGGCCGCGATGGCCGGGCGGGAACGGCTGGCGCCGCTGGCGGTTCCGGGCTGGGTGGTCCCGGGCGGAATGGTCCCGAACCGGGAGGACATCGCCGGATTGGGGGGCAGGCTGGCCGGCGGAGGAGTCAGGTTACCCATCAGGGGCAGGCTGTTCAGCGGTGCGATCGGCACGGTCTGCAACGCCTCCTCCAGCGGTTGCCGGCGACTGAACTGGAGCAGTTCGGGGCTGTCGTCCGCCATCGAGGGTGCAGCCGGCTGGGGCCGCCGCTGGAGGCTCACCGAGCGGAAGGACAGCGCCAGCCCATGCAGCACCACCGCCGCCAGCAAGGCCAACAGCAGGGGCGAAGCCTGAGGTGGTGCCTGGCTCCCCCCATCCCCCTCGACCGGCCGCTCACCGGACAGACGCCCACCATCCCGTCGCAAGCCGCTCTGTTCCAGCCAGATCCGTGGAAGCCAGCCCTGTTGGAGCCAGCTCCGATGAAGCCAGCGCAGTGGTAGCCAGCAGAAGGCTCCGGGCCGCTTCAGCTGCTGGAGCCCGTGGCCCACCCGGCGCGAGAAACGCTTCATGGCAGCTGCAGCTCCAGCGGCAGCGGACTGCTCTCCAGCCGGGCCATCAGCTGCTGCACCGCCCCCCAGGGCACCTGGGGATCGCTCACCAGCCGCAGCCGCAGATCCTGGCGCTGGGCGGCCAGGCGCTTCAGCACCGCCCCCAGCTCCCGGGGCGCCACCGCATGATTCCAGAGCCGCAGCTGCCCGCGGGCATCCAGACGCAGCAGGACCACCCCATCGCTGGCGGGGCGCTGCACGATCCGCTGGGGGATCAGCGTCAGGGCGAGGGTCGCCAGGGCGAGGCCGGTCGCCATCAGCCCCAGGGCCATCGCCTCGACACCCCTGGGCAGAACCCAGGGCGGCTCCGGCCAACGGGCTCTGCAGGGGCGGCTGCCATCGGGGATCGCGCGGATCATCGCCCCACGGACGGCGGCAGTTCGATCAGCACCGGCCCCGATCCCAGGGAGCGCAACCAGCGCAACGAGCGGGTGATCTCGCCGATCGGCAGGGCCGCCGAGGGCATATAGTGCAGCGCCACCGGCCCCGCCTGGCGGCGCACCAGGCTGGCCAGCCGCCCGCTCTCGATCGCCTGGCCGCCGAGATACCAGCGCTGACCGGGGGCCTGAACCAGCCACAGGGCCGCCCCCCCCTGGACGCTGGCCAGGGGGCGCGGCCGGGGCAGCCGTTCGCGGGCGATCTCAGGCAGGGCTGCGACGGCCCCGCAGAGCAGCAGGATCAGACCCACCAGCGATTGCAGCGCCAGGCTCATGGCCGTTCCGACTCGAACTGGCGAGCCAGCTGCCGCTCCAGCCGAGCGATCTGCCAGTGGCGGAGGCCCTGGTTGAGGCACAGGCCCGTGGTGGCCACCAGGCTGATGATCAGCCCCAGGGCCGTGCTCAGCAGCACCTGGCCATAGCCCTGCAGGCTGGCTCCAGCGGGCAGAACCAGCTGGGGGCCGAGGCTGGCGAGCACCCGCATCAGGCCGAGCACGGTGCCGATCAGACCGAGCAGGGGGGCGATCAGGCCAGCGGCCTGCAGCAACGGCTCACCGGAGCCGATCGCCAGATCCCAGTCCTCCAGCTGGTGACGGGCCTGGGTGGGACCAGCCTCGAGCAGACGCCGCCACTGCTGGTGTCGGGCCTGATGCCGGCGCCACCACTGCAGCCAGAAGCGGCCGCGATCGAAACAGACCGTCAGCACGGCGATCGACACCAGCAGCAACAGCACCCCGATCGGGCCACTCACCCCGGGGAGAAGCCCTTGAGAGGCATTGTTCAAGGCTGAACCCGCCCAGGCGAACTGGCAGAGATCGTAAAAGTTCACCTCCCGGCGAGCCTGTGTCGCCAGCACTTGACAGCCCGGAGTGCCTGGCCTTTCTTCTGTCGCTGACTAGGGTGACGGCAGGCCTGGCCCTCTCCTGCGTCTCCCGTGCCCCGATGAGCTCCATCTATACCGACAACAGCCTCAGCATCGGCCGCACGCCCCTGGTGCAACTCAACCGGGTGACCGAGGGCTGTGGGGCGCGGGTGCTGGCCAAGATCGAGGGGCGCAATCCGGCCTACTCCGTCAAATGCCGCATCGGGGCGGCGATGATCTGGCAGGCCGAGAAGGACGGACTGCTGGGCCCCGGCAAGGAACTGATCGAACCCACCAGCGGCAACACCGGCATCGCCCTAGCCTTCGTGGCGGCGGCCCGGGGCATTCCGGTCACCCTGACGATGCCCGAGACGATGAGCCTGGAGCGGCGCAAGCTGCTCACTGCCTACGGGGCCCATCTGGTGCTCACCGAAGGCAGGCTGGGCATGAGCGGTGCGATCGCCACCGCCCGGGAGCTGGCCGACTCCGATCCCGATCGCTACGTGCTGCTGCAGCAGTTCATGAATCCCGCCAATCCGCGCATCCACCACGACACCACCGGTCCGGAGATCTGGGAGGACACCGCGGGGCAGGTGGATGTGCTGGTGTCGGGAGTGGGTACCGGCGGCACGATCACCGGCGTCAGCCGCTACATCAAGACCACCCTGGGCAAGCCCCTGGTTTCGGTAGCGGTGGAGCCGACCAACAGCCCGGTGATCCGCCAGACCATCAGCGGCGAGCCGCTCAAGCCCGGCCCCCACAAAATCCAGGGCATCGGCGCTGGCTTCGTGCCGCACAACCTCGATCTGACGCTGCTGGATCGGGTCGAAAGTGCCAGCGATGAGGAGGCGGTGACGATGGCGCGGCGGCTGATGAAGGAGGAGGGCATCCTGGCGGGCATCTCCTGTGGAGCCGCGGCGGCGGTGGCGATCCGCCTGGCCCGGGAAGAGGCCTACCAGGGCCGGACAATCGTGGTGGTGCTGCCCGATTCCGGCGAGCGTTATCTGAGTTCGGTGCTGTTCGAAGGGGTCTTCAATGAGCGGGGGCTGGCGGCGGTCTGAGCCAGGCCCAGTGAGCCTGAACAGGCCCTGCATAGAGCCGGCGAAACCGTCCCGGCAAGGTTTGCCGCGCTGTGATCTTCATCCTGCGGTCTCAGATCCCCATGGCCAGCTACACCATCTCGATCAAAGACGGCGCCAGCTTCAGCTGCGCCACTGACACCTACATCCTCGATGCCGCGGAGGAACAGGGCATCGATCTGCCCTAGTCCTGCCGCGCCATTCAGCCGGAGGTGGAAGCCGAGCTCTGAGGTGGACGGAACATCGCCGGGGCCCCTGCTGCCGAAAGGCAAGATCAGCTGCCGAGCGGCATGAACCAGCTGGCAAGCGGCGAGGCCGCCTGCTGAACAGCCAGGCCGGCCTCAATCCGGCATCGTCACGAACTCCTCCGCCACCGAGGGATGCAGGGCCATGGTGCGGTCGAAGTCGGCCTTGGTGGCGCCCATGCCCAGGGCGATCGCGGCCATCTGAATGATCTCGGCGCTTTGTTCACCGACCATGTGCACCCCCAGGAGCCGGCCACTCTGGGCTTCGCTGACCAGCTTGAGCAACAACCGGCCGCCCCGCTGAGGCAGGGCCTGGGCTATCGAGCGGAAGCGGGCCCGGTGCACCCTCACGCCGTCGCGGCCATGGCGCTCTACGGCCTCCTCCTCGCCCAGGCCCACGCAGGCCAGCTCCGGCTGGGTGAACACGGCGCTGGCCACCAGGTTGTGATCCACCTGGCGATGGCGGTTGCCATAGAGGCTGTCGGCGAGGGCCCGCCCCTCATCCACCGCCACCGGCGTCAGATTGACCCGATCGGTCACATCGCCCACGGCATGGATGTGGGGCACGTTGGTGCGCTGATCGGCGTCCACCGGGATGCGCCCACCCTCCTGCTGCACGCCGGCCGCCTCCAGGTTCAGACCCTCCAGGAAGGGCCGGCGACCGGTGGCCAGCAGCACGCCGCAGCTGGCGAACACGGAGCCGTCGGCGGTGCGCAGCCGCAGCTCGCCCGGTTCACCCTCGAGCGCCACCGGGCTCTGGCCGAAGCGAATGTCGATACCTTCGGCGGTCATGCCCTCCTGCACCACCAGGGAAGCCTCCCGGTCGAAGCCCCGCAGCAGGTGATCGCCACGCACCAGCTGGGTCACCGCCACCCCCAGACCCCGCAGGATCCCGGCGAACTCGCAGGCGATGTAGCCCGCGCCCACCACCACCACGCTCGCTGGAAAGCTCGGCAACTCGAATAGGTCGTCGCTGATCCAGCCGAGCTCTGCTCCCGGGATCTCCGGGCGCTGAGGACGCCCGCCCACGGCGATCAAAATCCGTTCGCCGCGCAAGCGCTGGCTGCCGCCGCTGCTGTCGAGGACGCACACATGGTGGGAATCCTCAAAGCGCCCCCAACCGCCGATCAGCTTCACGCCGGCTTTGTCCAGGGCGCCGATGTGGATCTGATTGAGCCGATCCACTTCGGCGCGCACCCGGGCCAGCAACAGCGAGGTGTCACAGCGGAACGGGGCGGCTTCCCCAACAGGTGTCCAGCCGTAGCTGGCGGCGTCGGCCAGCTGATGGCCGCAGGCCGCGCCGTAGGCCAGCAGCTTCTTGGGCACGCAGCCGCGGATCACACAGGTGCCCCCCACCCGATCCCCCTCCAGGACCGCCACCCGGGCGCCGTGGGCGGCGGCCCGCTTGGCGGCGGCCATGCCCCCCGAGCCGGCGCCGATCACGATCAGATCGAAGCTTTCTTCCATGGTTTGAGTGCTGGCAGCGTGGGAGGGGAGGCTGGGCAAAAGGGGTCAGTGGTCCACGCCCCGGCAGTCTGAACCGTCCGAAGCTGGACAGCCTCAGCCGGCCCGCAGCCAAGGCGCTCAGGCAGAACCACCACAGACAAAAACCCCCCAGGAATCCTGGGAGGCTTGGGATCGTGACCGCCGGGCCCAGGGACTGGCGGCGATTCGAGAGAAACAAGAAACGCAAGTGCGTTCAGAGGGCGGTTTCGCCGGCTTCACCGGTGCGGATACGGATCGTCTCCTCCACGGGGGTGATGAAGATCTTGCCGTCGCCGATCTCGCCGGTGCGGGCCGCCTGGGTGATGGCCTCGATGGCCGGTTTGACCTTGTCGTCGGTAACGACGACGATGATCTTGGATTTGGGCAGAAAATCCACCGTGAATTCATTGCCGCGGTAGCGCTCAACCTGTCCCTTCTGGCGGCCGAAGCCGCGGGCGTCGGAGACGGTCATGCCGATGATCTCGAGGGCGACTAGGGCCGCCTTGACCGCGTCGACCTTGGAGGGTCGCACTAAAGCTGTGATCATTTTCATTGTATTCAGCCTCAGTTAGTCATAGGATCGTAGGCTTCTTCACCGTGGCAGACATAGTCAAGGCCGCGCTCTTCATCCTCAGGGGTGACGCGCAGACCGACGGTTGCCTTGACGATATACAAGATGATTGTGGTGCCAATGGCCACGAAACCATAGGTGACCAACACGGCTTTGAATTGAGCAATGAACAGGCCGAAGTTGCCGCTTTCTTCCAGAATTTTGGCCGAAACCGGGAAGTAATCAGCCGGAACCATTTCCTTGACCGCCAGCGCCCCGGTCAGCAAGGCACCGATCGTGCCGCCGACACCGTGAATCGAGAAGGCATCCAGCGATTCATCCAGGACTGACTTGGACGTACCACCCGAGCCACCGGCCCCGGAGAACTGAACGACGATGTAGCACCCCACGGCCACCGCAAAGCCAATCAGCACCGAGGATCCGACCGAGACAAAGCCAGCAGCAGGAGTGATGCCAACCAGGCCGGCGACAGCGCCGGTGGCCGCACCAACCGCGGTAGGTTTGCCATCCCTGAACCACTCAATCAGACACCAGGTCAGCAGGGCAGCGGAAGCCGACGTTGAGGTGGTGACGAAGGAAAGACCAGCACCTTTAGCGACGAAATAGCTGGCTCCGTTAAAGCCGAACCAGCCGAACCACAGCAGACCGGCACCCAGCAGGATGTAGGGCACGTTGTGGGGCGGGCGCACACTTTCCGGGTAACCGGTGCGGGGACCGACGATGGCGGCGGAGACAAGAGCAGCCACACCAGAAGCGATGTGGACCACCGTGCCACCAGCAAAGTCGATGGCACCAATGCCGAGCGGACCGAGATAACCACCACCCCAGACCATGTGGGCCAGCGGGCAGTAGATGAAGAGGCTCCAGAGCAGACAGAACCAGAACCAGGCCTTGAAGTTGATGCGCTCGACCAGGGCACCGGAAATGATCGCCGGCGTGATGATCGCGAACATGCCCTGGAACAGGGCAAAGGACGTGGCCGAGATCGAGAAGCCATCGGCCAGGGGTTGATCACCCAGCGGACCGCCAACCCCGTTCAACCACATCGCCTCAAGACCGCCGATGAACGGACTCTTGAAACCCACCCCAAAGGAGAGGCTGTAGCCGATCACCACCCAGAGAACACCGATGAGCCCCATCAGGAAGAAGCTCATCATCATCGTGTTGAGCACGTTCTTGGCGCGGGTGAAGCCGCCGTAGAAGAACGCCAGACCCGGGGTCATCAGCAGCACCATGGCTGCGCCCATCAGCATCAGCAGCGTGTCGGCGCCATCGGTGGGCACCTTCGCAAGCGCTGCATGGGCTGAGCCGGCCATCAGCGGCAGCAGGCCTGCGCCGGCGGCCAGAAGAATCAGGGCATAGCGGCGCAGGTGGCTGTCCTGAACGCCGGCCAAAAGCCTGAGGCGAAAACGATCAAATGTTGCCTCGACGGAAGGGGGTCCGCCGGACAGGAAAGTCCGTGGCATGTGGGGGAAGACCTCTCAAGGGTTCACCCGGCTACGTTGCGCCCTGGATGGGGACTCGCTCTGTAACAAAGGGAACATTTTTGCCCTTCACTCCAGAATTGAGCGCTGAAACGGTTCTGCTCAAGTCCAAGGAGCCACTGCAACCCGCCGGATCAGGAGGCTGGGCTCGCACCAAAGCGTTGCGATTGTTGCAGCTTTCGCCGGAGTGGCACCCCAGGCCGGCGCGACTTCGCGGCAAAGCCGCCGCAAGGCGCTGCAGTCCGAAGCCTTCCTCGCTCTTTGCCGGCAAATCAGCCAGTGGGTTCGGGGCTGCGTTTTCAGCTTCGGCATTGTCTACCGCCTCGGCTCCCTGCAGGTGGAGCGCAGCGGTGGCTGAGGCCTGCGGCGGCAGCCCCGACCCAGCTGCGCCAGGATCGCCCCCCATCAAGAGCCCCCGAGCCTTGGAGAGCTGTGTGCCACCTGAGCCCCTGAGCTGGGAGGCCCTACAGGCCCTGGCGGCCCCCGAGCCCGACCTGGTCGAGGGCCCCACCAGCGCCCGCGCCAGCCTGCGCCTGTTCGGCCAGCCGGAGTCAGCGGTGCGCGTCACCCTGTACCGCGATCACCACGCCTGGTGCCCCTATTGCCAGAAGGTGTGGCTGTGGCTGGAGGAGCGCCGCATCCCCTATCGGATCCGCAAGGTGACGATGTTCTGCTACGGCGAAAAGGAAGCCTGGTTCAAGCGTCTGGTGCCCTCCGGCATGTTGCCGGCCCTGGAGCTGGACGGCCGCCTGATCACCGAGAGCGATCGCATCCTTGAAGCCCTGGAGCAGGCTTTCGGCACCCTGGGGCCCAGCTTGAAGGAGCCGCGGGTGATGCAGCTGCGGCAGCTGGAGCGGCTGTTATTCCGGGCCTGGTGCCAGTGGCTTTGCGTGCCTGGCCTGAGCGAAGAGCAGGAGCGGCGCGGCGAGCAGAGCTTTGATCAGTACGCGGGCCTGATGGCGGAGGCGATCACGAGCGGACCAGGACCGTTCCTGCTGGGGGATCTGAGCAGCGCCGACGTGGTGTTCGTGCCCTATGTGGAGCGCATGAACGCCAGCCTGGCCTATGAGAAGGGCTATCTGCTGCGGCGCCGCCATCCGCCCATCGATCGCTGGTTCACCGCCCTGGAGCAACGATCGACCTATCGGGGCACCCAGAGCGATTTCCACACCCATGCCCACGATCTGCCGCCGCAGATGGGGGGCTGCCATGCCAGCGGCAAGCCCGAGCAGCAGCGTCTGGCCAGCCGCATCGATCACGGCCCCTGGCCGATCGTCGACGGAGACCAATCCGATCCGGAGACCAGCCAGAGCGAGCCGGCCGACGCGGCAACCGTGGCCCTGGCCAGGGTGCTGAAGCATCGCCCCACCCTGCTGCTGCGCAATCCGCAGTCGCAGGCTTTTGAGCGGCCCCTGCGCTGCGCCCTCTCCACCTTGATCAGCGGCGTTCCCTGCCCGCCGCCGCCGGGCTCAGCGCCAGGCCTGCGCTATCTGCGCGATCGCATCTCCGTGCCGCGGGACATGCCGCTGCATGCGGCCCGGCGCCTGCGCCAGGCCCTCGAAGCGGTGGCCAGCCTGGATCCGCAGGGGCCGGGCCGCCAGGGCCCGGCGATCCCTCGTCTGCACCGGCGCGATCAGGATCCGCTGCCGTTCCTGAGGTCCCAGCCAGCCTTAGCAGGCGCCGGCCAGTAGCCCTAAAACCAAGCCCTGACCCCAGCCGGATCGACGGATCCACCCGTTGATTTTGCAGTCCTACGCTGCCATTGAAGAGGCTTCATCACCATGACTCGATCGCCCTGGTCCTTGACTCTGGTTGGCGCTCTGCTGAGCGGCACCCTGGCCGGAGCCGCGCTCACCACGCCGATTCCCGGCCGGGC
>JAPLID010000158.1 GCA_026389285.1 Cyanobacteriota bacterium
GGCCGAAGACATCTGGCAGAACCTGCCCTACCCGGTGGCGGAGGCCTCGGTGTTCGAGCGGGGCTGGCCGACGGCACCGCCGGAGTGGCGCACAGGATCCAATGAGGGGTATAACTTTGCAACTCATACCGCCATCAAGGACCTACTGCTGGTACTGCGGCCGCGAGTGAACCGACTGCTAGATGCATGCAGAAGACAACAGGTGGGCATGACGCACCCCCAAAGCTCGGCGGAAGCGATCGGCTCATCCCTGGAGACCCAGGTACAGCTGGAACTGGCCTCCGGCGAAGATGCCCGCCCCTTGGCCGAGGCCCTCAGCCTGCTGGAGCTGAGCCCCCATCCCGACGTGGACAACCTGGCCGACTGGCTGCTGGTGTCAGCCCTGCAGATCGGCGGCGAGGCTCCGGCCGCAGTGCTGGCCGAGGCCCACGAGGCCGGCCTGACGGTGCGCATCGCCCGGGCCGAAGGGCAGAAGTGCGAGCGCTGCTGGCACTTCGAAACCGACATCGGTCGGTATCTGGCGCACCCGAGCCTCTGCGGCCGCTGTGTGGCCGTGCTGGAGCCCCTGCCGCTGGGCTGAGCTGAGGGGCGGGAACGGCTTTTCCAGCAGACCTCAGCTTCACAATGACCCGATGGCGATCATCCGCGCTGAGAGGCTTTCCAAGACCTACCGAGTCGCCGACAAGCAGCCGGGGCTGGCCGGCACCCTGCGCCATTTCGTGCAGCGCCGCCATCGCGACGTGGCGGCGGTGAAGGGGGTGAGCTTCTCGATCGAGGCCGGCGAGATGGTGGGCTTCCTCGGCCCCAACGGCGCCGGCAAGACCACCACCTTGAAAATGCTCAGTGGCCTGATCCATCCCAGTGGCGGCAGCGCTGAGGTGGCGGGCCACATCCCCCAGCGCCGCCAGGCCGACTTCCTGCGTCAGATCACCCTGGTGATGGGCCAGAAGCAGCAGCTGATCTGGGATTTGCCGCCGCTCGATTCGCTGCGGGTGAATGCGGCCGTCTACGGCCTCGATGACGCCACCGCCCGGCACCGCATCAACGAACTGGCGGAGATGCTGGAGCTGGGGGAGGAGCTGACCCGGCCCGTGCGCAAGCTTTCGCTGGGGCAGCGCATGAAGGCCGAGCTGCTGGCGGCACTGCTGCATCAGCCGGCGGTGCTGTTCCTCGATGAACCCACCCTCGGCCTCGACATCAACGCCCAGGCGCGGGTGCGCTCGTTCCTGGCGGACTACAACCGCCGCCAGGGCGCCACCGTGCTGCTCACCAGCCACTACCTGGCGGATATCACCGCCCTCTGCCCGCGGGTGCTGCTGATCCATGAGGGGGGCCTGTTTCACGACGGCAGCCTGCGGGAGCTCTCCAGCCGGCTGGCCCCCTGCCGCCTGGTGCGCCTCGAACTGGAGCAGCCCAGGCCGGCGGCGGACTTCGCCCGCTACGGCGAGCTGGAGGCCTGCGATGGCCGGGATGTGCGGCTGCTGGTGGAGCGCGAACGGCTGACCGACGTGGTGGCGCGGCTGCTGGCGGATCTGGAGGTGCGGGATCTGGAAGTGAGCGATCCGCCGATCGAGGAGTTGATCGGCCGCCTGTTCCGCCAGGGGGAGGTGGCATGAGGGCGACTCCAGGCGGGGCCGGGCCCAAGCGATTCCCGGGGCCGGCGAGCCTGCGGAGGGGGAGCCGGGGCCAGCTGCTCGACAACCTGGGCCACCGGCTGCGCCATGGCGGGCGGGTGGCCCGGGCCCTGCTCAGCAGCCAGTACGCCCTGATGCTCGAATACCGCGCCGAGACCGCCCTCTGGGCCCTGTCGGGCATCCTGCCGTTCATCATGCTGGGCATCTGGGACCAGCTGGCCGTGGCGCCGGCGGCAAGCGGCGCGGGCGGCCCAGATGCTGCCGGCATCGGTCTTGATCGGGTGCAGCTGAGCCGCTATTTCCTCTGCGCCTTCGTGGCGCGGCAGTTCAGTGTGGCCTGGGTGGTGTATGCCTTTGAGGAGGACGCCCTGCAGGGCCGCCTCTCCCCCTATCTGCTGCAACCGCTGCAGCCGCTCTGGCGCTATGTGGCGGCGCACCTGGCGGAACAGCTGACCCGGCTGCCCTTCGTCGTGATCATCGCCGCAGTGTTTTTCCTGCTGCAGCCCCAGGCCTTTTGGATTCCCACGCCGGCGCGCTTCCTGGCCGGGGTGCTGGCGATCTGGCTGGCCTTCACGATCAACTTCCTGCTGCAGAGCTGCATCGCCATTCTCTGTTTCTGGAGTGAACGGGCCAGCGCCCTGGAACGGCTGCTGTTCATTCCCTACCTGTTCCTCTCGGGCCTGGTGGCGCCCCTGGAGGTGTTCCCGCCGGCATGGCGGGCCGCCGCCCACTGGACCCCCTTCCCCCTGATGGTGGCCTTCCCGGCCCAGCTGCTGGCCGGCGGCCCGGTGGCAATCAGCGCCAGCTTTACCGCCATGGCCGGCTGGATCGCCCTGCTACTGCCGATCACCGTGCTGCTCTGGCGGGCCGGGGTGCGGCGCTATTCGGCGATGGGAGCCTGACGATGGGGGTTCCGCAGACGAGGGATCCGGCGATGGCGGGCCCGCTGCGCTACTGGCGCACCCTGAAGCGCTTCTGGGGATCGGCTCTGGCCAGCCAGATGGAATATCAGATCAACCTGCTGATCGAGGTGCTGGCGATGGTGGGCAACCTGGGCGGCAGCCTGCTGCTGCTCTGGCTGATCTACGGCCGCGGCCAGAGCCTCGGGGGCTGGAGCCTGGAGGCCGCCCTGGTGGTGCTGGGGATCTACACCCTGCTGGATGGGGTGTCCTCGACCCTGCTGCGGCCGAACCTGGGCGCCATCGTCACCCACGTGCAGCAGGGCACGCTGGATTTCGTGCTGCTCAAACCGATCGACAGCCAGTTCTGGCTCTCCAGCCGCACGATCTCGCCCTGGGGCCTGCCGGAGATCGCCACCGGGCTGGTCCTGGCGATCGGGGCCGCCCTGCACGCCGGCGCCCGGCCCGGGGTGGCCACGATCCTGGGGGGCGCCCTGATGCTGGCCAGCAGCGTGGTGATCCTCTACAGCCTCTGGTTCGTGCTGGCCACCACCAGCATCTGGTTCGTCAAGACCTGGAATGTCACCGAGGTGCTGCGGGCCGCGCTGAGCGCCGGCCGCTACCCGATCAGCGCCTTTCCCGCCGGCCTGCGCACCCTGTTCACCGTGGTCTTGCCCGTGGCCTTCCTGACCACCGTGCCGGCGGAGGCGATTCTGGGCCGGTCCTCCGGCAGCTGGTTGCTGCTATCGCTGGCGGTGGCCACCGGTTCGCTGCTGTTCAGCTGCTGGTTCTGGCGCCTGGCCCTGCGCGACTACACCTCGGCCTCCAGCTGAGCTGAGGCAGCAACCCTCTGCGGTGATCAGCTGGCCAGCGGCAAGCAGAGGGATTCGTCGCGAGCTCGGGCCAGCAGATCGGCGTAGGCCAGGGCCTTCATCGGCCGGGCAAAGAAATAACCCTGGAACCAGCGAAAACCGAGGTCGGTGAGCAGATCCCGCTGCCAGGATTCCTCCACGCCTTCCACTAGGGCCTCGGCCCCGATCGAGCTGGCAATGGCCAGGCTCGCCCGCAGGATCGCCTGGGAGGCGGTGGAGGTGTGCATTTCAGCGACAAAACTCTGATCCACCTTGATCGTGTGAATCGGCACCTTGAGCAGGGAGCTGAGGCTGGCGTAGCCGGTGCCGAAATCATCGATCGAGATCGGGAAGCCGGCGTCATGAATGGCACGCAGCTGCTCGAATCCATCGTCCGAGACCGCCACGGTTTCCGTGATTTCGATGTGCAGGGATCCGGGCTGCAGCTGATGGCGCTGCATGGCGTCGCTGAGGCAGGCGGCAAAACCCGGTGCAGCGGACTTGGCCAGCTGGATTGCCGAGAGATTGATCTTCAGCGGCGGCGGCAGCAGGCCGGCGGCCACCCAGCCGGCCTGCTGCCGGCAGGCCTCATCGACCACCCACTGCCCGATCTCCCGGATCATGCCGGTCTCCTCCGCCAGCGGGATGAAGCAGCCCGGACTGACCGGGCCGAGCTGCTCGCTGTGCCAGCGCAGCAAGGCCTCACAGCCAATGAGGCCCCCATCACCATCGACCTGGGGCTGAAAAACCAGCTCCAGCTCGCGGCGGGCAATCGCCTGCTGCAGGCCCTGCTCCATGGAGAGAGCCCGGATGGCGCCCTGGGTCAGCGCATCGCTGTAGACCACAATCGCCTCAGGCCCCTCCCGGGATGCACTGTCGAGGGCTGTGGTGGCATGGCGCAACAGCGCTTCGGCGCTGGCGGCATGGCGGGGGTAGCTGGCCACACCGGCATGGAAGCCAAGGGGCTTCTGCTGCTCACCCATCGCCCCGAATCCGACCTGCAGATAACGCTGCAGATGATGGGCGGCGGCGGCGGCGGCCGCGCAATCACGGCCGGGCAGCACGATCGCGAATTCATCGTCGCCGGGCCTGACCAACAGATCACCGACCTGCAGCCAGCCGGCAAAGATTTCGGCACAACGCAACAACAGCACATCGCCCTTATCCCGACCAAAGATATAATTGTAGCGTCCGAATCCACTGAGATCGAGCCAGATCACCGACGTCGGTTCCACCCTGCTGGCTGCCAGTCCAGGCCGGGGGTCAGCCTGGCCGGGCAGCAGGGCCTCCAGATGGCGCACCATCGCCTTGGTGTTGGGCAGGCCCGTGAGGGGATCCTGGAAAGCCAGGCGCTCCAGCTGCAGACGCGCCAGCTCCTGCTCCTCCACATTGATGATCAACCCCTCGCAGATCTGCAGGCCATCCTGGGGCCAAGCGCTGATGCGAATCTCGTACCAGCACCACTGGCCGTTCTCGGCCACGGCCCGGAAGCGATTGGAGCTGATATCCGCCAGCTGGCCCTCACTGGCGACGAGAGCCGCAGCCACCGCCTCCATGTGGTCCCGGTCTTCGGGATGGACCCTGGCCAGGAAATCATCGAGCAGGATCCTGGCCGAACCGACTCCAGCACTGTCGTCGGAGCCGAAATGACAGGGAATATGGGCGGGAGAATCAAAATAGGCCCGCATCGCCTCCCCCTCGGGGGCAACCGGAATGCGGAAGAATTCGACACCTGCCTTGCGGAGCAGCTCAACGACATCCGCACGGATTGGCAGCTTGGCGGTGTGACTTGCCTGGCTGGAGTCAGAAGTAGGCTTCATCGCGAACCCGGAATGATCAAGCAGGCAAGTCCTCAGTCACCCTAGATGACTTGCAGCTGACTGCGCAGTGAGAGCATCGTTCGCTGCATGTTTGACCCACATCTCTGCGCCGAGTGCCGAGTGCACAGTCGGATCTTCACTCCTTGCATGTTTAGCCCACATCTGCGGCAACCACAGCTGCAGTCCCTACTCCATCATTCCCTTCGCCGGCCTCAATCGCTGGCAAAGACCAGATGCAGATGGCTGACAAACGGCGTATCCGCCCGGTCGATGCGGCCCCGCTCGCCTTCGGCCCGCCCCAGTCCCGGTTGGGCCAGCAATGGCTTGAGCATCGCCGGCAACACCGCCCGGTTGAGATAGGCCCCGGCGCAGCTGTGCAGGCCATAGCCCCAGTGCAGATACTCCTGCCAGGGCCGGTCCGGCCGGAAAGCCCCGGGGCGTCGCACCGCCGCCGGATCGAACATGGCCGTGCCGTTGAGGGCCAGCACCATGGCGCCCCTAGGCACCCGGCAGGCCCGCAAGCTGCCCCGGGCGATCGTGGTGTTTTCCAGGGCGCGGCGATAGATCAGGGGATCACCAGGGGCAAAGCGCAACGCCTCGAACAGGCAGCCATCGAGAAGCCGGTCATCGCCCTCGCGGGCCGCCCTCTGGGCGATCGCCAGGGCCGCGGGGCGATCCAGCAGCACATCCACCATCTGACAGGCCGCCTGGGCCAGCGGCGCCACGCCCCCCACCAGAAAGCCGATCAGGTTGTTGCGGATCGCGAGATCGTCCAGGCCCGGATGCCCCGATCCCTGCATGGCCAGACAGCGATTGAGCACGTCATCGGCGCCGGTGGGATGGGCCTTGCGCTCGGCGATCAGCTGGTCCAGCCAGGCGCAGGTGCGGCTGGCCGCCGCCAGAGCCCTGGTCTCAAGGGCGGGATCGGCGAACAGGTCGACGAAGATGTACCAGAACAGCAGCGAGGTCCACTCGATCAGCCGGGATCGATCCAGGCCTGGGGTGCCGAAATAGCGCTCCACCACCGCACAGGCCACCGGCAGGGCCAGATGCTGGGCCAGGTCGATCTGGCCAGCACAATCGGCCACGATCGCCGCCGCCTCCGCCGCGACCAGCGGTGACAGCAGGGTCGGGCCGTCTTCGCGGCGAAACGCCAACCGCATCGTTGCCACATCCCGGCTGTAGGCCGGACCGTCCTGCATGCCGAGCAGGAAGTTGTGGCCGCCGGTGACCGCCTCCATGCGGGGGCCGTAGACCACAGCGAAGCTGTCCTGCCGCGCCAGCACCTCCCGCACATCCTCAGCGCGGCTGACCAGCACGATCGATTCACAGGGATAGGCCCGCAGCCGCAGCGGCAGCCGCAGATTGGGCGCAAAGGCTCGCAGCAGCGCACTGACCCAGCGCTGGGAGTCCGGCCTGGCCAGCAGTGCCGCCAGCCGCTCGCCCGGCCCCAGCCGCGGCTGGGGCCGCAACAGGGCCACCGGCAGCGCCGCCAGCAGCAGCACCACCCCGACCAGGGCCTGGCGCAGGCGCGCCAGCAACAGCCCCAGGGCCAGCAGCCCATTGAGCGGCAGATTGAGAATGTTGAGAGGAAATGACAACATGAAAAGCAGGACAGGGATCAGTCAGCTCAGGCAGGCGAGATGCATCAGGTGGGATCAATCAGGCCCTGGGTGATCAGGCGCAGAGCCGTCAGGCTGGGCAGGAAGAAATAGGCCCCACCCCGGGTCTCCACGAACGATCTGAGACCGGAGCAGATGAAGGGAGATTGCTCCGAACGGGGATCAGCCGGAATCACGAATCTGGCGCCTTCGCCATGGTTGCCAGCGATCGGACAGCTGTCATTGCCGGCATCGAAATCCAGGCCGTACTGAATCCACTGCTGCTGCACGAACTCGAACTGGCGGAAGATGTTGGCGCACAGCGCCATGAACACCATGCCCCGCTCCTCGTCGGCGTCTTCGCCGGCATGGTCGGCACCGATCGCCTGGCCATAGGGAGCGCCCCGCCGCAGCAGGCGCCGCCGATCGTTGAGCACCGTGCTGGCCCGGGCCCGAGCCGCCGCCAGGGCCTGCGGATCCGACAGCTGCCCCGGCTCCGGCAGCGCTGGATCGAGCATGTCGCGGGGGTTGCTGCGGCGGATGTGGGCACCGAAGGGACAGCGAGCGCCATCGGGATCGGCGGCCGCATAGGTGAAGGCGACGAACTGCTGCTCGAACGCCTGCAACGCCAGGGGATCCCCCAGATCCCGGCATTGCTGCCAGCGGCGCTGGAACTCCAGCCAGGCGGCATGGGTGGGGGCATGCACCAGGGGCACCCCGTCCGGCCAGCGGCCGACCATCTTGGCCCGCAGGGTCTGGCGCGCCGGCTCCGCCGCCAGCCCGTGAAGGCGCCCATAGCTGCGGGCCTCGGTGGCGATGACCTCGTCGAAGGCGCGGACGTTCTGATGCAGCTTGCGGTAGACCAGAAAGGTGCCGCTCCGGCTGAACTCCTGCGGTGTCGCTGCCGCCGGCAGCTCCCGGGACTCATCAGGGTAGCCCAGCAGAAACTCGCCGGTGGCCAGCGGCGACCAGCGGCCAGCGGCGCTGCGCCGCCCCTGTCCCACCACCCGCTCGGCCATCTGCTCATCGGGGTGCTGCCCCTCGAAGACGGGATCGCCGATGCCGTCGTCGAAGCCGAAGTGCTCCTTGCGCGAGTAGCGCCAGCCACCGGCCGGATCGGGCTCCTCCAGGGCGCCGAACTCCTGGTAGTGGGGGTTCGGTCCGCGATGGCCGCTCAGCAGCCGCAGCCCATGCCGACCATCGCCGCACCAGGCCAGCAGCTCATCGGTGACGGCCTCCAGGGGCCCGGGATCCCAGGAGCCGGGGCGCCGATCGGCTCCGCCGGCGCCGTGCAGCAACACCAGGATGTGCACGGCCTGGTCCGGGTGCTGCTGTTCGGCCCGCCAGATCGGATCCCACAGGCTGGGATCGTCCTGGAGCATGGCGCTGCGGCTGAGCATCCCCTGCTGAAACGGCTCGGGCATGGCCCGCAGGGTGCGCGCCGGCACCTCCAGCGCCTCCAGGCCGCGATGGGTGAAGGCCAGGTTCAGGGTGACCCGGGGGCGCGACACCGCGGCGGAACCGGCCGTGCCAGCGCCTTCGCCGCCGCTGGCGCCGCCATCCCGGTCGTGGCCACTTCCGGCCCAGGGGGCGGCTGTGGTGACCCGCCGCCGCAGCTGATCGAGCCGACGGCGGGCCAAAGCCGCCTCGGTGACATGCAGCAGCAGGGCGCGGCCACGCGGGAAGGCCTCCCGGCCATAGGAGCGCGGCACCAGGCCCTGGAGGTCGGCGAGATCGAGCCGGATCGGATGGGTGGAACTCATCGCCCCACCGGAGCCGGAACCACGCCGGCGGCCTGGGTGGGCCCGGAGCGATCGGCGGGCCGCTGCTCCGCCAGAAACGTGGCGAACGCCTGGCGCAGATCGCCGGGCTCGGCGCCCTGCTGCTCCAGCATGAACCCGCTGAACTGGCGCTGCAGGTGAAGGGCCTTGAGCACGGAGGCCAGATCGCCGCGCTCAGCGGCCGGGAAGGGCCGGTAGGCCCTGGCCAGCAACCGTTCCCGCGCCAGCCCCAGCAGCAATGCGGCCCACAGCAGCACGCCGGCTGGCAGCCACCAAAGCGACAGACCGCCCCCCTGGATCAGCGCCACGAGCAGAATCAGCAGCAGCGGGGCCAGGGTCAGCAACGGCCCCAGGGCCCGCTTCAGCCGGGGAGCCGGCAGCTCGGTGCCGGCCCAGTGGCCGGGTTCGGCCTGCAGGCGGTAGTCGTGATACGGCATCGTCGTTTCGAGCTGGCAGCGCTGCACCAGATCGACGAACGACTGCTCCTGCTGATCGGGCCGATCGTCGAAGCCGCGGCAGTGGCGCAACAGGGACGCCAGCTCCAGGGGCATCGATCGCCAGAGATCGCGCAGATACCACTCCAGGGTGCGGCGCCGATCGTCGGCGGCATCGAAATCGATGAACAGCCCCAGATAGGCGAACGGCAACCGATCGATCGGCTGGGGGGCGAGGGGATCACGCCCCCGCAGGGCCGCCGCCAGCACATCCCGGCGCTGGCGACCGTTGAAGGGCAGGCTGTCGATCACCAGCAACCGGGCGAAATGGGTGCTCGCCTCGCCGCTGAAGGGCAGGGGCCGGGACGGATCGTCCTGCTCGCCGCGGGGCAGGGCCGCCAGGTTCTCGCGCACGGCCTGAACATGGGAGAGGCTGGTCATGGCGCAACCAGGGCGCTCCGGGCAGACGCCCTCCAGCACCGGCAACAGGACGCTGAGGTAATAGTGGCCGCCATCGACATTCGGCATCGCGTTCAGGCCCCTGATGGAGGCTGGGAGATGCCGCCCGCCGCCGATGAATCCAAGCGCAGGGCGCGGCGATGGCGGTTGGCGGCATCGCTGTCGATGCTGGCGAGCGGCGCCGGCCCGCTGGCCGGCAGATTGTTGGCGATGGCGCCGGTCACCCGGGCATAGAGCCTGGCGAAGGCTTGATCCTCGTCCGGCCCCAGCTGGTCGTAGGCGAGCGCCAGCCGATCGATCGCCGCCCAGACTCTCAGGGCGGAGCGGATGTCGCGCTGAGCCGAGCCGGGAGTGGAGTTGTAGTAGTAGCCGCAGTCGATCTGATTGTGGGCGATGTAGGTCTTGAACGGCGTGATCGGCACGGAACCCGGATAGCCGATGGCGCCGTACCAGGTCCAGTCCAGCCCTGCGGGGAAGCCATCCGAGAAGGCATCGATGTATTGATCCCAGCTGCCGTTGAAGTTGCTGATGAACAGCAGGTAATCGTGGGCCGGCCACTGGTGGGGCCCGGCCAGGCCAGGCCAGAGATGGCGCGGCAGGATCAACCAGCGGGCGAAATGGATGAAACGCAGCTGGCGCAACGGCTGCATCGCCAGCGGCCGAGCCCGCATCAACGCAAAGATCAGACGATTCAGCCAGCTGTGGCGAAGCGGCGTGATCACGTTGATGCCGTAGGCCTTACCGGCGATGTTGGCCATCCGCTCAAGCGCCCGACTGCGTTGGCAGCAAACTAGCCGGACTGGCTCAGGTTGTCTGCGGCTGGTTCTCTGCAGCTGATTCTCTGCAGCTGACGGAGACCTGCTCAGACACTTACTTGTGCAGCCACCAGCTTGCGGCAGGCCACAGCACGTGGGTGCCGGTGCCCTAAAGCCAATGGGCCTCAACCAGAAACACTTCTGCCGCCAGCGGTCCCGCCAGCGGCTCGCCGCCCTGCGGATCAAGGGGGGCCGCCAGGAGCTCGGCACCGCTGATTCGGGCCCCCTCCGGCAGGGCAGGACGGTCCGGGTCAAAGGCGGTGGGATGGGTGGTAAGGCTGGAGAAGCCGCGGAAGATCAGCAGCTCAAACGGCTCCATCGCCGTCGGCTGTTCGGGGCTCGCTCCAGCGGCGTCACGGTCCAGGGCGCCAGCGGGAAGGCTGCCCCTGAGCCGCAGCACCCGATCGGGACGAGCGCGACTGAGCGCCTCCAGCGCCGCCAGCAGTGCGGCCATCGCGTCAGGCGGCATCACTCAGAACTCACCGGCCACCCGTCCGTGGCGGGGCAGGCGCACCAGTAGCCACTGCAGAAAGCCCACGACATAGGCGACCAGGGCCAGATAACCGAAGAAGGCCGCCACACCGGGGTTCCAGTCGGCGCCGAAGGCGAAATCAAACACCTTGTCGACGGCGTTGTTCAGGCCCCGGGGTGCCTCCAGCCAGGCCTGACAGTGGCCCGCGGCGCTCTTGGAGGGCATGCAGGGCAGGGCGGTGAAAGCCAGGGCAGCGCTGAACAGGGACAGCAGGCTCAGGCTCCAGCGCCAGATCCGTACCGTCAGCGGCAGGGGGCGCCAGGGGGGCATATCGGCCAGTTCCTCGTTGAGATCGACCCAGAACCAGAGGGTGGCCAGGATCAGCAGGGGCGCCAGAAGCAGCAGCAGATAGCCACTGGGCCGTCGATCGACCAGCAGCAGCAGGGCGATCAGGAACAGGCTGGAGACCTTCCAGTAGAGCCCCATCAGACGGATCAGGGCCTGCTGGCGGCGGGCGAAGCTCCAGAGCAGCAGCACCAGGGGAACACCTACGGCGAACAGCACGCCCAGGCGCACATCCAGCCAGACCAGGGAGCGGTAATACGGATCCGGCACGGACAGAGGCGGTTCGGTAAGGAGCCATTATCCGCGCACCCCCCCGGGCGATAGGGTCGCGGCCATGGTTGCCCTCCCTTCCTTCCCCTGGTTGCCGGGCCGGTTGCGGTCCAACGCTGGTCAAGCCTGGTGTCGCACCGCCCTGGCCCGGGATGTGTCCCTGGAGGATTCAGTCACCACCGTGGCGCGGCAGCTGGCCCCTGCGGGGGAAGCGGATCTGGCCCTGGTCTTCGCCTCCAGCAGCTATGCCAGCGATCTGCGGCGGCTGCTGCCGTTGCTGCGCCAGAAACTGAAGGCCAGGCACTGGCTGGGCTGCATCGGCGGCGGCGTGGTCGGCACCGATGCCACGGGCGTGGCCCATGAACTGGAACAGGAGCCGGCCCTCAGCGTCACCCTGCTGCGCCTGCCCGGCGCCGAACTGATTCCCTTTGCCATCGACACCACGGCGCTGCCGGACCTGGACGGCCCGGCCAAACCGTGGCGTGCCCTGGTCGCCGAGGGCGCCCCGGCCGATTCCTCCCTGCTGCTGCTGGTCGATCCGGCCTGCAATGCCGTCAATGATCTGATCAGTGGCCTCGACTACGCCTTTGCCGGCAGCGCCAAGGTGGGTGGCATCGCCTGCCCCCACAGCTCCTCCCACGGATCGCTGTTGTTCGATGACCAGGTGCGGGACGGGGCTGTGGGCTGCCTGATCGGCGGTGCCTGGAGGATCGAACCGGTGGTGGCCCAGGGCTGCCGGCCGATCGGCCCGGTATTGGAGGTGGAGCAGGCCCAGCGCAACGTGGTGCTGGAGGTGAGCCAGGGCGAGCTGCGGCGCAGCCCGGTGGCGGCCCTGCAGGCGATCCTCACGGATCTGACCCCGGCTGAACGGGAACAGGTCAAGCACTCCCTGTTCCTGGGGGTGGGCCGCAGTGATTTCAGCCTGGCCAATCGGCCCCAGGTTCCCTCCGCCTTCCTGGTGCGCAACCTGATCGGTGTCGATCCGCGCAACGGCGCCGTGGCGGTGGGCGAGCGCATGCGGGTGGGCCAGAAGGTGCAGTTCCAGCTGCGGGACGGCGATGCCTCCCGCCAGGAAGCCCGCCAGCTGCTCAACGCCCTGGCCGATCGCCCGAGCCCGCCGCCTCTGCTGGCCCTGCTGTTCGCCTGCATGGGCCGGGGCCAGGGGCTCTACGGCGAAGCCGATGGCGATGTGGGCCTCTGCCATGAGGCCTTCGCCGGCCTGCCGATCAGCGGCGTGTTCTGCAACGGCGAGATCGGGCCGGTGGCGGGCACCACCCATCTGCATGGCTACACGGCCAGCTGGGGTTTCCTGGTGCCGCGCCCAGTCCAAGACGGCTGACCATGGTGCGTCAGCACGTCAATCCGCTCAGCAGCTTCCACCAGCTGCCGCGGACCCTGCCTGCCCCGCCCGACCTGTTCGCGGCGGCCGCTCGGCCCCTGCATCTCGACATCGGCTCCGCCCGCGGCCGCTTTCTGCTGGCCCTGGCCCGCACCGATCCGCAACGCAACCACCTCGGCGTGGAGATCCGCCGGCCACTGGTGGAGGCCGCCGAAGCCGACCGCCAGGCCGAAGCGCTGCCGAACCTGCGCTTCCTGTTCTGCAACGCCACCATCAACCTCCAGGAGTGGCTGGTGGCCCTGCCCAGCGGCCTGCTGGACCTGGTGACGATCCAGTTCCCGGATCCCTGGTTCAAGCTCAAGCACCGCAAGCGCCAGGTACTGCAGCCGCCGCTGCTGGCCGCAATCACCACCGCCCTGGCGCCGGGCCGGCAGCTGTTTCTGCAGAGCGATGTGCTGGGGGCGATTGAGCCGATGGTGGCCCTGGTGGAGGCCAGCGGCTGCTTTGAGCGCCCCGAAGCTGACACCCGCCCCTGGCGCGCCGACAACCCCCTGGGGATGCCGACGGAGCGGGAGAGCTACGTGCTCAGCCAGGGGCTGCCGGTGTACCGGGTGCTCTACGAGCGCAACGGTGCGCCGCCGCCACCCCGATCCGTCCTGGAGGACTCCGGCGAGGCAGCCGATAATCCCGGTGTCGATCCTGCCGGGGCCGATGCTGCCGGCGACGGCGCCCACCACCGCTGACCCCGGGCCATTCCCACCCGCCTCGCCGCTCCATGCAGCCGCCCGTCCCCATCTCCCCTCCGCTGCTGCTGCGCTGGCAGGGTCTGCTGACCGACAGGCAAGGAGGCGCCCTGGCCGGCCACCTGCCCCAGCTGGCCGGCTGGGTGCTCTGCGCCCTGATGCTGGGCCTGCCCTGGGTCACCCGCGGCGGCCTCAGCCTGCTGATCGCCGCTGCCGGCCTGCTCTGGCTGCTCTGGGCCCTGCGCACCCCCGCCGGACGGATCGGCCCGATCAATGGCTGGTTGCTGGCGGTGTTGGCGATCGCCGTGCTGGCCACGGGGTTCTCGCCGGTGCCAGTGGCGGCCTTCAAGGGGCTGATGAAGCTGGTGAGTTACTTGGGGGTGTACGCCCTGCTGCGCCAGCTGCTGGCCACGGCCCCGCTCTGGTGGGACCGGCTGACGGCAGCCCTGCTGGCCGGAGAACTGCTGACCAGCGTGATCGGCATCCGCCAGCTCTACGGCGATTCGGGCGCCCTGGCCCGCTGGTCGGACAACAACTCGGTGGCTGAGGGCACGGTGCGGATCTACAGCACCCTCGACAACCCCAACCTGCTGGGCGGCTTCCTGTTGCCGATCCTGCCCCTGGCGGTGGTGGCCCTGCTGCGCTGGCAGGGCAGAGCGCGCAAGCTGTTCGCCCTGGCGGCCCTGGTGCTGGGCATCGTCGCCCTGGTGCTCACCTATAGCCGCGGCGCCTGGATGGGCATGGTGGCGGGCCTGGGTAGCCTGGGGCTGTTGCTGCTCTGGCGTGCCATCCGCGACTGGCCCCTGTTCTGGCGCCGCACCCTGCCGGTGCTGGTGTTTCTCGGTGGTGCCGTGCTGCTGGTGGTACTGGTCACCCAGGTGGAGCCCCTGCGGGTGCGGGTGATGAGCCTGGTGGCCGGCCGCGAGGACAGCTCCAACAACTTCCGCATGAATGTCTGGAGTTCGGTGCTGCAGATGATCGAAGCGCGGCCCTGGATCGGCATTGGACCGGGCAACAGCGCCTTCAACCTGATCTATCCGCTGTATCAACAGCCCAAGTTCAACGCCCTGAGCGCCTACTCGATTCCGCTGGAGTGGACGGTCGAGGCCGGCATTCCCGGCCTGCTGGCGGGCGCCGGGTTATTCCTCTGCGCTGTGCGCACCGGCCTGGGGCAGTGGCGCTCCCAGGGGCCGCTGGTGCTGCCCAGCCTGGCGGCGGTGGCGGTGTTCGTGGGTCTGGCGGTGCAAGGGCTCACCGACACGATCTTCTTCCGGCCTGAAGTGCAGCTGGTGGCTCTGTTCAGCCTGGCGACTCTGGCGGCTTCGCAGCAGGGAGCCGGGGCCTGCGTGCGCGGTACGGGCGCCAAGGCGGGCCAGGATGGCTGAGGGGCTGGCTCGCCAGCTTGACCATGCCCGCGAGCAGTCGTTGGGCCAGGGGAATGACGCTGCTCAGAAGCGGGGCATACAGAATTCGGGCTCAAGCACTTCCGGCAGTCAGGCCCTGGAGCTGTGGGAATGGGATGAACGTATCGCAGTTGAACCGATCTCCCCTGGACAGATCGACAATGAACCCATTGCAGCTGAAGTGATCGCGAATGAACGCATCACCAATGGCCTGATCGCTGGCTTCGATGCCGGCCAGACCCACACCAGCTGCCGACTGGCCACGACCAACGGCCGAATCCTCGCCGAGGGAGAAGGCCCCGGCGTCAGCCATCTGGCGGCAGAAGGAGGAGCCAGCCGGTTCCAGGCCGCCCTGAGGCTCAGCCTCGCCAACGCCCGCAGCCGACTGGGCGCCCCATGGCAGCAGGAGCCCCTCAACGCCGCCGCGATCGGCGCCAGCGGCATCGAACAGGGCAGCGCGGTGCAGGCCGAAGGGGTAACCCTGGCGGCCGCCGCCCTGGGTCTTGCCCCGTCACAGCTGGTGGTGACGGGCGATGAACGCACCGCCCTGCGTGGCGCCTTCCCGGAGGGAGCCGGGATCGTGGTGATCAGCGGCACCGGCACGATCGCCGTCGGCCGCGATGGCAAGGAACGAGATCAGGGGGGCCGGGAGCATCGCTGCGCC
>JAPLID010000212.1 GCA_026389285.1 Cyanobacteriota bacterium
ATCAGGCAGGCGTAATAGAAGCGGAAGTCCGGGGCGATGGCGCCGGGATCGCTGTCATAGAGCTCCTCGGAGCAGTAATGCAGGCCGAAGGCATCGCAGGTGTAAAGAATGCCGGTGCCGTGGTCGAAGGAGAAGATCGTGTCGGGCCAGTGCAGGTTGGGGGCACTGAGAAATTCGAAGCGATGTTGTACACCGCTGTCCGGGTTGATGCCCAGATCCAGCTCCTCGCCGCTCTTGACGGCGCGGGAGCGGAAGGGGCGGTGAACCTGGTTTTCCAGAAACTGGATCGCCACCTTGGATCCCACGATTTCGATTTCGGGGTGGAGGTCGATCAGGTGACCGATCAGGCCGGAGTGGTCCGGTTCGGTGTGGGAGACGATCAGATAGTCGATCGCCTTGGGGTCGATCTGCTCCTGCAGCAACGGCAGCCAGCTGCCCTCGAACTTGAGATGGCTGGTGTCGATCAGGGCCGTGCGTTCACCCCGCACCAGGAAGGCGTTGTAGGTGGTGCCGTTGCGCAGGCCGAACTCGATGTCGAAGCGGCTGCGGTCCCAGTCGAGCGAGCGGATCGTGGTGGTGTCGGGCTCGATGGTTTCGCACTGGAGACTGAGGCGTCCGGCCGCCGGCTGGCTGTCGCTGGGGGCCTGGGGGGCGGCGAGGGTCATGGCCTGCATCTCTCTACAGCTGCGCTGATGAAACTGTAAGCAGGGTGCCGAGTCTGCTGGCGAGTGAGCCGGCGAGTGAGCGGCGGACGGCGGTCGTCGCAGCGATCGGCCGGCTTGAGCGCTCGCCCGGGCGGTGCACTTCAGGTGTCCCTGTCCCAGGTTCCCCAACTCGCCAAGGTTCTGATCCAGGCAGCCCTGGGAGGTGGGTGCCTTTGATTGGACAGCCCGGGCCCTTCGTTGAGAGATTCGCTGCATCCAGAGCCCACCCATCGCTCAGTTCCTGCCAGGAGTGGCTCAGCCACCCAGGCATCGGAACCAGTGGCGGCGGCGCTGCCGTCCGCTTCGTGATCCCCGTGTTCTGGTCCAGAGCTCTGAGGGAACGGGTCCCGGCCCGTCAAAAGCCCCGACCGCGCAGGCGGCCGGGGCGGATCCTCTCGTTCTCTGGGCCAGGGCGGGTTCCGAGGCGGAACCCGCCATCGCTCACCCCTCCACCTTGACGCTGACCGTGGTCATCGTCTGGGCCTTGGGGGCCTTCACGGTCAGCAGACCGTCGCGGTACTGGGCTTCGAGGCCCTCCCGCTGGATGCCGCCGGGGAAGCGGAAGCTGCGGCTCCAGGTGCCGTAGCGCACCTCGCTGAGCAGGGTGCCGCGGCCACTTCTTTCGCAGCTACTGCCTTCGCGGCCACTCGTCTCGCTGCCGCTGCCGTCTGTCGGCTCCTGGCGGGGGCGCCGCTCGGCGGAGATGATCAGGTTGCGGTCGGTGGCCTTGACGTCGATGCTGTCTTTGTCGACGCCGGGTAGTTCGAGGGTGATCTCGTAGCCCTGGGGGGTGTCGATCACCTCGGCGGCAGGCACGCGCTCGGCGGTCTGGAGCTGCTGCTCAAGGCGATCGAAGAGATCGAAGGGGGAATGGCGCAGGGTAAGCATGGGGATGGCCTTCGGGATTGGGGCGGGGGGCACCCGCAGGGCCAATGTGCCCGGCCTGAACCAGCCGTCAGAGGGCGAGAACCGGCGGTCCCAGTACGGCCTGCACGCCCGGGTTCGGCTGCCCCACCAACTCTGGCGCGAGAACCGATCGGTGGCCGTTTCAGAGCCACCACCAGCTCTCGAAGCTGGCGGCTTGGCCGCAGGGTTGGCCCTCCTGATCCCGCAGACACCAGACCCTGGCCCCCTGGATCTGGAAGCGGCGGCCGGCGCTGTCGATGCGGATGCTGCTGTAGTCGCTGATCGCCTCCCGGGCATGGGCCTGCTCGAGGGCGGCGGCTCGGTTCGATCGTTCGGCGGCCGCGGCGGTCAGACTCGAGGGCATCCCCACCATGGCGTTCCAGTCGCGGCGCCAGAGCTGCAGGGCCGTGCGGTTGGCGTAGATCAGGCGGGGGTCGGCGCTGCCGTCGTGGGCGAGCACGGCCGCCGTGGCCATGAACAGCTCCTGGGCGCACTGGCGTGGAGAGCGCTCGCTACCGCAACCCGCCAGCAAGGGGAGTCCGAAGGCCCGCTGATGGGACGCCAGGATCCAGCCGGCCAGGGCGATGCGCTCTGGTGTCAGCCAGGCCGCCTCCTTCACGCCGCACCGCCGGGGCTTCTGCTGGTGGCCAGGCCTTTGCCCGCTCCCTTGCCGGCTCCATTGCCCGAGTCGTTGCCCGAGTCATGGCCCGTGTCGGTGTTCGGGTCGGCTGTGGCGTCACCGTTCTCGTTGCCGGCGGCCATGGCCCGCACCATCGCCAGCTGGCCCATGGCCGTTCCCTGCTGGTGCAGCCGCTCCAGGAACAGCTGGTTGGCTTCCGGGAAGCGCGGATCGATCGCCAGGGGCAGGGGGCCGGCGCCATCGAGGCCCGATTCCCCTTCCAGGGCCGGCGTGATCACCACCAGATCGGGGTCGAGGGCTGCGTCGTAGCGCCACCAGCGCACCGGATCACCGATCGCGGCATGGAGCGGATGGGGGGCATGGCTGATCGGGGTGGCGATCCCCTCGCGGCGCCGGGCAGCCAGCTCGCCCAGCAGCTGGCTGCGGGTGCGGCCCCGCAGCTGGAACAGCACGAAGGGATCCTCGCTGAAGCGATCGCCCATCAGGTAGTAGACGGCGCTGGTGTGCTTGCAGGGATTGGCCTTATCGGGACAGCTGCATTCGCTGCGCACCTCCTGCAGCTTGAACGGAAACAGGCGCTTGCCACTGGCGGCGAAGGCCCGTTCGATGTCCTCGGGCATGATCCCGGCCAGCAGCTGGGCCGACCAGCGGGCCTTCTGGCTGAGGGCCTCCAGCACGTAGCCCCAGTCCTCGTCGTTGAGCACGTCGAGCCAGAGCTTGACCTTGTAAGGATCCTTGTCGGTGCCCTGCACCCGGGCGTGCACGC
>JAPLID010000098.1 GCA_026389285.1 Cyanobacteriota bacterium
CCAGCCGCTTGAGGTGGAGTTCGGTGGCGATTCGCAGGGTGAGGGGTAGGTCGAGGGCGTTGTGGTGGGTTTCAAAGGGCCGGGCATCGGCGCCGCCGGGCACGCTCTGCAGCACCGGGGTTTCGATCTCGAGGAAGTCCCGTTCATCCAGCCAGCGGCGCATGGCACTCACCATGCGGGCGCGGCGGCGGAAGGTTTCCCGGGTCTGGGGCGACACGATCAGGTCGAGATAGCGCTGGCGGTAGCGCGTCTCCACATCGGCCAGGCCATGCCACTTATCCGGCAGGGGCTGGAGACCCTTGGTCAGCATCGACCAGGACGTCACCTTCACCGACAGCTCGCCCCGGTCGGTGCGGCGCAGGGTGCCGCGCACGCCGATCAGGTCGCCGGCATCCACCAGGGTGGTGATCTGGGCGAAGGTGCCCGGTACAGCCGCTGCTTCGGAGCCAGCCGCCCCATCCGCCAAGGCTCCCTCCCCAGGGGCCCCGTCCAGGGTGGCCTTCTCCAGGTAGAGCTGGATCGGGCCGGTCTCATCGGCCAAGGTGAAGAAGGCCAGCTTGCCCATCACCCGCCGGGTCATCAGCCGACCGGCCACCGCCACCACCACGTCGCGCTCCTCACCCTTGGCCAGATCGGCGTGGGCCTGCTGCAGCTGGGCCGTGCGATGGCTGGGGGCGAAGCTCAGCGCATAGGGGGGCTGGCCGAGGGCCTCTAGGGCCCGGGCCTTCTCCAGACGGGTCTCGCGCAGATCCGACAAGGCAGGCGGGGAGGGAAAGGGTCAGGGCCCATCCTGCAGGAGCGGCGGCGGGCCGAAGGCCCGAAGGGAACCCGGCTACGGGTTCAGCCGGCGGCGGCCAGGGCCGCATCGCCCATGCGCTGGGAGGCGTAGCCGGTGCCCCGCACGGTGAGGATCAGCTCCGGATTGCGGGGATCCGGCTCGAGCTTGCCGCGAAGACGGGCCACATAGACATCCACCACCCTCAGATCAGCCGCCCGTCGCGGCGGGTAGCCCCAGAGCTGCTCGAGGATCTCAGCCCTCGGCACCACCCGTCCCGGCTCGCGGAACAGCAGCTCCAGCAGGCTGAACTCCGTGTAAGTGAGGGCGATGCGCTGGCCATCGCGGTTGACCTGACGGCGGTTGGTGTCGACTACCAGATCACCCACCCGCAGCACACCGGTGCCGGAGGTCTGCTCGCTGGGCTCAGCCGTGGTCGAACCCCGGCCCGCGCGCCGCAGGATCGTGGTGATGCGGGCTTCAAGCTCCTTGGGGCTGAAGGGCTTGGACAGGTAGTCGTCAGCGCCGAGATCCAGTCCAGCCACCCGCTCGGCGATGGCGTCGAGGGCGGAGAGAAAAATGATCGGCACGCATGATTCAGCCCGTATACGGCGGCAGACGGCGAAGCCATCAAGCTTCGGCATCATCACGTCGAGCACCACCAGATCGGGCTGCTCCTGATGGAACAGAGCCAAGGCCTCCTCACCATCCTCGGCACAGAACACCCGGTAACCGGCCATCTGCAGGCGCATCACCAGGACCCGACGCACGGCGGGCTCATCGTCCACCACCAGCAGGGTGGCCCGGGGCCCGGAAGCGGTGGAACCGCTGGAGGTGGAACTGGAGCCGGTGGAGAGTCCCTGGAACGGACTCGGCGCCGAGGAATCGGACGTCTTGGGCAGGTCTTCCTCCAGGGGCATCGAGATCAACTCAGCGAACGCATGCCCGGAGAAATCCGGGTTAAGAATCGTAACCATACCGCCTGGCCCGGCGCGCAGTCAGCCCCCGGACCGACTCCAGCACGGTCGATCTGGGCAGATTTAAGGATTTATTCCCAAGCCGACGGATGGGCCCGAGGCTGGTAAGGGCTCAAGGCCAACGGGCCTCGGCGTAGTGATTCCACTGGCGGGCTGCTTCCACCAGAGCGCCGTTGCTGTCGATCTCGCCGAGCATGGCCCGCTGCAGCTGGGTGTAGACGATCGCCTGGAGCCGCTTCACCCCCGGCGTGGCCGGCACCAGCACCCGGGCATCGGCCAGGGTGCGGGCCGAGAGCCGGCGGGCCTCCTGCACCAGGGCTTCGCCGGGAGTGGCGCCCGGCCCCTGCCGCAACCGCAGCTCCAGCTGGGTCAGGGCCTGACGGGAGGAGGGCAGCACCCGCGCCTCCTCGGCGAAGGCCAGCTGGTTGCGGGCATCGGTGAGGAACAGGGCGAAATCAACAGCCGCCGCGGCCTTACTGCTCTGGCGCGGCACCACCAGATTCATCACCGCCACGTTGGCCTCGGAGCCGATGCCGGTCAGGGGCGGCCAGGCGCGGGTGTCGGCGGCGATGCCGGGGGCATTGGTCTGGAGATTGCGCAGAAAATCCGGACCGGTGGCCACCTGGGCCAGATCCCCGGCCTGATAGAGCTCGATCGCCCGCCGGTAGCCCTGGCTCACCACCTCTCGGGGCAGCAGGCCGCGGCGGTAAAGATCCGTCCAGAAGGCAAAGGCCCGACGACCGGCCGGGGAGTCGAACGCCGCGCGCTGGCGGCCATCGAGCAGCTGCACCCCCATCTGGACCATCGACTCCAGCAATTCGGCGGAATCGTCCGGAACCACGGTGACGAACAGGGCATAGCGGCCGGTGCGGCGCCTGACCGCCTCGGCATAGGCCGGCACCTCCTGCCAGCGGCGCGGCGGAGCGCTGTAGCCGGCCCGGCGCAGCAGATCCCGGTTGGCCATCGTCACCCGGGTAGTGAGATACCAGGGAATGGCGAATTGCAGGGAGCCCTGGCGGCCCGCCTGCCAGATGCGAGGCAGGTAGCGGGCCTCAACCCCGGCTGGCAGCAGGCCGGTGAGATCGCGCAGCCCCCCCTTGCTGGCCAGGTTGGCGGCGAAGGGAGGATTGAGGTTGACCAGATCCGGGGCCGTGCGCGCAAACACCGCCGCCAGCAGCTTGCGCTCCACCGAACTCCAGGGCACATCGGTCCAGCGGACCGTGTATCCAGGGTTGCGGGCCTGCCAGTCCCGGATCACCCGCTGCATGAAAGGGTTGAAGCGCGGCGCCAGATCCAGCGTCCAGACACTGATCTGCCGCTGCTGAGCGCCATTCGGCGCCGACGGCCCGCCGCAGGCAGCAAGAGCCAGGGCGAGGCTCAGACCGGGCAGCATTGCCAGCAGCCGGCGCCGGCCAGGTCGGCCCGCCCCCTGAAGACCTGGCCCGCAACGCAACAGGCGCCAGGGCCTCAAGCCCTGGCGCCCAGAACCCTGGCTTCGAAACAAGCTCATAACGAAGACCCTCGCCAGCCCGCCCCGACCTGGCGCCAGAAGATCAACTGCAGCGAACAGAGCATGGGAGCCAGCAGGGCGGTCAGCAGGGTCTGGGCCAGCAGCACCTGCAGGCCGACCAAAGAGAGATCCTCCCAACGCCAGAGCGGCAGAGCCAGCAGCGAGGCCTGGGGGCCGGCCTGGCGCAGGGCCTCGGCGCCACCGGCCAGTTCCTCGACACGGCCCTGCAGAGACACCACACCCCGCCAGGACAGCAGCGCCCACTGCAGGATCAGGCTGAGATTGAGCAGGGCGGTACCCAGCAGCGCCAGCAGACCGAGGCTGAAACTGCGCTGAATCGGCGGGGCCTTACGACCCATCCGCCCCCACCACCAGCCCAGCAGCACCAGGCCTGGCATCAGGCTGGCGGAACCGGGATGGAGCCCATCGAGCAGCAGGCCAAGCCCCAGGCCGGCGGCAGCACCGGCACGGCGGCCCTCGCTCAGCGCCCAGGGCAGCAGCCAGATCACCGACCAGGCCGGCGGTACGCCAACAAGTTTCAGCCAGCCCGGCGAAGCCAGGGTGAGCAGGGGCACCAGCAGGGCCGAGGCCACCAGCCAGGGCTGACGGGAGAGCAGGGCCATCAGGGCACCAGCACCTGCACCCAGTCGACCGCATCGACCGGCGCACTGAGCTGCACCAGCGCCTCCGGGGCAGGGTCGGCATCGGCATTGATCCGCTGGATCACCCCCACCGGCAGGTTCGGCGGCACCAGCGTGCTGGCGGGGGAGGTGAAGATCACATCCCCTGGGCGGACATCGGGATCCTTCTCCAGAAAACGCAGCAGCGGCCGGGCCGTGCCGATGCCGCTGAGCAGCCCCTGCTGGCGGCTACGTCCCACCCAGACGCCGACGCGACTGCCTGGATCCGTAAGCAGACGCACGGTGCCGGTGCTGGGCGTGGTGGAGGCCACCAGACCGATCAGGCCGCCGGGTGCGACGACCGCGTCACCGACCCCGACCCCCTGCAGGCTGCCCTTGCCGAGCACCAGCTGCTGCCACCAGCCCCCGGATTCGCGGGAGATGACGGCCGCCTGCAGGCGCGGACCCCGGGGCGCGGGCAGATCTAGCAGGCCCCGCAGACGCCGGTTTTCCCGCTCCAGCTGCTCCAGCCGGGCCCTATCGCCGATGGACTGAGCAGAGCGGATCCACTCGTTCTGAGCGGGTCCGGGCCAGAAGGGACGACTGAGTAGCCCGTAGGCATCGGTGAGCAGGGCCCCCTTGCTGAGCCGCACCAGCGCCAGGGCCAGCAGCACCAGCAACCAGGGCCAGACCCGCAGCAGAGGCAGCAGGGCGCCGACGCGCGGCAGGCGGACCGGCGCCATGAGGATCAGGAGACCGGGCGGGCGAAGTCAGCCGTATCGAGCACCCGCTGCAGGCGGGTGTAGTCCTCGAGCACCATGCCGCAACCATTGACCACGCAGAGCAGGGGATCCTCGGCCACATGGGTGAGGATGCCGGTTTCGTGGCTGATCAGGTCGCAGATGCCCCGCACCAGGGCACCGCCACCGGCGAGCATGATGCCGCGGTCGACGATGTCGGCGGCCAGCTCGGGCGGGGTGCGCTCCAGGGTGCGCTTGACCGCCTCGACGATGACGTTGAGGGGCTCCGCCATCGCCTCACGAACATCGCCGGCACGGATGTTGATCGTGCGCGGCAGGCCGGAGAGCAGGTGCAGACCCCGCACATCCATGGAGGTCTCGTCGTGGGCGTCGTCCGGGAAGGCGGAGCCGATGCGGATCTTGATGTCCTCGGCGGTGCGCTCGCCCACCACCAGGTTGTGCACCTTCTTGAGGTAGACGGTGATCGCCTCACTCAGTTCATCGCCCGCCACCCGCACCGACTCGCTGAGCACGGTGCCACCGAGGCTGAGCACGGCTACCTCGGTGGTGCCGCCGCCGATGTCAACGATCATCGTGCCGACAGGTTCGGTGACAGGCAGCCCGGCCCCGATCGCCGCTGCGACGGGCTCATCGATCAGATGCACCTGCCGGGCCCCGGCCAGGCCGGCCTGATGCACGGCGCGGCGCTCGACGCCGGTGACGCCGCTAGGGATGCCGATGATCAGCCGGGGAGCGATCACACCACGCCCCTCATTGCCCTTCTGGATGAAGCTCTTGATCATCAGCTCGGCGGCATCGAAGTCGGCGATGACGCCATCCCGCAGCGGCCGCACGGCGCGGATGTTGCCGGGGGTACGCCCGAGCATCAACTTGGCCTCGTCGCCCACGGCCAGGGGAGTGCCCTTCTCAAGATCGATGGCCACCACCGAGGGCTCCTGCAGCACGATCCCCTTGCCGGAGATGTACATCAGAGTGTTGGCCGTTCCCAGATCAATGCCGATGTCACGTGAAAACTGGAAGCGACGGAAGAACACGGGCGCAAAAAGCCGTCGAGGTCTGCGGATCCTAGGAGGGGTCGATCGGGCTCCCTGGGCGGCTGCCGGACCTGGGGTGTGACAACCGCGACAAAGGGTGGAACTGCTGAAGTGTGGCGCTCTGACCGGGTGCCGCATCATTGATCCATTCGTTTCAGACCAACCCCCCATGGGCGTCAACTCCATCACCCTCGTCGGCCGGGCCGGCCGCGATCCCGAAGTGCGCTACTTCGAATCCGGCAGCATGGTCGCCAACCTCACCCTGGCGGTGAACCGCCGCAGCTCGGGCGACGAGCCCGACTGGTTCAACCTCGAGATCTGGGGCAAGCAGGCCCAGGTGGCCGCCGACTACGTCCGCAAGGGCTCACTGGTGGGCATCATCGGCTCCTTCAAGCTCGATCGCTGGACCGACAAGGGCTCCGGCGAGGAGCGCAGCAAACCGGTGATCCGCGTGGATCGGCTGGAACTGCTGGGCAGCAAACGCGATGCCGAGGCCGGCGGCAGCTTCGGTGGTGGCGGTGGCGGTGATAGTGGCTACGGGGGCGGCGAGCCCAGCGAAGAGGACGTGCCGTTCTGAATCCGGCGCCCACCCCTTCGACCCAAGGGGCTTGTGCCACTCGCCCAGCCGGGCTATCAAGTGGCACGAAGCCAGCCGAGGCGCCCCTCCGGGGGTGCCTCTTTTGCTTGGAACCCTCTTACCTGAGGACCTGCGGGCCGGTGCAGGCTCAATCCGCCGACTGCCGGCGCCGCCAGATGCGCAGGCCCAGCCAGACGGCGACCGCCACGATCACCAGCGCCAGCAACTTGTTGACGATCCCCTCGACGGGCTTGACCATCGCCAACACCCGGTTCCAGTTACTGCCCAGAGCCCAGCCGGCACCGGTGAGCGCCGCGGTCCAGATCAGGCTGCCGGCGGTGGTCCAGAACAGAAACGAGCCGAACGGCATCAGCTCGATACCCGCCGGCACCGAGATCAGGGTGCGAATGGCGGGTATCAGCCGGCCCCAGAACACCACCGCGGCCCCGTGACGCTGAAACCAGCGACGGGAGTTAGCAAGCTCCTGGGTCGAAACCCCCAGCCAACGCCCATGGCGGCTCACCCAATGCTGCAGCCGCTCCTCATTGACCAATCGCCCCACCCCGTACCAGGGCAGGGCCCCCACGACCGTGCCCAGCAGGCCGGCGAGCACCACCGGCACCACATTCAGCTTGCCCTGAGCGACATAAAAGCCGGCCAGGGGCATGATCAACTCCGAAGGAATCGGCGGGATCACGTTCTCCAGCACCATCGCAGCAAAAATACCTGCGTAGCCCCACTGCTCCACCAGACCCTCAACGAGGGTGTTCAGCGAGCTGAGCATCGACATGGCTGGCCGGCGAAGGGGAGATCTTCCAGGCCGTGAGCGTAGGGGTGGCCCGGCTGCCTCCCAGCCCACCAGCGCCGGCACACGCTCAGATCCAGCTGGTGAGCACCCGGGCCAGCCAGTACACCAAAAAGCAAGCGGCGGCGCTTCGCCAACAAAAAGGGCGGGATCCAACAGGAGCCCGCCCAAACCAGGACCGAGAGGCCTGCGCCTCAGCGATCAGTAGCGATAGTGATCGAGCTTGTAAGGGCCCTGCACCGGCACGTTGATATAAGCCGCCTGCTCGGCGCTCAGCTCGGTGAGCCTGGCGCCGATCTTCTCGAGATGTAGACGAGCCACCGCCTCATCGAGGTGCTTGGGCAGCACATACACCTGCTTGTCGTACTGCTCACCTTTGGTGAACAGCTCGATTTGAGCCAGCACTTGGTTGGTGAAGGAGTTGCTCATCACGAAGCTGGGGTGGCCGGTGCCGCAGCCCAGGTTCACCAGCCGGCCCTCGGCCAGCAGGATAATGCGATTGCCGCTGGGCAGGATCACATGATCCACTTGGGGCTTGATGTTGTCCCAGGCGTACTGCTTGAGCGAGACCACATCGATCTCATTGTCGAAGTGGCCGATGTTGCAGACGATCGCCTGATTCTTCATCTGCACCAGATGCTCGTGGCGGATCACCTGGAAGTTGCCGGTGGCGGTCACGAAGATGTCCACATCGCCGACGACGTCATCGAGACGGACGACGCGATAGCCCTCCATCGCCGCCTGCAGCGCGCAGATCGGATCGATCTCGCTAATCATCACCGTGGCACCCAGGCCGCGCAGCGACTGGGCCGAACCCTTGCCAACATCGCCATAACCCAGCACCAGGGCCACCTTGCCCGCCACCATCACATCAGTGGCACGCTTGATGCTGTCCACCAGGGATTCGCGGCAACCGTAGAGGTTGTCGAACTTGCTCTTGGTGACCGAATCGTTGACGTTGATCGCCGGGAATGGCAGCTCACCGCTGTTCTGCAGCTGATACAGACGAGCCACGCCGGTGGTGGTCTCCTCGGTCACGCCCTGGATGTTGGCGTGGATGCGGGAATAGAAGCCGGGCTGCACCGCCAGCTTGGCGCGAATCGATTTGAACAGGGCAATCTCTTCCTCGCTGCCGGGGTTATCCAGAACCGAGAGATCCTGCTCCGCCTTGGTGCCCAGAATCACTAGACCGGTGGCATCGCCACCGTCGTCGAGGATCATGTTAGGTGTGCCGCCATCGCCCCACTCGAGGATGCGATGGGTGAAGGCCCAGTACTCATCCAGGGTCTCGCCCTTGTAGGCGAACACCGGCACACCGGCGGCGGCAATCGCCGCGGCGGCGTGATCCTGGGTGGAGAAGATATTGCAGCTGGCCCAACGCACCTCGGCGCCGAGAGCCACCAGCGTTTCGATCAGAACAGCGGTCTGAATCGTCATATGCAGAGATCCGCAGATGCGGGCCCCCTTGAGGGGCTGCTCAACGCCGTGCTTCTCACGCAGGGCCATCAGGCCGGGCATTTCGGTTTCGGCGATGGCCATCTCCTTGCGGCCGAAATCAGCCTGGGAGATATCGGCGATCACATAAGACGATGTGACCTGAAGACCGGCAAACTCAGCCGCAGGGCTGGAAGGTGCTGCCACCATGGGGTACGGACACTCCCGACTGGGAGGACGAATGGGATTGTTGTGGACTGGAAGTTCTGCGGAGACGCCGAGGCTTCGGGCTCGCTTGTACATGAATCTACAAGGATGACGCCAGGAGACGCGCCGCACTTGCGCCTGCTCAGCGACCCGGCGGCCACGGCAGCCCTGGGCAGGGAGCTGGCCGCCGAGCTGCTGGCCTGGCAGCGATGCGGCCAGAGCACTGCACCGCTGCTGCTGCTGTTCGGCGATCTGGGCGCCGGCAAGACCTGTCTGGTGCAGGGCCTGGCCGAGGGCCTCGGCATCGGCGAACCGATCACCAGCCCCACCTTCGCCCTGGCCCAGCACTACGAAGGCCAGTTGGCCGATGGCACGCCAACGGCCCTGGTGCACCTCGATCTCTACCGGCTGGAGGATCCCGCCAGCGCCGATGAGCTGCTGCTGCAGGAAGAAGAGGAGGCCCAGGCCCTCGGCGCGATCCTGGCGGTGGAATGGCCCGGGCGGCTCAGCGCCATGCCCGAAGACGCCTGGCAGCTGGAGCTGGAGCTGACCTGCCCCACCGACCCAGAGCGGGGCCGCATGGTGCGCATCAGGCCGCCCCAGGGCGCGCCAGATGCTCCAGCAAGGCCGCAATGATGCGGGCATTGGCAGCCGGAAAGGGGTAATCGGCCAGCTCGGCCGGCCGCACCCAGCGCACCTGCTGGGAAGCCAGGGCCTGGGGTTCACCCGCGAGCCAGGTGCAGAGATGCACCACAAACCGCAGGCGCTTGTGGCTGTAGGCGTGCTCGATCACGATCAGCTCCTGGCCCACCTCCACCGCGATCGCCAGCTCCTCCACCAACTCGCGCGCGATCGTGGCGGCGATCGCCTCGCCCTCCTCCTGCTTGCCGCCGGGGAACTCCCACAGCCCGCCTAGCAAGCCCTCATTGAGCCGCTGATCAATCAGCACCCGGCCGGCGCCATCGAGCACCACGCCGACGCCGATCACCTGGAAGGGCACCGGGTGGGGGGCGTCTTTCACGGGAAAACGGGCGGGATCGCCGGCAGCGTAGGCAGCGCAGTACCCCTGCCAGGGACAGGCGCCGCAGCTGGGATTACGAGGGGTACAGACGGTGGCGCCCAGATCCATCAGAGCCTGGTTGAAGGCCCGGGGCCGCCTGGGATCGAGCACCAGCTCGCTCAGTTGCCAGAACCGGGCTAACTCTCGCGCCGGTGACCGCGGACTGGCGATCAGGCGCGCCAGCCCACGAGGCTGCGGGGCCAGGCGACGTTGCCATCGGCGCCGGGAGCCAGGATCCGGGCCGCCTGATGCAACCGCCGCGCCCGCGAGTAGTAACCCAGGCCCTGCCAGAGCATCAGCACGTCGTGTTCCTCAGCGGCCGCCAGGGCCGCCAGGCTGGGCAGGCCCGCCAGCCAGCGCTGCCAGTAGGGCAGCACCACCGCCAGCTGGGTCTGCTGCAGCATCACTTCGGCCACAAAAACCGGATAGGGATCCAGGGGCTCGCCATCGGCAGGCCGGTGTCCCTCGGGCGTGAGCTTCCAGGGAATCGTGTGGCGGCCATGGTCTTGCCACCAGACCAGCAGCTGCAGGCGCAGCTCGGGCACCCGGCCGCTGAGCTCCAGCAAATCGGCGGCCAGCACAGGGGTCCGGGGAATGGTGCTCTCCGCAGCGCGGCGGAGTCTGACGCGGGGGAAGGCGACGGCGGGGATCAGCCGCAGCCGTCAGGCCTCGGAGTCGATGATCGCCGCCACATGGTCAACCAGCTGCTCGGCGCGAAGCAGCCAATGGGCGCGATCGAGCCCCATCGGTTCGGGATCGACGTCGTAGCGGAACGGCGCCGCGAAGATCGTGAAGGCCTCGAGACAGCGAAAGTCCTCTGCAGCAGCCCCGGCCTGGGTGAGCCGCTCCAACAGAGCCGTCAGGTTGTGAATCAGGGGCGGATCGTCGCCGAGCCGAAATAACCAGGCCTCCTGCTGCGCAGAAGCCTTCGGCTAAAGAGCCTTTTCCACCACCTGTTGGATCTGGAAGCCCCTGCTGGCCTCGTCGATGGAGGCCACTTGCAACATTGGGGCCGCCTTCAGATCACGGCGGGCGATCCGCAGCATCCCCAGGGCTTCAGGGTTGGACATTGAGCAACCGTCCCTCCCGACAGGCTCTTGCGATCACATGGTCGCGCCAACCGCTGCGTTCTTCCACCTGACTGCGGGCGTACAGGAGCAGATCAACAGGGATGCGGTGGTCGGCCAGGCGGCGCCTGCTGCCTGCGTTGAGCGGGCGGACCACAAGGCTTCGCCATCCCGACAGATCGGCCAGCCTTGATAGCGACCGACCTGCAATCACCCCCGCGACGCAGCCACAAATACCGGGCCAAAAGCCGGCCATAAGTGTGCCGATCTTCCACAGTCTTCGCGGTGACTGCCTTGAACCTGCTACTATGTACATGCAGCATTGAATACCAAAAAGCTTTGTAGACACCTCGCGCCAGCCCAATAATCTAATTACCTCCAGCAAAGTTGGGCATGAGCACATAACAGGAGCCCGGGTTTTTGTACCTACAACGAAGCTACATTGTATATCTTTTGGCAACTTGATGACTGTCAGTGTGATCACCCCCACCAGGCTGCTGCCGGATCGGCTCAGCATGCTGGTGGAGTTGAATGAGAGCCTAGGCAACAATGATTGCTTCGTAGAACATGTTATTGTTGTTGATGGCGCTAGCCAAGAAGAAGTTCCAGCCGAAATACGCCAAAGGGCGACTGTCATTGCGACAGGGCGCCCGATCGGCCAAGCCGCCGCCCGCAATTTAGGCCTGGCGATCGCAAACGGCGAGTGGATCACCAGTGCCGATGATGATGACTGGCTTTACCCACAGTCTATTGACAAACGATTGCATGCCATCCATGCCCAGCCTGGTGCACGTTGGTCGGCGGGTTATTGCACAGATGACTCCACGATCGATCCAGGCATCGTGCCTGCAGGCCCCTGCTCCCCTGGAGACATCTGGCGGGCCTGGCCCACACCAAAGGCCAGCATCCCCTTGGGGCCAACAACCTTGCTTGTGGAAGCCAATCTGCTGAAGCGGGCCGGTGGCTGGATGGGCTTACCTCAAGGCGAAGATATTGGCATGATGATGGCCGTAACCTGCATGGCCCCCGGCGTGGTGATTGATGCCTATGTCTATCATATTCGCTTGCACGGGGGGCAGATGACTAAAACAACTTGGTTTGACGATTTAGAGCTTCTTTCGCGACGCTGTGCATGGGAAAGAGGCGATCGGATCCTGTTAGAACATCCTCAGGGACCCTCCGCTTTGACCTATCTTTCCTCTCAGGCGATCAGCCCGGTCGAAAGGGATTCTCGTTTCTCTGCATCCAGCCTGGCCATCGGCTGATGCTGGCGGATCGCCCAGTTTCCAGTTCATCGAAGCGCCAAACCAATCGACCATTAGGGCGAATTAGTCATCACTTGCGGCAGCTGCTGTCAGTTAAACAACTCAGGATCAGACTGGCTGATCTCCTCCCAGAAGGATTGAAAATTCAACCAGCCAGCCTGGGAGCTGGCCGTATTTTCGAAGGTGAAGCTAGCCCATTCCGGCCGAATCTGCTGTGGGCTACCAGCAGCCTCGGCCAGCAGCTGGGCCTGGCAGCAGCGCTCCATCGCCAAAAACCAGTAGGCCGCCGCATCGACCGTTGCCCCGACAGTGAACAGACCGTGGTTCTGGTGGATGGCGGCCTTGCCGCTGCTGAACTGACTGGCAAAGGTGCGGCCCGATTCCAGTTCAAACACCACCTTGCCGCCATCGGCCTTAACTAAGACGTGATCGTTGAAAAAAGCGCAGGCATCCTGGGTGATCGGATCCAGCAGCCGTCCAAGGGAGGAAAAAGCCTTGCCGTAGGGGGAGTGGGCATGGGCGGCCGCATTGATATCCGGCCTGGCTTCATGGACGGCGGCATGCAAGACAAAGGCGGCCCGATTGACGGGCCGGTGGCCATAGACCACCTCACCGGCATGGTTCACCAGAATCAGGTCGCTCACCCGCATTTGCCGGAACGACCGGGCAAAGGGATTGACCCAGAACAGGTCTGGATATTCCGGATCGCGCACGGTGATATGGCCGGCCACACCTTCGCAGAAGCCTGAGCGTCCAAACACGCGAAGGGCTCCAGCCAGGTGGCTGAGCCGATAGCGCCGTTCCTCGGCAAGGGTTTCGAACCGGGGCGGACTCTGGTGGATCAGGGCCTGGGGAACAAGCTCTACACCATTGATCTGGCGCCTCTGGTCCGGGTTCGCTGGCGCTGCCATGGCTGCCCTGATCCAAGCGATCGCGGCCTTGATTCTGGCAGCCCTCGCGGTGCTTGGGTTTGGCCAAGACAGAAGCTGTCGGGAGCCTGCCCATCGGCCGGGGCCTGACCCTCACCCAGCCCCTAGCCGATCTAACGAGGGCTGCGGCTCCCGGCTCAGAACCCCCCAGGCCTGGGCCGAGCAGACGAGAGCGACACATTCAGCGAGGGCCTGGCCGGCTCCGCCGCTGAGACCTGGGGGCCTAGTGCTGAAGGCCGCGGCACCTGCGGCACCGCCACCACGTTGAAGGCGATCGACCAGCGCTCCCCCTCGCCACGGAATGGCGCCACCGAATGGGGCTGCCAGGCCGGGAACACATAGAAATCGCCAGGCACGGGCAACACGTACTCCGCCATGCCGGTGCGGAAGCTCTGGATGTGCCACTCCTCCGGTCCATGGAAGCAGAGCTGGCCGTCAAAACTCTCGGCGGTGATCTGGGGAGGCACCTGCAGAAACAACACGCCAGAAAAGCTGCCCCCATGGGTGTGGGTGGGGTTGTAATCACCCTGGCGCTGCACATTCAGCCAGAGATCAATCATCTGCAGGCCATAGCGCCCGGGCACCCACGGGCCCCTGCCCTGGGGGGGCTGCCGGTCGATCACATGGCGGATCCAGCGCTCGCAACCCGGCAGGATCACGTCGCGGCAGAGCGCGATCACCGCCGGCTGGTCCGGCCCCAGCTCCCGTTGCTGAAACAGCTGGCCGGCCAACTTGGCCGCCGCGTTCGGGCTGGCTTCCGGGTTGGCCACCACCTGGCGGGCCAATTGGAGCAGTTCTTGCAGCAGAGGCTCTGGCAGATGGCCCTTGAGCAGATAACGGGGAAAGAGGCTGAGCACCTCCATCGCCGCCCCCTGCCCGTCCGGAGCCGTCAATCCAGTCTCAGTCGATTCGTACATACCCAAATCAACCCCACCCCTGAACGCTATCCCGCCAACCCCGATCCGTTGCAGATTAAACGTACAACCAGTTAGCCATCTCGCAGCAGGCCTATCGCAGACCACCCATCAAAGAACGAACCAAGCCATCAAGAACGCCAAACCAAAGGCTCCACCACCCCAAGATAAGACTCACAACCAAAAACAATCCAGCCCAATCGCCAAAAAAGCGAAACCCAGCGCCAAACCACCGGTCTCCATAAACCTCTCCGGCATGATTCAGACCCAAACGGAAAGAACAGATCCCACCGCCCCGAGGTGGCACCAAGATTCTGAACCACCGGCTTCATAGCCCCACCCCCAGTCAAGGTTTACAGCCTGATGCGGCTAAGCCGACGTGCCGCCAGGCCGAGGCGTGCCCCATCAGGCTGCGAACCGTCAGACGACCACATAGGCCGCAACCGCATCACTGACCCGGCGCAAGCTGGCCAGACCATCGCGCTCTAAGTTGCGCACCCGATCGCGGCTGATGCCAAGGATCCGACCGATGCCGGTGAGGCTCATCGGCTCCTCGCCATCGATGCCGTAACGCATCCGCAGCACCTTCCCCTGCAGGTCCGGCAGTTGCTCCAGCAGCGCCCGCAGATCTCCCTTCAGGCATTCGCCATCCACCAGTTCATCCGGCA
>JAPLID010000106.1 GCA_026389285.1 Cyanobacteriota bacterium
AATTGCTTGCCGATCTCGTGGGCCAGCTGCCACAGCTGATTGTTGACGTTGATTGGTTCGAGACCATGCCAGACTTCTAGGTCGATGAGAATGGCAAACTCATCGCCACCGTAGCGGGCCAGAAAACCCTGATCACCTATGTACTGACGCAGGTCCCTGGCAACAATCGCCAGGCTGGCATCGCCAATATTGTGTCCATAGGTGTCATTGATATCCTTGAATTTATCGATATCGACGAATAGAATCGCTAGGCTTGTTCCCGCCAGTTGATGGCGGCTGGCCTCCAGCTCCAGTTGTTCGCTGAAGTAGCGGCGATTGGGCAGCTGGGTGATGCCATCCATCAGGGCCAGGCTCTTGGCCCCATCGAGAAAACGCTGAAAGCGCCGGGCCAGTTCTTCCAGGCGGCTTTCCATGGCTTCGGGATCCGCCGCGCCGGATTCCAGGTGCTCTCGCTCGTCCAGCAACCGGGCCAGCACCCGATCCTCCGGTTTGAAGGTGCTCTCGCTGAAGCCGACACGATCGAGCAACTGATCCAGTTGCTGGCAGACCAGCCGCACGCGTCGGATGCTGCGGCGTTCCGCGCGCAGCCGCTGCAGGGTCTGGCGCCGCCGCTCCAGCATCACGGCGGCACGAGCCACCAGGATCGGTGACAGCAGGACCACCAACAGGATCAGGTCCTCGAGCAGGCTGCGACCCACTTTGGCAAGGGACGATTCCGGTTTCAGCGCCAGGATGCTGCGGCCGGGGCCGTAGATCGCGTTGGGGGCGGGAAGCGTCTGATTCGCTTCGGCTCCGGGCGATGCCGCGATGCCGGAGGCCGCCCCCGCGGATGGTGCGGGCTGCAGGCGCAGATCCGCCGCCAGCGCTGCGAGGCCGCTGGTCAGGTGAGGGCCGTATTCGGCTCGCAGCAAGGGTTCGAAGATCACCAGAGCTCCATTGGCCGGGGCGGTGCTGTCGTTGTTGCTGACCTGGGTCATCACGCCGAGGTGGTGCATCCCCTCCTCGTCGCGGCAGCCCAGCCAGATCGTGTCGTCAAGGCTTTTCAGGCCCGGCAGGTTGTCGTGGGCACAGGCCACAAGCGCCTCGTGGGCCCTGACGATGGGTTGCTGCTGGCTGCTCTTGCTGAAGCTGAGCAGGGTCCGGCCCTGGCCGTCAAACAACACGATCACAGCTCCGCTATCGAATAGCGCGCTTTGGGCGACATCCCTGCTGACGAAACCGGGATTGCGGCCGGCCACGTAGCGGTAGCTGTAGTCCCAGCGCCCCCAGTCATTAGCGATGCGTTCGGTCCCACTCAGGGCCGCGATCACCGTTTCCAGCTTTTGTAGGCGGGCGGTGCTCTGGCTGCTGCCGATCTCAGTGCTGCGGCGCTGGATCTCGAGGGCTCCAAGGGGCAGCAACAGCAGCATCGCCACGGCCGCAACCGTCAGGCTCCGGCGTTCCCGGGGCATCAGTTGTCCTTCCTGTTTCAACCAGGAGCGGATGATGTTGAAGGGGCGGGGCATCGATCAGCGCTGGCTGCTGCGGGCGGCTGGAACTCTGGATTTCTACTCAACATAGAGACGCTCCTCAGCCTTTGTTCAGGCGGAACGCTCGCCCGACTACTCGGAACGTTTCGGAGCGAGGCTGTCGTAGGCCTGGGCAAAGGACTCTCCCAGGGCCTGATGCAGCCGCTGGTCCTGTCCAAAGGCTGTCAGGGCTTCCGCCAGGCTGTTGGGCAGGGGCCTGGCGGTGCCCGGCGGCGGCGGATCGGTGTAGGTGTCGCTGCGGGGGCCGGGATCCAGCTTTCGTTCGATGCCATCGAGACCCGCCGCCAGCACCGCCGCCTGCAGCAGGTAGGGATTGGCGGCACCGTCGGCCAGCCGCAGCTCCAGCGGCTGGTTATCGGGGATGCGCGCCATGGAGGTGCGGTTGTTGCCGCCAACTGCAGCTGAATCGAGCGGCGCACCGCCGGGATCGCTTCGTCGGGGATGTAGGGCCGGCCGCGGAAATCGCCCCGCAGTCCGGCCCAGTGACCGCGCAGCTTGCCGATCCACCAGGGGATGGCGCTCAGTTCCAGCAGATAGGAGCCCAGGTCGGTGGGGGGGCTGTCCTCCAGCTCGGGATCGAGTCCGGGGAGATGGGTGTAGCGGTGGTGCCACTGGTGGTAGCGGCGATAGAAATCGGCGTTATAGAAACTGAGAACTCCTGCCCACCAGGCCACGCCATCGTTGAGGCCGCGGCTGGCGAAGGCGGTGCGATGGCCGCATTCGTGCATGGCGCAGAAGCCGAAGGCCAGGCCCAGCCCCAGCAGGCCCAGCCCCAGAAGCCGCAGGGGCCAGGGAATCGCCAGGCCGGTTGCCGAGCCCCACAGGGGCAAACCGCTCAGCGGCAAACCCCACAGCAGGCCACCGACCAGGAGCACGGTGCCGTGGAAGGCCAGTTGCCTCAGGCCGGGACCATCTCGCCGTTCGTTCAACCTGGCTAGCTCGGCGGAGCTGAGCAGGGGGGTGGGTCGTGGCCTACCAGGCTCAGCTCTGTTGCCTCTGGGCCTGGCTGTACTCGCGACGTAGAAGCAGATAGAGATATTCGGGATCCCGGTACTGGCCTGGAAGGCAGTCGTGCAGCTGGGCCAGGCGCTGCCAGCAGACCGTGCGCTGGATCTTGCTGAGACTCCGCCCTTCGCGGATCAGCAGCCGCAGGGCCTTGCAGTACAGCGAATAGCCAGCCTCCAGCTCGCCGATGGTGACGCTGGACTTCTGCGGCCCGAGCGGTTGCTCCGCCGGAGCGGCGGCCGTTGTCGGGGAGGCGGAGGTGATGGGGGGCATCGCTCGCTCGGTTGCGCGGCTGCCTGCTCAATCTGGAACGCTCCGCGCTTCTGGCGATGCCCCCATCCGGGGACATTGCAGCGCTGGTTCTCTTGCAGTTGGGCTCCACCTATCAGCGCAGCACCATGCCGCAGCGCATACCCGTGAGCCCCGCCTGCAGGCGGTTGTTCACCCCCAGGGTCTGCAGTAGGCGTTTGGTGTAGGTGCGGGCCGTCTCCTGGCTGACTATGAGCTGGCGGGCGATGTCCCGGTCTGAGAGTCCGCTGGCCAGCAGATCCAGGACTTCGTATTCCCTCGGCGTCAGCCGAGGACAGCTCAGGTAGGGGAGTATGCCGGTGCGCAGCGAAGGGCTGCGGTAGACGTGATGGCCCATCACCGCCATCACGGCAGCCTGGAGGGGGCGCTGGTCGTCGACCACATCGGCTTCGGCCACCACCGCCTCCAGCCAGGGTGCTTCGGCGTATTCCGCCGGAATCACATCGCCCAGGGCCAGCACCACCACCTTCAGGGAGCCCTGCGCCTGGCGGGCCTTGCGGGCGAGCTCAAAACCGTTGCCGCTCTCGAGGTGGTCTGTGCAGATCAGCAGCTCATAGGGCTCCTTCGCCAGGTACTCCAGGCAAGAGGCTTCGTCGGTGACGGCGCAGCCGATCAGGGTGCGGTCCTGAAAGCTTTCGCAGAATGAGCGCAGCAGGAAACGGCCCTTCATGGCGAACGCCACCCGGCCGCTGATGCAGGTCGACAGCAGCAGATCATCGAGTCTGTAGCCCTCGAGCGAGTCGAGGAACGGGGTCAGATCCATGCATTGGCCCGGATCCAGCCTGTACAACCTATCCAGCACCGCTCCCATCTGCGGCTGGGCTTAACAGCAAGCGAACTATGCGTCAAGACCCATGATCCAGGGGCCGTTTCGTCGCCATGGTTGGGATCTTCCAAATCGATTAAGGTTTGAGTGTTCGCGGAAAACGTTTGGACCACAACCACCCTGTGTGCACGGCCCTGATGCTCCAGCTGGATGCGCTGCGCCGGCACTACCAAAGCGAACCCAACGAGCAGAGCCGCTATCAGCTGGTCCGGATGGAGCAGCTCATCGCCCAGTGGGCTCCTGGGTCGATGGTCCCGGTCTGAGCCAGGCTTGGGGCTCACTCCAGGATCGCCGGCACCATGGGGAAGCACAAATCAGGCGGGAAACACGACCAGCAGCCCAATGAGCAGCAGCCCAAAGAGCAGCAGCCCAAAGAGCAGCAGACCAGCCAGCATCCCGGTGCCGCCGAAGCCGATGAAGAGCGCTACCAGCCTCCCTCAACGCTGGAGGATCTCAATCTAGAAGCGACCAGTGTCGGCTCAGGGCGTCTGGATCGCCGTCTGTACGAGAAGGAACTGACCAGGCTCCAAGTGGAGCTGGTGAAGATGCAGTACTGGATCAAGGACAGCGGTTATCGCCTGATAGTCCTCTTCGAAGGGCGTGATGCGGCTGGGAAGGGCGGCACGATCAAGCGCATCACCGAGCCGCTCAACCCTCGCGGTTGCAACGTGGTGGCCCTGGGTACACCCTCTGACCAGCAGAAGAGCCAGTGGTATTTCCAGCGCTATGTGGAGCATTTCCCGGCCGCCGGAGAGATCGCCATCTTTGATCGCAGTTGGTACAACCGTGCTGGTGTGGAAAAGGTGATGGGCTTCTGCAGCCCGTCCCAAGTGGAGGAGTTTCTGCAGTCCTGCCCCGAATTTGAGCGGATGCTGGTGCGCAGTGGCATCACCCTGATCAAGTACTGGTTTTCGGTCAGCGATGAGGAGCAGGAAGTGCGTTTTCGCTCCCGTCTCAAGGATCCGGCACGGCGTTGGAAGCTCAGCCCGATGGATCTGGAATCGCGCGATCGCTGGGTGGAGTTCTCCCGGGCCAAGGACCAGATGTTCGCCCACACCAACATTCCCGAGGCCCCCTGGTTCACCGTCGAGGCCGATGACAAACGCCGGGCTCGGCTCAACTGCATCCGCCATCTGCTCTCGAAGGTGCCCTACGAGGACATGACCCCGAAGGCGGTCAAGCTGCCGCCGCGCCGCAGCAGCGGTGACTACCAAAGGCCGCCGATCAATGAGCAGTTCTTCGTGCCGAACGCCTATCAGTGAGATCCCTGGCGCCATCGCCGGGGGCCAGCCAGATCAGCACCCTGGCCCAGCCAGATCAGCACCGTGAACCAGTGGATCAGCACCGTGAACCAGTGGATCAGCACCGGTGCCCACAGGGATCCGCTCCAGCCGTAGGCGATCACACAGATCGCTCCCAGCAAGCTGCAGGGCAGCAGAAAGCGGGCCTGCTCGAACAGCGGCCGTCCCGGCGGGTACCAGAGCCGGCCGGCCACGGGGTGGTAGAGCACGAACAGCCCGACACTCAGGCCAGCCCAGGCCAGCTGGGCCTTGAGCTCAAGGTCGCTCAGCGGTCTGGGCAGCAGCAGCACCCGGAAGATCCCCTCCTCCATCAACGCCGGCATCAGCAACAGACTGCCCGCCAGCTGCAGCCAGGTCCGGGTTGTCAGCCGGCGCCAGGGCGAACACGGTACCCAGCTGCGCCAGGCCGCAGGGAGCCGTGAGCGCTCCCGCCAGCCTCGCCAGCAGCAGTGGAAACAGGTTCATCGCAGCTCCAGCTCTGGCGGTTGCCGGTCCAGCCGCCAGAGCTGGCGATGGCTGCGCAGCAGCTCCTGGCCGACGATCGCCTCCACGCCCAGCTGAGCGAAAATCGGATTGTCGATGCGGATGGCCTCCACCGCCACCGACAAGCTGCCCACCGACAACTGGCCCAGCGGCAAGTCTCCGAGCGACAAGCCGGTGTAGCGGCGCAGTTCCGCTGTCTGCTCGCCACAGAAGCCAGTCAGGCGCAGCATCTGGGCCGGACCGAGAGGCCGCAGCCGTGCCGCCAGCTCCGGCCGGATGAACAGCCCCTCGGCGCCGCTGTCCGCCAGGGCTGGCACCGGCCCGACGGGGGTTTGCAGTACCAGCAGCGGCACGCCGCGATGCCAGCGCAACGGAATCACCAGGCTGGAGCGGCCGGAAGCCTTGGCCGAAGTGCCCTCAAGGCGACTGTCCACTCTTGGGCCCGGGGGGCCATCGATCGTCGCTCCCTGTCCCTGGGACCCGCTGGGCCAGGCAGCCGGGACCCGACGCTCGGAAGCTTGGGCGTCACGAGACCGGGATACCGGTACCCGGAAGCTCGCCAGGGGGCTGTCATCGGCCTGGGCGGCCTGCAGCGCCGCGAGGCCCAGGGCCAGACGATTGCGCTGGGGATCGATCCACAGGGGAAGCTGGCGCAGGCTCGGGGCCCCCAGCACGCCATCGACCCCGTCCGGCAGGGCCGCCACCGGCAGCACCAGGGCCTCCAGGCCGTTCAGTCGCAGCTGACCCTGTTGCTCCCCGCCGGCGAGGTTCAGGGTCGGCAACCGCGTGCGGCGCGGTTGGAGGCTGGCGCAGCCTGTGCCGCCGCCGGCCAGCTCGACCTCCCGGCTGGAGAGGGCCCGGCTGGGGAGTCGCAGGCGCCGGGTCAGGGCGGGGGTCACCATCGTGGAGGAGGCGCCGCTGTCGACCAGGAATCGCACCACGCCGCCGGGGCTGGTCAACGTCAGCACCGGTGTGTCGCCGCCACTGGCCCGCTCCAGGTGGATGCTGGCGCTACCGCTGATGACTCCCCCCGACAGGGGTGCCCCCGTGAGCTGGATCAGGGCGGCGAGCAGGGCCGGCAGCAGGGGCATGGGGATCGCTGCGGCTCAGGCCGGGGTGGGTTCGCGATGGACGGCCAGGGCGGCGAGGATCCCGCCGGCGAAACCGGAGGCATGGCCGATCCAGCTGACGCCCGCTGGGCTGAGCAGCGGCAGCAGCGCCGGCAGCATGCCGCCGTAGGCCACCAGGCAACCCAGGGACAGCAGTATCGACAGGGGCCGCTTTTCCAGCCAGCCGATCACCAGCAAATAGCCCAGCAGGCCGTAGATCACGCCGGAGAGGCCATGGCTGCCCACCGGCCAGAACAGCCAGACCGGCAGGGCGGTGGCGTAGACCCCGATCCAGACCGCCAGGTAATCCCGCCGTCCTTTGGCCAGCACCAACCAGGAGAGGGGCAGGAACCAGAGGGTGTTGCTGATCAGATGGCCGAAACCGCCATGGCTGAAGGGGGCGGTCAGGACGCCCAGGATCGAGCCTCCCGGCAGCATCGGCAGATTCCAGTGGCCGCTGAAGACCAACTGGTCAATCAATTCCTGGCACCAAGCGATCGCCAGCAGCAGCAGGGGCAGGCCAAGGGTGGAGCGGAGTCTCTTCAACGGCGGAACGGAGGGGTGGCTGGCTCAACGGCGCGAATGGCGGCCGGACTCAGCGGGGTGAGTCAACGATGGGAGGAGCCGAAGCCATCATCGGCGTTCCCGGTTGAATCCCGTCGCTTGATCCCTGGCGGTTGCCCGCAACGGACAGCCCCCCAGCGCCGCAATGCCCTGGGACCAGGATGCGACAACCCTGCCAGGGTTAGCCAGAAGGCCTTGCAGGCCCCATGCTGACGGCGCCGCCCCGTTGACCGGGCAGATGGCGCCCGAAGGACTTGACCTGATCAGGGCAGGCGCTGCACGGTGGCCAGGGCCGATGGATTGGCTTGATGTCCCTGTTGCGTCCGTGGCAGCTGGTCAGCATGTTGGCGCTGGGTATGGCTCTGCTCGTGGTGGTGTTGAACTGGCCGGATCGCCGCTCCGCCTGGGATCAGGCCGCCCCCCAGCGAGCGGAAGGCCCTGCTGCGCTGGTTGACGGCCCAGTGCGACATCAACAGGCAGATCCAGGCGGTGGAGCGGCGCCATGGCAAACCGGTGGATCCGGAAAGCGCCTTGGGCCGCCCGCCCTTTTGCCGGGACCTGGCGTTCGTGCGCCAGCGCCAGCCCTGAGCTCACTGCGCCAGACCCCGCTCCGACATCAACTCGACGATCCAGCTGGCGGGCAGCCGTTCCGGCTCGCCGTTGTCGATGTTGATCACCTGCACGAAGCCCGGCGTGCGACTGCCCCGGGCCGAACTGACGTCGCAGACGCGACCGATGAACCAAGGCCGGCCGGCCATGGCGACCACCGCCAGATGGCCCAGGCGCACATCGCGGAAGCGATGGGGATTGGCCTGCTTGAGGGGAACAACGGCTGGATCGATCTGTCCGGGGGCCATGGCAGACAGGCGGCACCGGGAACAGGCGCCTTTGGTAGTACAGTTTTACTATAGTGCAGGCGTACTGATCCGTCCAGATTGGGGCGGGTCCCGCTGAAACACCGCCTGGGCCAGGGGGATCGGCCCAGGGTGGGGAGGCGTTCTGCCTACGCTCGTGGGGTGCCTGCTTGGCAGCGCCTTCCGTCGCGTCCCAACCCGCACCAGGCCTGAGATGACCAGCTCCATCCGCGACGTCGATCTGCTGGCCTTTGAGCGCGGTGGCGAGGACGCCCGCGCCGCGGTGGTGGATGGGGTGCGGCGCAGTCTGCAGACGGGCTTCGTCTACGCCCGCTGCGATCTACCGGAGGACCTCTTGGATTCGGCCTACGGCATGTTGGCCCGCTTCTTCCAGCTGGAGGCATCGATCAAGCAGCACTTCGTGGCGCCAGGAGCCAGCGGCCAGACGGGCTACACCGGGCTGCTGGTGGAAACGGCTGCGGGCAATGCCCAGGCCGACTGGAAGGAGATGCTGAATTGGTCGGTGCCGATTGCGGCCCATCACCCCTTACGACGGCACTACCCGACCCTCTACCCCGAGCAGATGTTGCCTGAGGAGGTGGTACCGGGGATCACCGCCGTGCTGGGCGCATTCCATCAGGCCGTGGCCGACCTGCAAGGCCGCTTCCTGCGGATCATCGCCCTCGGTCTTGGCGTGGCTGAACATTTCTTCGACGAGATGACCGCCGATGCCCCGACCCTGACCCGGGCGATCCGCTACCCGCCTATGGCCGCGGCTCCCGCCGGTGCGGGCCACCTCTGGGCGGCTGCCCACGGGGACATCAACCTGATCACCGCCCTGCCCCGGGCCACCGCCGCCGGCCTGCAGGTGCTGGTGGATGGAATCTGGGTCGATGCCCTGCCCCCCCAGGGGCACGTGATCATCAACACCGGCCTGATGCTGGAGCGCCTCAGCAACGGGCTGATCCCGGCGGGCTGGCATCGGGTGGTGGCGCCGCCGGAGGCAAGCCAGGAGCGCTACAGCGTCGTGCAGTTCTGCCACCCCCGCCCCTGGACGGTGCTTTCGCCGCTGGCCAGCTGCTGCACCGCCGACAATCCCCAGCGCTACAGCGCCATCACAGCCGCTGCGGCGCTGGAGGAGGTGCTGTACCAGATCAACCTGTTGGAGGTAGCTGGATAGGTCCATTCACCTGTTTCGACCCTCGTGGGACTTGATGAGGACTGGCCTGATCCACGGTTTTAGTGACAGCCTCGACACCGCCCGCGGCGCCCTCATCTGGGACGACTGGCTGGAGCGCCCCCGACCCCGGTAGCCAGATCACAGTTCAAGCTCATACGCCCATGCCATGCGGATACACAGGACTGGGTAGCAGACGGATTCTGAACGAGGTGAGCAAGCCTGCTGGGCCAGTGAATTGCTACGCAGAAGCCCTTCGGGCTAGAGCATCCGCTCAAAGCCCGGCGCGTTGGCCTTGGGCGTTTGCCTGCTCAGCCGTGGTGTCGACCCAAGGGCGTGCGGGCGCAGCTGTGCGATGGATTGCCTTGAAACAGCCTTGATCGTTTTCGGATCAGGATGGCTTCGGTTCTGGGGCGGAGCTACCGGCGCTGGCACCTGGGGCCAGGTGTCGAGTGGGACGATTCATTGGGTTTAATGCATTCAATGCCCTGACAGCTTGCTCCGCGGAGCCACTATCACCCACGCAGCGCGCCTATGGTGGTTTGGTTGAAACAATCCCAAGTTCTTCATCCATCAAAATGTTGACTCTCAATCGCTCGCTGCGCACAGGCGTAGCTGCTCTATCTCTGAGCCTGTTGGCGTCAACAAGCGCTTTCGCAGGGGGTACCACAATGCCCTCTAAGGACATCGTCGACACGGCTGTTTCTGCGGGCAGCTTCAAGACGCTCACGGCTGCGCTCAAGGCGGCCGGGCTAGTCGAAACGCTGAAGGGGAAAGGCCCATTCACCGTTTTTGCTCCCAATGATGAGGCCTTTGCAAAGCTGCCGGAAGGCACGGTGAAATCGCTTCTGAAGCCTGAGAACAAACAGAAGCTAACAGCCATTCTTACTTATCACGTCGTAGCTGGAAATGTGAAAGCCGCCGATGTCATCAAGCTCTCGAGCGTGAAGACATTGAATGGACAGTCGGTCATGATCAAGATCGTAGGAGGCAAGGTCTTGATCAATGGCTCTACCGTCGTCAAGGCCGATATCGCAGCAACGAACGGCACGATTCATGTGATTGACACCGTACTGATGCCGAAGTGATCTGCTGCTAGGAGGATTGAACGGGTGCCGCGCCTAGCCTGCGGCACCTTAGCAAACAACCCTGAGCCACCAAAGACTAATCTCAGGTACAGCCCATGCTGACTCGATCATTTTACGGGCCTAGTCACCATGGCTTGAATCATCAATAAATACACTTTCATCGAATTAGTCTCCATCTTTTAACCGGGCGATCAATCCATCAATTTTCAAATTACCGCCATAACTTTGTTGATTGTATGCACGGGTATTTAATTCCTGAAGCGTGCTACTCCAGTCTTTAAACATGCTACAATGTAATCTTTATTTTGTTTTCCGAACAATTAGGGATTCCTCAATAGAGGCATCTTTGACTGGACCCGAAGGCCAGTTTAATTCAGCCAAGTTTCGGATGAGAAGCTGAGATCCGGCCGAGGTAACTACTGTAAGCAACTGATTGCTGGCGGGAAAAGGACCGGTCTGGCAACCGGATAATATGGGGGCTGCGTTCGATTTATCCTTGTTCGTTGTGTCGCATCACGGCTTGGCGAACATACCCTTTAGGTAAGCTCATTAGCAATCACGAAATGTTGCCCGGTCACTGGCCCGATCGAGAACTCGCCTGAAAAAAGCCTTTCGAGCAGTCGGAGCGATCGGTGATAAACAAACGTCGAGGTTTGCACCTCAAATAGCTCAGTCCCAAAGAGAATCAGTGGCAGTTCCGCCATCAGATAGTTGACCGCGCGCAAACGGTCAAGATCGCTCAAGTGATGACCCTCTCGCCGCCTGTTTTCAAGCACCTCATCAGTTGCCGCAAGACACTCCTTGTGAAACTCACTATCGGTAACGAATGCAGTAAGACACCGGCCTCCAATGTCCACACGGTAGGGGTGTCGGGGACGAACACACCGACACGATCAAAGTGTTCGTTGGCCCAAGCCACCAACTCGGCTAGTCGGCTCTCGCTGTATTAACTATTAAATGGACTGGTTCCAACAACAACATCGAAGCGCTCCCTGCGACCTGGTAGGCATCGAGTCAAATTAGACTTGTCGAGGTAGGCCGCCGCATTGCCATAGGAGGAGAAGACACACCCGTCAGCAGGACGCGGCCGGATGATCATGCTGCAGTCAGGGCACTTGTGGCAAACAATGAATGCCGAAAGTTCGATGCTCTTTGAGATCCATGTTCTACATTGAGGGCAGACCATCTCTGCTATGAACGACGTTTCCATGATTGTCTCTATACTCTCGCCGAGTGGTGAAGTATCTCTGGTGTCATGCTCAGGTCAGCTACATAGTGTTTCATTGGCGATTGCAGCCACCGACCCTTCTATTTCGGTTCGCAGCGCCCGTCAATCCAACTCCCCCGAGCACGCAACCAAGGGTGTGGAACTTTCCATTGTCACTCGCGAGCCCGCCCCAAACCCGCCGCCGTTTGAGGGGAGATCTCGTGATGGGATCTTCCGAAAAGCCAGAGGGAGACGCAGCCATCTGCATCCAAGGCAAGGCCTCCAGTAGGGAGGAGAGTCAAGCGCTGGAGGGCCGGCAGCGGCCGGTCCGGATTTGCTGCGCCGTCACCCCTTGACTCTCCAGCCAGGTGGAGACCATAGGGTGAGGTGGCCTCAATCTGCTGTCATGCGCCCATCCCGCTTCACCGCCGCCTTGATCGGTCTGGCCTCTGCTCTCACCGTGGCCGCTCCTGCCCTGGCCCAGATGCCCGGTGGCATGAATCACGAAGGACATCAAGGCATGCCAGGGATGATGGACATGCCCGGGATGTCTACCCCAGCCGGATCCGACCCGGCCCATGCCGGCCACGCCCATGACGTGGGCCCCGCCGGCTCCACCTACGACCTGCGCTTCATCGACGGGATGGTGAAGCACCACACCGGCGCCCTGCGCATGAGCGAATTCGTATTCGACATCGGCCAGCCCGGGGTGGGGGCCCTCGGCAAGGCGATCTGGCGCGATCAAGCGGGCGAGATCCGGGCCATGGGCCTCTGGCGCAAGGCCTGGTACCCCCAGGCGCCCGTCTACTCGGTGGCCCTGGCAACCGGCGGTGATCCGAACAGCCTCAGCGTGCCCGGTGTCAACTACGTAGGCGGGTCGCGTCAATTACGTAGGCGGGTTACCCCGTGTCCTCCCCCTGCCATGGCAGGGGGAGGCGACAGCGAAAAGTGAGCCACCGCAGGTGATACGAAATCTGCCCCCCTGCTCCGG
>JAPLID010000040.1 GCA_026389285.1 Cyanobacteriota bacterium
CCGGAGCAGGGGGGCAGATTTCGTATCACCTGCGGTGGCTCACTTTTCGCTGTCGCCTCCCCCTGCCATGGCAGGGGGAGGACACGGGGTAACCCGCCTACGTAATTGACGCGACCCGCCTACGTAGTTGACACCGGGCACCTGCTCGTCGTCGATCACCACGGCAGAGGACTTGCGGGAGGTGAGCTCGTGATTGGGGAACGAGAAGCGGGTGGCTTACGGCTGGAGCTGGGTGAGAACAAACACCAGCGGGTTGCCCGGGTCCTCACGGTTGTCAGAAATGATCAATCGGTCGCCCATGAAAGGGTTCTCCTCAGCCCCAACCAGCACCGGCTCAGCCGTCTCCCCTGAACCCTCCGGGGGCACCCATCGTCCCAAGTCGTCCAATAAAAGTCGATCCGGTCCGTTGCACACGGACAGCCTCTCCGTTCAGTAAACGTCCCCATGGGTCCTGAATCGCGAGCTGCGGGCCCAAGCCTTGGAACTGGCGATGCGCGCCGCCCAGGCGTCTGTGATCGCCCATGCCAGCGCGGCCACATACGCCGGCTGCCAGACCGCTGACTCGCGGCGAGCCTCACTGGATCTTCTGCTGCGCTCCTGGGCTGCAGAGGAAGCGCGTTGAGCAGGCAATAGCTGGAAAACGTATGGAGCTGCGCGAAGGCCAGATGGAGCAGGCCTCCGCCTAGAAGCTTGCCGCCGTCGCAGCGGCTTCTCTTGCCACAGCCGCAAGATGTACACATCAAGCCACATCTTGGCATGTCGCTGTGGTTAGTTGGGTAGGGGATCTAGTCATGCAGCATTACTGCGGCCGCTTTTGGGTCCTGATTCCCTCTAGACTGTTTACTAAGACCGCAGCGAACGATATCAGAATCATCCAGCCATCGCCTCAGCATTACCCCGCCTTTGATGGGATCGGGTGGACGTGGGCAGAGCATTCCTTCGGAGGCGACAGCCTTGTGTTCTTTCTGATCATTTTAGCTCGCTACTTCCTTGCTGCCGGAGGATGTTGGTACCTGGTCCGTGTCTGCCGTTCCCGGGTCAAATCAGCATCGTCGGAACTTCAGAACCGGCGGATCCGCGACGGGATCCACCATGACATCCGCCTATCAGTGCTCTCGGCAGCGGTGTTCGCCATGGCCGCGGCCGCGATGCTGTGGCTGCAAGCCCATGGCATGACCAGGCTCTACGCAGGTGTCGAGCCCAACAATCGGTGGTATCTGGGCGTGAGCTATCTCACAGTGCTCATCTTGCAGGACACTGCCTTCTACTTTGCCCATCGCCTATTCCATCACCCGGTTCTCTATGCCCTGTTTCACCGGGGGCACCACCGCTCCCGCCGGCCCACGCCCTGGACATCCTTTGCGTTCGATCCTCCAGAAGCCTTAGTGCAGTCCCTATTTCTGGTGGCGGTTGTAATGGTGATTCCCCTGCACTTGATCACCCTGCTAGCTGTGCTCAGTACCATGACTGTGTGGGCAATCGTGAATCATGTCGATCTCGACTACCTCCCACGCCGGTTCCCCCATCACTGGCTGGGCCGCTGGGTGATCGGGCCGGCGCACCACGCCCTTCACCACCACCGTTCGTCGGTGCACTTTGGGCTCTACTTCACGTTCTGGGACCAGGTCTGCAGCACGCATGATGCTGACTACTCCACGGATCTGAACGCTTCTGCTGCCCCAATCTGATGGGGCCATCGCTCAGGAGGTCAGGCCTGGAGAGCATGCATGACGCGGTACCCGTCGTGTTGATCAGGCATCAACGCCGACAATCTTCCGCAGAGTCTGGACATAGGCAGGTCGCAGATCCGCTGGCAGGCTAATGAACGCCAGAAAAACGTCCTGATGTCTCTCGCTCAGGCAGTTCACTATTGCCGGGCATGGCTTGACGTTGGGCCCATCGTTCAACGGGAAGGGCAGCAGAACAATGTCAAAACGCGTCATCATCAAGCGGCCACGATCGGTTCACCGACCGAGAAGCTGTAGAGATCAGATTCCTTGACGAGGTCATCGAAGGCCTGAACCGCCAGGGCCCTTTCGCCCAGCTCGTCGTCGCTGAGCTCACCTGAATCCTGGCCTCACGGCTCCAGCAGCCAGCGTCGATCTGCGACGGGCAGGCTGCCACCTTGAGCTACTGGCGGGATTGCAACGAGCTCCACTGGATCAGCGGTTTCCCCCCCTCAGGGCTTGCAGCTGGTCACCGGCACGGCGGACTTCATCCGCCATTTCCCGGGCACCCAGGGGGGGACATGCAGACCTACAGCTCTGGCAAGTTCGGCTCCGCCAAAGCGAGCACCCTCTCCAGAAACAGAAGCAACAGCGGCAATGGCTCCTACAGCAATTTGATTGTCAACAGCGCCGGGCCTGGCCTACATCAACAGCACGATCACGGGCGCCACCTCGATCGGCGCGTTCCTGCTGATTGTCCAGGACACCGCCCCCGGCCGACCCTAAGGGTTCCCGGCGCTGGTCATGGAAACAAGAACGGCTTCGAGGGGAGCAGAGCCGACTGGGCCAATAATTCAAGGTGTAGCTTTAGCTTGCTTGGTTGATACCACACACCATGCCTTCAGTGGATGAGAGCAAGCGGGTAACAGAGCGAAGGCTTAGCTGCAGTGCCGGGCTGCCGCGGAGCAGGAATCTACGCCGCTGAATTCATGAGGTCTATGTTAAGAGTAGCAAACAGCCGCACTCCCCACCAACCGATATGCACTTTAAAGCCGCATGTACAGGGTGACAGGTGGCTTGATGCAGAAATCTCACAATCACCGAGAAACTTGACCAGTGCTGATATTCACCCGGCTCATTCAAACATCCTGACACGATTTGAATCAAAGGTTGACAACGACGTAGCGTACGCGGGAAATATCAAAACTTCAGAGTGGCCTGGATCAAGGCACCAAAAGCACTCAAGCTCGCATCGCCCTTGCTCGGGTTGGCAAGCAGGTTCTTGCTGAGGAAAGGAGCTTGGGTGAGCCCACCACGGGGAGCAGAAAGATAGAACACGACAGGTGTGATGGCTATTCTGTCAGCAACTTGAATTTTATAATAGAGCTCAAAACCATAGTTCCCGTCGAACACCTTGTTTGGCGAGCTGGGCAGGTCGCTGCTGATGGATGTGACAAAGGTGGGCTGCCCTAACCCAAAGCCGAGGGCATTATGTTGTCCAAAGACCCCATTCCATTTAAATGCCACATACCATGACTGACTGGAAGCACTGTTGAGCTGTAAGCTGGTTAAGGGAGAGGGGCTAGCTGCAGTTTCGCCATTGTAGATGTATCTGTTGTATTGCCAGGCGGCAGTGATTGAAGGAATTGGCCCGTTATGCAGAGGCTGCCAGTAGCCAGTAATGGCATAGGAATTCGTATGGCCACCACCAATAGCGGATCGATAGATGTTGGGAAGAATCGCATTATGAAAGCTAGTGCCCTGGATTGGAACCCCAGCGCTGTTATAGGTGTAAACACCCGAGATGACCCAGCCTTTTCCGCTATAGGCAAGCTGTAACGTGCCGCTCTGCAGGGAGGCTTCATTGCCGATACCACCACACGCTTCGAGTATGTAATTCGTGCATCCGGCTCCACTAGACTGGCCGCCATCTCCATTGGCCGAAACATAGACACCGCTGACACTCCATCCAGAGGGATCTTTCCTATCTGCTTTCTTCTGCTTCCACCAAGCACCTACGCCCGCTCCAAGCACCGAGCTGTAAGCCCCGCCAGCGCTGAGTGTGAGTAATTTGGTCTCGATATCCGCATTATAAATGGAAGGGAAGACCGCAAGCCCATCGTCTTGACGGAGGCGTGGGCCTAGGACAACGGTGAACTCACGGCCGATCGGGAACTTGTAATAAACCCGATTGATCGCCACAGCATTGCCGCAATCAACGCCAACACCACAGACTTCTTCATAGCCAGCATCAATGCTGGTCAATGGAGTGATGGCATTTCTCAATGAGAATCCTGAATCCGCAAAGTTCCCGGAACGGAGCTGAATTCGCAACAGGTCTTTGCCGCTGAAGCTCGTATCAAAATTTGTACCCGTTCAGGGGCCGTAACGCAGCAGCGCAGCATTCCACCCCTGATTGTTAATCAACGAGCGACCACAGACACCACGATCGTTAACAACCGGCTCAGGGATCTGGCAGTAGTGAGGGCATCACACCACCGCG
>JAPLID010000016.1 GCA_026389285.1 Cyanobacteriota bacterium
CACTACTGCCAGATCCCTGAGCCGGTTGTTAACGATCGTGGTGTCTGTGGTCGCTCGTTGATTAACAATCAGGGGTGGAATGCTGCGCTGCTGCGTTACGGCCCCTGAACGGGTACCAATCGTTAACGAGTGAGGCCTGGCTCAACTGAGATGTGGCTCAGGCACCGGCCCGGACAAAATCGCGCAGGTTGATGAGCGCAAGCTTCAGCCGCATTGCGATCTGAATAAACACAAGGAAGCGGCTGATCATGGAGGAGTTGCGGGCCGCTGAAGAAGGGAGGCCCAGCACCTTGGTGGTTGCAATGGTCGAAATGGAGAGGCGTCAACTTTCCTGGCAGAGGGGGACGCGGCCCGGGTAGCGATCCCTCTGCAAACGCATTACCGGTCTGGAACCGTGCCACGAATGGCATGGGCCCGGCCTGACAAGGTGATCGGGCTGCTGCCAGCTGTCTGCAGACGAGCTCGCAGCAATTCCCGGACACGGGAGACGTCCTCCTCGTTCATGGTCGCCAGGGTCTGTCCAGCGCTCGGCCCCCCGAGGACGGTGTTCCAGAGATCGTCAAAATCAGCGAATGTGCGTTCCACATCAATCGCTTTGCTCTGGATGCCGTTCAAGCCGGCGGTGGTCCAGAGATCCCCCAGCACATCCAGGCGGGAGGACCCGGCACTGGGCGGATTCGGAGCGGACCTGCCGACGGCGCTCAGCGTTTCATTGACGATTTGATAAGGGAAGCCGCCACCCTCCATGTCCCAGGCATAGGCGGCCACGGTTCCACCCGGGGCCACGACACGCACCATTTCGGCCAACCCTTGCGCCGGTTCCGGTACGAAGAAGATCACCAACGGCATGACGGCAAGATCAAATGCATCCTCTGGGAACGGCAGGGCCATGGCATCGCCGTTGACAAAATCGACGCTTTGCAGCAGTGGCTGCTGGCGTGCGAAGGCGAGTTGTGCTTCCGACGGATCGATGCCGACAATCGAGAAGGGTTCGCTCTGTTCGACGATCATTTGCGTGAAGGCTCCATTGCCACAGCCCACATCCAGCCAACGCTGTCCGTGTTCGGGGGCGATCCAATCGAGAAATTCCTGTCCGGCGAGGCGGCTCCAGACCCCCATGAAGCGGTCGTATGCGGCCCCATCGGTGAAGCGAATGGGTTCACTGGTCATGGCCACACCATTCAAGGGATTCAAGTCGGTGCTTGGCTCAAGGCTCAATTTCAAGATCACACCAAACACCCCGCCGCAATGCTGGCACGCTTCGACCAGGATCCCGGAATGGGTGACTCACGTTGCCTTACTGGAACGGGTAGTCAATCGTTGCCGCCCGTGCGCAAACTTGCCAGACGCAGCTCGCGATCGGGATGACTCCGGATGACCATCAGCGTTGTTGGATTGTTCTCGGTTATGGCCTAATCACTGATCAAAACCCATGACCGGATATCAATCGCACTGGCTTCCTAAACCGAGATTGGATCGATTTTTTCCCCGCCACCCGCGCCATGACCCATTCCTCCGATCCCGTCTGGACCCGACGCTTCAACGCCGAGGAGCAGCTGGCCCTGGCTCAAGACCCTGATGCTGGTGCCGGGGGGGCAGCCCCCCTGGAGGGCCTGCGCTTCGCGGTGAAGGATCTGATCGCGGTGCGGGGCCACCGGCTTGGTTGCGGCAACCCCCACTGGGCCGCCCTCCAGGAGCCCAGCCCGCTCAGCGCTCCGGTGGTGCAGTCCCTACTGGCGGCCGGCGCCCGTTGCCTCGGCACCACCTGGCTGGATGAGTTCGCTTTCGGGCTGGCCGGTGAGAACGCCTGGGGCGGCACACCGCCAAATCCCCGCGCCCCCGGGCGCATCCCAGGTGGTTCCAGCAGCGGCAGCGCTGCGGCGGTGGCCCTCGGCGAGGCTGACCTGGCCCTCGCCACCGACACGGCCGGCTCGATTCGTGCGCCCGCCAGCTGGTGTGGCCTCTGGGGGTTCCGGCCCAGCCACGGTGCCATCTCCACCGAAGCGGTGGCGGCCTTGGCCCCAAGCCTGGACACCGTCGGCCTGTTCGCCTTCTCTCGCGAGACGTTGCAGCGGGGGATGGCAACGTTGCTGGAGCCGATCGCTCCGCTGGCTGCCGGTCGTGCCTCCCAGCCCCCAACGGTTCGCGCCATCGGCTGGATCCCCGAGCTCTGGGCCCTCGCCGATCCCGCAGTGGCCACAGTCCTAGAGCGCCAGGCCTGCTCGCTGGCCGAGCGCCTGGGGCGCCCCTTGCAGCGCTGGCCCCTGGCGGACCTAGGCATTGATTCGCCGGAGGGGCTGCAGCGCCTGCTCGAGGCGGTGCAGTGGGCCGAGATCGAGCAGAGCCTTGCCCACCTGCCGCACGATCTGCCGATGGGCCCGACCCTGGAGCGCAACCGCGCCCTGGTGGCCAGCTGCGACCGCAGCCGTGACAGGGTGCTGCAGCGGCTGCTGCAGCTCGGAGCCCTGGCAAGCCTCGGCGGCCTGCCCCAGTTGGCCCGGCCCGGCGATGTAGACAGCGAACACGGACTGCCGGTGGGCCTAGGGGTGCTCACCTACGCGGGTGGTGACAGGTTGTTGCTGGAGTTGCCGGATCCCTGAAGGCGCCATTTGCTACGCCATCGCTGAAGTGAGGCTCAGGCAAGCACCTCAGGTGTTGCCGAACTCCATGCCGCACAACTCAGCGGCACTGGCGATCAACACTCCCAACACAACGAGCTTCCAGGTCTGACAAAGCATGCGGGTCAACACCGCAGCCAACGGTGGAATCATCGGGTCACCTCCAACAGAGCTGGCCTGATCTCGGCGCTCTGAACCGCAAAGGTCGGCGAGCGGTGGGCATCGAGGGGCCAACGCCTGACCCACACACAATCGGAGCAGTCGTCGAGATTGACGACTTGATAGGTGGAGCCAGGCTTTTGGTTGAGGCTGATCAGGTCTCCGGACTTGATGGTCATGTTTTATCACTTCGATCCATACCATTCAAGCCCACGTTCCCGGAGAATTGCGTGACAATGCTTAATCCCTGACCGTTTGGGCCTCCTTGCCGTGCTCGGGGGGCTGCTCTCCTTCTGCTCCCGGAGCGAGCAGGTCAACATTCGCCCGAACCAGACGCAGTCGCCTGCCCTCGGGGAGGCCAGGTCTCTCGCGCGCGCGTTTGCTGAGTGCGTTTGGGCGGAAATTGATCCAACCCACCTAAGATCGCGCTAAGGGACAGGATTCAGGTTTAGGTCAAGGATGTGCAATGACCTAAACCGAAATCCCCTTGAACGACTTCGTTCTTGGGGGTTAGGCTAAAATTAGGTTCCGGATTATCGAGGGGCGTTGCCCTTGAAGAGTGGTTGTCGTAACGACACATTAGGCAACCTCGGGAGTGCGCTCGTACCCAAGACCGCCGGATCCGGCCAGGCCCGGTTCCTGACCCCTACCGAGCTCGACCTGCTCTTCGAGGCCGCCCCCTCGCCAGAGCACCGGGCCAGACCGCGCGCCATGGCGGCAGGACCGATCATCTGATTCACCTATCACTGACAGCGCAGATTCTGCGCCTTGCCTATGCACTTGAGTTGAACGATTACTCTGCCGTTCATCATATAGAAATGCTTCCCCGGCGGCCACACGGATTCACTCCTGCTTGCAGGGGTGAATCCGTCAACCGATAGGTGCAAGTGGGAGGTCCAGGCTTTTGGCCTGGGTTCAGGGAGATGCGGTGCTGCCGCGCTGTGCACCCCATGCGGCCAACCGTCGCACTCTGTGCAACTCAGGCTTCCAGTCTCTGGACGTGACTGAGAAGAAGGGCAAAAACACCCGACAAACACCGCTCGCAACAGCAATCCACCTACTCATACCCTTCGCTTATGAAGCCAGCCGACGGCTTGCCGTGGTTGGCCGATTGAGTAGGCAAGGCTTAGCGTCGCCCGACCCGCTTACCTACAGGTCGGGCTGCGTGATTGCTCACATCGTTACCCTCAAACGAGACGGCGCAGACTCCCCTTCCAACATGCAATGGCAGACCCATGAACAAGCCTAGCCGCAGCCTGAGCTACGCCACCAAGCTGCAGTTCAACGGCAACTTGAAGGCGGGCAAGGCCTACACCGCCCAGCTGGGCCTACAGCCAGGCGATGAGTTCGAAATCAAGCTCGGTCGCAAGCAGATCGAGATCATCCCCCTGGGGGCTGCCCGATCCCAGGGTTGCTATGCAGAGTGTCAGCGGGCCTCCGCCAGGATATGGCGCAGCTCCTCGTTGAGGTCGCGCAGCACCGAACGGGGGCTCACCGCATCGAGCAGGTCGAGGATCGCCTGCACTTCAACTGAGCTGATGGCGCGATTGCCCGATACCGCCTCGAAGTTGGCCTTCACCACGTGGTCGCGGATCTCCGCCTCAGATGCGCCACGAGCCACCAGCTCTCTGACGTAATGGTTGGAACGAGCGGCCTTAATCAGTGCCTTGTTGATTAGATCGTAAGAGATCTCCCCCTTCTTGTTGGTGTAGGCCTTCACGATCGCCTGGTAATCGGCGCTAGTTACCGTAGCGAGCTCGTCGCCAGAGGGTTCCTCGGCCAGTTGCGCTTCTACCGGTGCCTCCCCAGCGGCAGGGGCCGAAGCGCTGGGCAGCTCCATCGGCGAACGCACCGGCCCACGGCTGCTATAGGGGAGCCCTGATGTGAGTTCCAAGGCCTCCTGGAATGCCTCGAGCGGGTAAAGCTCCACTGGGGTGTTGGCGGCTGGATCGGGCTGGCCGCTGTGGTGGTTCAGCAGCGCCAGTCCGGGCTGGGCGGTATCGGAGCGCAGGATCACCACCCCCGACTGGCCGCCCCGCAGCTTCTGGCGGTAGGCCACAGCCTCCAGGGTGGAGAGTTCAACGAGGCGGGTGCGGATGACCATGGCTGTATAAATAATCCATACCTTAGCCGCAGGATCGGACCTCCCCCAAGTGTTGGGCAGCACATGGTTCTGGTATCCAGATCCTGGCCGATCAGCCTGCCATTGGTGCCGGATGGGTTGCCGGATCGGTTGCCGGATAGGCGCTACCCAAAGGCCCCGCTGCGCTCCTGTGGCTTCCCACCGATCACCATTGCAGATCTGCCCGACAGCCTGCGACTGCTTCTGAAAACTGCAAGGAATGAGGGGATCAACGACCTGGGTCTATGGCTGATTGATCAGCCTGCTTCGCAGCATGAAGCCAACCTACTTTCGCCAGGATAAATCATACCACTTCCCATCATCACACTTGCAGTCTATTCGACAAATGAGGCCAATGGCGTGGGCGCATACTTATTGCCATGCGAAAGTAAAGCACTGCCATTAAAGGAGTTTCCTGTTTATGGCAGCGTCGACTTGATTGAGAAATCAAATCTCGTTTTCTATAGGTCTTCCGTACGACTCATTGCCGACTGAGTGGCATGCGACTATTTAAGGAGCGACACGGATCTCCCAGCCAGAGAGAGCGGTAGGTCGCTTTCCAGGGCCACGGGTGATTGTATAGCTGAAGCGGCTGCCGTCGGGACTGATGAAGCTGTTGATGGTCTGACCGTAGAGATAAACTGCTTTTCCGATGCAGTCTGGAGTGACGTTGTAGGTGGCGCGCATCGTTCCGGTCGCATCACCGGTCCCGCTGTAGGTCAGTTCTACCCCACCCTTGCCGTCGTATACCTCACGGCCGCTTTCAGCGTAGGGCTTGCCATCAAGCATGCCAATCGAGCTGTAGAGGTAAATACCCTTGAGTGTGGCATTGTTGCAATCCCTGGATTGATTGGAAGGCTGTTCAGCCAATGCGGTTGGGGGTGCAAGGAGCGGCAGCAGCAAAAGGGACAGAGCGAGCAGGCGCGGCATGAGGCAACAGATGGGCTAGAGAATAAATAATTCTACATAGACTTTGCCATTTCGGCAAACTGGGTTACTTTGACTACAAGTTGTGAATGTGGCGTATTTCTAGAGCATTCTCCACTAAGGCCACGCCCCAACCGGCCACGCCCCAACTCGTTCGCTCCAAAAGGTGAAATTGCTCATCCCACGAAAGGCATTGGTCATTCGCAGGACAAGCCCCCCACTGAACAGCATCTGGGCATAGGTTGCGTTCCGATTGCACAAGTAAGAGCCGGCATCTTTTGGGTGACAGAGGGGCACAGGGGATGGCAGCATCAGCCCAGAGGTGGCTGGTGGCGTCGTTGGCGAAAGCGATGTCCAGCGCCAGCCGCTACTGCCTTAGCTTCACGTCTGCCGGCCTGAGGCCGGAGTTGGCCGCCGTCGTGGCCGGTATCCACGTCCAGGAGGGGGACTGGAGCCGTACCAGGGCTGCGGTGCTCGATCGCAATGCCCTGCAGACTCGCTCCCTCAGCACCGGCAAGCGGCTGGAGTCGGAGCTGCGTCAGCGATTGCAGCAACTGACCCCGGCCCAGTTGGCGCTCCTGGCCAACGGCAGCCGTGATGACCGCTTGGCGATGGCCTGGCTGGGCGTGCTCAAGCGGATCCAGATCACCCTGGAGCTGACACGCGAGGTGCTGGCGGCAAAGCTGAGCAGCCAGGACCCGATGCTGCGGCGCTCGGATATGGCGAGCTTCTATGACGGCTGTGAACGGCTGCACCCTGAGCTCGGCGCTCTGTCGCTCTCCTCCCAGCAGAAGGTGCGCTCGGCTCTCCTGAAGATGCTGCGGGATGCCGGGCTCCTGGCGGGCAAAGCGGGCAAGGGCGGCTCGCTCGGCACGGTGCAACGCCCCTCTCTATCGCTGCAGGCCCAGCAGCTGGTGCTGGAGGATGACCCGGCACTGTTCTGCGGTTTTCTGCTGACCCCGCCCAGGTATCCGGCGACCACGCCTGCCAGCAGCAAAGCTGCCAACAGCAAAGCCGCCCCAGCCAGGAGATCGGCATGAGCAGCGTCAGCGGCCTCGACAAGCGCCTCCAACAGATCCTGAGCCGACCAGAGTTCCTCGAGATGCGGGGTGTGGCCAAGGAGGTGCCGATCTTCATTCAGACCTATCAACCGGCCGATGAGGACCAACTGCAGTTGGTGGTCAAAGGGGTGGAGCAACACCTGCGCAAGCAGGGCCTGCGGGTGAAGCTGGTGGATCTGTTCGAGCTGGTGCTGCAGCTGCTGGAAGCCAAGGGCTATCTGGAGGTGGTGCAGCAGGAGGAAGCGAGCTGGAGCAAGAGCGATCTGTTCGACACCCTGCAGAACGTGGCGGACCCCACCTCCGCCCTTGTCCCGAAACTGATGCAGGCCCTGGGGGATGACAGTCAGGTCAGCCTGATCACCGGTTCAGGCCGGATTTACCCGTTCCTGCGCACCCACACGATTCTGGAGGCGCTGCAGCCGGCGATGGTGCGCCACCCCGTGGTGATCTTCTTTCCGGGCGAGTATTCGCAGGACGCCGACGGTGGCTCCTACCTACGCCTGTTCGGCACCAGTGCTGCCAGCAAGATCGAAACCCCCCATTACCGCGCCACCAACCTCGCCTACTTCGACATCAAGAGCTCATGACTGCCAACACCATCCAAGAGCTCTTCGCCAAGCCGGTGGATCGCCCGATTGACGGCGTGATCAAGGCCGACGACGAGCGCCATCTGCAGATCGAGCTGGAGGAGTACGTGGTGACCCGTGAGGTGAGCAAGGGGCTGGGCGCCTTCACGGACGCCTACCTGCATACCCCCAGCGCCAATGGTGTGTGGATCTCGGGCTTCTTCGGTTCGGGTAAATCGCACCTGTTGAAGATGCTGTCGCTGCTACTCGATGGCGAACGGCGCATCGGCGCCACTGACAACGGTGAGCTGGGCCGGCGGCCGGTGGAGATCCTGCTGCCCAAAGTCGAAGACGAGATCCTCCGCGCCGACCTGAAGAAAGCCACGGCGATCCCGGCGCGCAGCCTGCTGTTCAACATCGATCAGAAGTTCGATGGCATCGGCGGCACCCACGAGGCACCGATCCTCGAGGTGTTCATGAAGGTGCTCAACGAGCTGCAGGGCTACTACGGCAACCAGGGCTACGTGGCCCAGTTCGAGCACGACCTCAACAAGCGCGGCCAGTTCGAGGCGTTCAAACACACCTATCAGCGTGTCAACGGCCGCAGCTGGGACAACGATCGCGATGCCCTGGCCACGGTGACCAAGCGCAGTTTTGCCAAGGCCTATGCCGAACAGTTCGGCGGCAGCGAAGACGACGCCATCAACGTCGTCAATGACGCCAAGGACAGCTACCGGCTCTCGATCGAGGGCTTCGCCGGCCGGGTGAAGGAGTACTTAGGCAGCCAGCCGCCGGGCTTCCGGCTCAACTTCTTTGTCGATGAAGCGGGCCAGTTCATCGGCCAGGAACGCAGCCGCCTGCTGAACCTGCAGACCGTGGTCGAGAGCCTGGCGACGGCCACCGATGGCCGGGCGGCGGTGTTTATCACCTCCCAGGCGGATCTGGAGGGGATCCTGGGCCAGGTGAAGTTTGAGCAGGCCGATGATCTGAGCAAGATCCAGGGGCGCTTCAAAACCAAGCTCACCCTGGCCAGTGCCGATGTGCAGGAGGTGATCCAAAGGCGCCTACTCGAAAAAACTCCGCAGGAACCGGAGCAGCTGATCGCGATCTACGAACAGGAGAAGGACAACTTCACCACCCTGTTTCGCTTCGGCGATAGCTCGATCCAGCTCAAGGGCTGGAGCGATTGCCAGAGCTTCTGCGGGCTCTACCCCTTCCACCCCTATCAGCTGAGTCTGTTCCAGATAGCGATCCAACAGCTCGCCAAGCACAGCATCTTCGAGGGCCGCAACATGGCGGTGGGGGAGCGCTCGATGCTCTCGGTATTCCAGGAGGTAGCCAAGGCGATCAAAGAGCTGCCGGTGGGCCGGCTGGCCAGCTTTGACCAGCTGTATGACGGCATCCGCGATGTGATCCGGGCTGACAAGCAGCAGACGATGGTGACGGCCCAGAACCAGGTGGGAGCGCTGGAGCTGCGCATCCTCAAGGCCTTGTTTCTGCTCAAGTGGGTGCCGGGATTCAAGAGCACGGCGCGCAACATCGCCATCTTGCTGATCGAGGCGCCCAACTTTGACATCCGCGCCCATGAGCAAGCGGTGAAGGAGGCCCTGATCAATCTGGAGAGCCAGAGCTACCTGCAGCGCAGTGGTGAGATCTATGAGTTCCTCACCGACAAGGAAAAAGATGTGGAGCAGGAAATCAAGCGCACCGAGGTGGCCGACTCGGTGGTGATCAAGACCCTGCATGGAATTGTGTTCGATGACGTGCTGCGCAGCGTCAAGATCCGCTTTGAGGGAAGTGGCAGTGGCAATGGCAACGACTACCCCTTTGCCCAGAAGATTGATGACGGGTTGATCAAGGGAAAGGACACCGATGTGGTGGTGAACCTGGTGACACCAGAGCACCCCAATTATGGCAATGAGCCGGTGTTGATCAGCCGCAACATGGGTGGCAGTGAGCTGATGGCGATTCTGCCAGCCAAGGAACGGCTGCTCGATCAGATCCGCAGCTATCTCAAGAGCGACCTTTACATCCGCCAGAACGGCGGTGGCGATGATGAGCAGTTGAATTCAATTTTGGCTGTTCGCAGAAGCCAGAATTCAACAAGGCGCAATGAACTCACCCGCATTGCGGAAGATCTGCTGCGCTCCGCCGTGCTGGTGGTGAACGGCCAGACCCTCTCGGTTGGCGAGGGTGATCCGAAAACCCGCTTCAGCAAGGCCTATCAGGAGCTGATCCGTTCGGCCTTCCCCAAACTGAAGATGATCCACGGCAACTTCAACGAAGCCACCGTGGCCAAGGTGGTCAGGGAACAGGACGATCTGCTGGAAGGTTCGGCGATCCAGCTCTCGGAAGCCGAGCAGGAGGTGCTGGTGGAAGTGGAAAGGAGCAAAAACCAAGCCGAGCGGCTGAGCGCAGAAGCGCTGGTTCGCTATTTCGAGCGAAAGCCCTACGGCTGGAGCCCCTGGGCCACCCTCACCTTCGTGGCGCGGCTGTACCGGCTCGGCAAGCTGGAGCTGCGTGAAAAGGACCTGCTCAGCAGCGTCGAGGTGATCGAAGCGCTCACCAACAGCCGCCGATTGGGCGGCGTGAGCGTGCGCAAGCAGGAGCAGTTCGATGCCAGTGCCATCCAGGCGCTCAAGCGCTTCCATCAGGAACTGTTCGGCGTGGCCAGCAGCGGCACCGACGCCCGCAGCAGCAGCGAAGCCCTGCGGATGGCGATGGCCGATGAAGCCCAGGAGCTGCGCGAGCTATCAGCCCAGACCAGCAACTATCCCTTCCTGGCCGAGCTGAAGCCCTGGGCTGAGCAGGCCGAAGTGTTGAGCAAGAAAGGCGACGACTACCTGCTCAACCAGCTCTCTGCCTATAAGAACACCTGGCTGGCTGCCAACGAAGACCTGCTGACACCGCTGAAGCAGTTCCTCAAGGGCCATCAAAAAACGGTGTACGACCAGGTGAAAGCGTTCGAGGCCCGCTACGGCGAGGAGTTTGCGGATCTGCCCGCCGAGCAGGTGCAACCGCTGCAAAGCCTCCTCGCCAGCGCCAGACCCTTTGCCGGCGGCCTGATCCCCCAGGCCAATAACACCATGACGGCGCTGCAGGGCCTGCTAGCCCAGCGGTTACAGCAGGTACAAACCGAAGCGTTGGCCCAGATCAAGGCCCAGGAACAGCGCCTCAAAGCCACGGACGATTTCCAGAAACTGGAGCAGGAGCAACAAGAGCAGGTGTTGGCGGCCACGACGCGGGCGAAAGCTGATGTGCAGACCGCCAGCCAGCCGGGCAGGGTGCTGCTGCGGGTGAACCGCTATCGCAGCGAGGAGGTGCCCAGGCAGCTCCAAAGACTGGCAGCGCTGGCGTCACCTGCCGAGACATCCACGGCCACGCCGATCACGGTGGTGGCGGCCTCCGCCCTGAAGCCGAACTGCCCGCTGAGCCAGATCACCAACGAGGCGGAGCTGCAGCAGTGGCTGGAGGCCCTGGGCGCGGCGGCCCGCAAGGAGCTCGATCAGGGGCATCGGATCAGCCTGTGAGGACCGCAGATGGCCCGCCCCCACTGGGCCAGGCAGCTAACTTAAATAAGATTAAGTAACGAGCACGATGGCGGAGTGGGGCTTCTACGGCAGGAGGCGCGAGCGGGCGGAGCTGGCGCAGGTGCTTGGCCGCGGGCGCTGGTTCTTCCTGCAGATCTCCGGACGGCGCCGCATCGGCAAGACCAGGCTGGTGCAGGAGCTGCTGCAGCCGGAGCGCCGGGAGCGAGTGCTCTACATCCAGATCCCCGACTCCGATCCGGCCGGCGTGGTGAGCACCGCCCGCGATTTCATGGAGAACTTCGGGGTGAGCGCCCCCCTGCCCCATGACCTGCGCTCGCTGGCGGTGCGCATCGGTCAACTCTGTGCCGAGGGCTGGATCGTGGCCCTCGATGAGTTCCAGTACTTCAGCCGTAAGGCCCTCTATCCCTTCACCTCCGAGCTTCAATCCGAGGTGGACCGACTGGCGGCCACACCCGAGGCCAAGGGTGGCCTGATCGTGCTGGGCTCCCTGCACACCGAGATGCAGGCGCTCCTGGAGGACCGCAGTGCCCCCCTCTATCAGCGCCTCACCGACACGATCAGCCTGGGCCATCTCGTGTTCGGCGACGATTAGGTAGGCGGGTCCGCGCAACTACATAGGCGGGTCTCAAGACGCGACAACAGGGTTCCGATTCCGGTCTGGAGCCCTGCGATGCCTGCCCCTCTGTCGTTGCGAATCAAGGAGTGGTACATGGC
>JAPLID010000031.1 GCA_026389285.1 Cyanobacteriota bacterium
ACGATGTGCCCTTTGCGGCGGTGGGCCTGATCGGCCTGGCCGATCCGCTGCGGGCGGAGGTGCCCGCCGCGATTCGCGCCGCCCAGGGCGCCGGCGTCCGCGTGGTGATGATCACCGGCGATGGGCCGGTCACGGCCCGTTCGATCGCCGATCAGGCGGGCCTGCCGCCGGGCCCGGTGCTCTGCGGCGACGTGCTGGAGGCGATGACGGCGGCCGAGCTGGCGGCAGCGACCGAGCAGACCGATGTCTTCGCCCGGGTGATGCCGCAGCAGAAGCTGGCCCTGGTGCGGGCGTTGCAGCAGCGGGGCGAGGTGGTGGCGATGACCGGCGATGGCGTCAACGACGCCCCGGCCCTCAAGGCCGCCGACATCGGCGTGGCCATGGGCCGCCGTGGCACGGCCGTGGCCCGGGAGGCCGCCGATCTGGTGCTGCTGGATGACACCTTCGCCGCCCTGGTGGGGGCCCTGGCCCTGGGCCGGCGGGTGGACAGCAATCTGCACCGGGCCCTGGGGTACACCCTGGCGATCCACCTGCCGATCGCCGCCCTCGGCCTGCTGCCGCTGCTGATGCCGGGCCAGCCCCTGCTGCTCTTACCGATGCACATCGCCCTGCTGCATCTGGTGATCGATCCGGCCTGCACCCTGGTGTTCGAGGCCCTGCCCGCCACACCGGCGCTGATGCAGGCGCCGCCGCGACCGCCCGAGGCGCCCCTGTTCGGGCCGGGGTTGTGGCGCCGATCGGTGATCCAGGGAACGGCGGTGCTGCTGGTGGCCGCTGCGCTGCTGGGCTGGTCGGCCCGCTCCGGCCTGGCCCCAGGCGCTGCGGGCGTGGCGATCCAGCGCACCCTGATGTTCGCGCTGCTGCTGCTGAGCGGCGGCGGCCTGGTCTGGCTCAATGCCGGGCGGCGCAATGCCCTGACGGTGGCGGGGGCCGGCATCGGCCTGGGCCTGTGGCTGCTGACGATCAGCCTGCCGGGGCTGCAGCGCCTGCTGAGCCTGGTGCCCCTGCCGCTCTGGCTGAATCTGCTGGTGTTACTGGCCAGCGGACTGTCTCTGCTGCTGGCGGCTCTGGCACCGGCACTGCTGAGAGTGGAGCCTGGCGAGCCCTGAAGATGCGCCCAGGCCTGAGAATGGCGCCAGCCCAATCCATGGCCCCCGTCGCTTCTGCCGATGCTCTCCGCCGCCGCGAACCATGGGGAGGCCGGCGCAGCCATTCTGGTCGCCCTCGGGGCTGTGCCCGGGGCCTGGCTGCGCTTCCGGATGGTCAATCACCTCCAACCGATGCTGCCGCAGCGCCACTGGGGCACCGTCGCCGTCAATCTGCTGGCCTGTTTCGTGCTCGGCCTGTTGGTCAGCCTGGAGGCCAGCTGCGGGGAGGGCTCGCGGCGGCTGATGCTGCTGATCGCCACGGGCTTCCTGGGCAGTTTCAGCACCTATTCCACCTTCATCGCTGAAATCCACAGCCTGCTGCGCCAGCGCAACCGCGCTGAAGCCCTGGTGCTGGTGGTCAGCTCCGTGGCCGGGGGCCTGCTGACCCTGACGATCGGCCTCAGCCTGGGGGCGACGCGATGAAGCGGGCACGGTTGCGCCTGGAACTGCTGGATCTGGGCCTGGTGGCGGCGGGGGCCATCCCCGGAGCCCTGCTGCGCTGGCGTCTGGAGCTGGTGGCGGCCGAAGCGGTCGGTGGGCTGCGCGGTGTGGTCGGCGCCGACCTGCTCGCCAACATGATCGGTTGCCTGCTGATCGGCGCCCTGGCGGCCCAGCCCCCGCGCCGGGCCCGGCTGTTCCTCTGGGGCGGCATCGGCTTCTGTGGCTCCCTGACCACCTTTTCCTCCTGGATCCTGGAGCTCAGTCAGGCCCTGCGCCACGGCCAGCTGGGGCCGGCCCTGTCGGTGCTGCTGGTGAGCCTGGTGGGGGGCCTGCTGCTGACGGCCTTCGGCTACGAGCTGGCCCGGCGCTGTCTGATTTCCACCCACCGATCCTGAGACATGAATCTGATCGTCCTGCTGCTGGCCCTGGTGCGCTCGGGGGTGTTGATGAGCCGTCTGCTGGGCGGCTTCCTGATCAGCCCTGAGGCCTACCAGCCGAAGCCTCAGAGCTGCGGCAGCTGGCGGATCAACCGGTGTCGGTGGTTCCAATCAGCAAGTTCGACTGGCTGCCGACAGTGTTCCCCTTCGGCTGGGCCCGCAGCCTCGATCGGGTCGCCGAGATGGTGCAGACCCTGGCGGCGAAGTCGCCCACCGGCAAGGTGACTCTGATCGGCCGCAGCTCCGGCGGCATCATGATGCGCCTGTTTCTCGCCGATCGCCCCTTCGAGGGGCGTCACTACCGCGATCCGGAAGCCGGACTCGGGCGGCGGGATTGCCCCCGGATCGGTGACGACGAGCTGCGCTGAGCGCTCAACCGCCACCGCTGGCAGCCGGCGCGGAGGGCAGCGGCCGGGTCTCGAACTTCAGCAGTACGCCGCCGGAGTCATCCAATAGTTCGAACTGATGCGCGACGAAACGCCATCTGCGCACCCGCTCCAGATCGGCCAGAAAACGGCGCTCATCAGCCAGCACCCCGGGTTCGCACTGGAGCATGGTGTGGTCGATGGCGCTGAAGCTGAGCCGATCCCCCTCCAGCCGATAGCTGCCCTGCAACCGGTTGCAGTCGGCGCTGCCGCTGAACGTGGGGCTGACCGGATCGAGCCGAAGCTGCACCTCCTGCCGCGCCGCCTCAGGTAGCACCGGCTGGCTGGCAGCGGGAGCCAGAAGCCAGGTGAGCCCGCGCAACGGGGCATCACCCACCGGCACCAGTTCCAGCCGCAAGGGAGCGGCGGCCCCCTGGAAGACCGGCTGAACGGTGTCGGTCGTGAACAGCAGCCGATCGACTTCGCTGATCACGGCCCGCACGCTGTAGCGATGGCCAGGACGCACCATGCCCTCGACGTAGGGAATGCGGAACCGGAACGGCGGCACACCGGCCGGCTTCAGACGGGCCTTGCCTAGGAGCCTGGCGGGAGCATCTGCGGCGCCGAGCTCCTGCAGCTGGGCCTCAAACAGGGCGGTTTCCGGGACCGGCATCGCCACCTTGAGGGTGGCCGTCCCCTCCAGCGATCCGGCCAGTCCGGCAGCTGGGGCGCCGATCAGCGGCACCAGCAACGATGCCAGCAACGACACCAGCAGCAGCGGGACCGAAGGCAGACAACCGCGGGTAACAACCATCAACGCAGCACCGTGGGTGGAGTTCCGCCCCTGCAGGCTAAAGCGATCCGCCGCCAGCCCATAGCGGTAGGTGGTTCATCCTTCAGAAGGGCGGGGGCCTGACCCGTGGATCAGCAGTTCCGGCGGTATGGGCAAAATCGAAGAACTGATGACCAAACTTGGGAGTAGGTGCTCGAGATTTTTTGGTGATTTGAGGAGCCAGCCAGCAAGGCCAAGGCCGTCAGGCAGGAAACCCGGATGGTGAAGGGATGCAAGGTGAGCATCATTCGGAGACCACCCACTAGAGCTTGACGGATGGTGCAATCACCATGATTTAAACCACGAGAGACTCCCTAACTGAACTCACCATGTTCTATTAGTTGAGGAGGCAGCGTTTTGAGACTCTAGAACGGCACCAAAAGCATGCGGTCAGCAGTGAAGCCGTTGATGAAGTAGCCAAAGCCATGGCATGATCCGAGCAAGAGAACGCCTAAGCTGAGAGGCAACGGCAGCATCGGGCACCAGAATCCATGAGGCGGTGCTTCTAAGAAAACTCAAGTTTTAAACCTTTGATTTGCGGCACACGTCACCAGTTCCACGCCGCGATGGTCACCAGCAGTAGCCCAACGAAGTTGGTCGACACAGCCTTCTGAAGGGTCGCCCCCGTAACGCAACGATGCCTGAACGGTCGATCGCAACAGCTCCCGCCACAGCTTTACCACAGGAACATTCAGCCGGATCCACCTGCTGCATCGCTGCGGCCTGAAGCAGATGCGAGCCTTGGCCCGCCCAAGGCTCGCATCTGCTGTCGAGGGCCTCTCCATCAGCGATGAGCGTCGCAGAGAAGAGCCATGACCCGCCGCTAGGGGCAGTGGAACCGCGAGACGGAGGCCCGACCAGGCTGCCGAAGAACGTTGCTGAACTAGCGTGTAAGTACACAAGGAGCTGAAAAAATAAGAGCGGCTCGAAAATCTTGTATCTCAATGATCGCACGATGCGAGATTCATTGAGGCAACCGGGTTGGCCTGGTCAAGGTTGAGAGTCACGAGCGAGTTGCTCAAGGTGCTCACAAACCCAAAAAAAAACTTTAGGTTTCAGCTGATTTCCTAAGCAGTCTACTAGTCATGGCAATTCAAGTCAGCAGAACAGAGATTCAAATTAGACCCGACCCGTCGCGGGTGTTTTTTAGGCCCTTTGACTCAAGTGGTGAAGGACGCATTCAGCGGATTGTGGCTCGGGTCACGGCCTTGAGCCGCGCTGAGGCAGAGAGCGAAGCCTCGATGATGCTAAAACGCTTTGAAGGACGTCACGAAAAGCTGCAAGCATTTTTGCTTAGTCGTTTCGATCAAGTAAGCGAACATCTAATTACCGATCGGCGGCTGAATCACTGCGAGCAACTACTCATTGGCTCCTACTTCACACTAGAATATTCTCTTGAAGCGGCGGCACTTTTTAATCCGTCGATCGTGCCACACCCAGATCAGTCGGGGCTCGAGAAAGGCAGTATGCGATTTCTGCTGAGCCTACGGGCCACGGGGGAAGGCCACATCTCCTCGATTGTATTTCGTACTGGCGTGATCAATGCACAGGCCACGATCATATTAGACAAGCCAAGTCCCTTCGTTGCAGCTGCTGATGTACTTCCAAACCCAAGTTATGACAAGCAGCTTTTTGAGCGAAAACTCCTAGAGTTAGGCTTGCTGTCTAATCTTGCTCAGCTGCTGATGGATCAACTGGATGATCATTTTAGTTTCGAGCAGCTAACTATATTAGCCGACCAGACCCTGCGCAGGAACCGTCTAAGCAATGAAGATATTATACACACGGTGGACAGCGTCCTTTCACTAGCAAGAGCTAATTACGAGATCAGTTTTAACACGGGTGACGACTGCTCGGAGCGGGCCATCTTTCCGACCTCTCCTACAGAAAAACGAGGCATTGAAGATGCCCGGTTTGTTGCATTCAAAGAAGATGGTCAGACAACCTATTACGCAACTTATAGTGCCTATGATGGCCAGCTTGTTTTCCCACAGTTGCTTGAAACCAAGGATTTCAGCCAATTCAAGATCAATACACTAAACGGTCCAGAAGTGAAAAACAAGGGCATGGCCCTATTTCCAAGAAAGATAGGTGATTGCTACGCGATGCTATCAAGGCAGGATGGGGAAAATATCTATCTGATGTATTCTGACCAGCTCCACTTCTGGTTCAAAAAGCAGCTTCTGATACGACCGACCTACCCCTGGGAGTTCGTTCAAGTTGGCAACTGTGGCTCACCAATCGAAACCGAAGCCGGTTGGCTGGTGTTGACCCATGGCGTTGGGCCGATGCGGCGTTACGCCATCGGCGCGATTCTGCTCGACCTCAACGATCCAAGTCAGGTGATCGGCCGCCGCACCGAACCGTTGCTGGAGCCCACCGAAGAGGAGAGGGAGGGATATGTTCCGAATGTTGTCTATAGCTGTGGATCATTGATCCATGCCGGTAAGCTGATTATACCTTACGCAATGAGCGACCAGGCAACGAGCTTTGCCACGGTGTCAGTTGAGGAGCTATTGCGTGAGTTGAAGTCAAACCCATTGGAGCAATATTCTTGAAGTCAAGTTCCACTCGGAAAGTTGCGATCATTGGTGATTATCTACCGCGAAAATGCGGCATCGCCACATTCTCACGCTCGGTTTATCGAGCCCTCTCCAACGTCGGAGCCGAAAACGAATGCTTCATCGTTGCGGTTAACGACGTGCCCGAGGGCTATGCCTATCCGCCAGAAGTTCGTTTTGAAATTGCTGAGCAGGATTTAAGCAGCTATCGCCGCGCTGCCGATTTCCTGAATTTAACCGACACTGATGTCATCTGCCTTCAGCACGAGTTTGGCATCTATGGCGGCCCAGCGGGCAGCCATATCCTCACCCTATTGCGCCATGTCCACATCCCTGTGGTGACCCAGCTCCACACGATCCTGGAGGAGCCCACGGCTGAACAGATGCATGTGATGAAGGAGCTCGCCGCCCTTTCAGCACGAATCATTGTCATGAGTGAAAGGGGGCGCCAAATTCTCAATGAAATCTATGGGGTGCATGCGGAGCATCTAGATGTGATCCCCCATGGTGTGCCTGACATGCCATTTGTAGATCCCAACTATTACAAGGATCAGTTTGGTGTCGAGGGCAAACAGGTTCTGCTGACCTTTGGGCTTATCTCGCCAGTCAAGGGCATCGAAAATGTCATCCGAGCCTTGCCTGAGGTGGTCAAGGTATTCCCCGAGATGGTCTATATCGTATTGGGTGCCACCCATCCCCATTTACTGCGAGAGCAAGGCGAAACCTATCGCTTAAGTCTGGAGAGACTTGCGGTTGAGCTAGGGGTGAGAAAGCAGGTAATCTTTTACAACCGGTTTGTGGGCAATGAGGAACTGAAGGATTTTCTTGGGGTTGCGGATATCTATATCACTCCTTATCTCAACCGCGATCAAATAACATCCGGCACCCTCTCCTATGCCTTCGGTTGTGGCAAGGCAGTGATTTCCACTCCCTACAGGCACGCAGAAGAGCTGCTTGCTGATGGGCGAGGTGTGCTGGTTCCCTTCCGCGACAGTGAAGCCATTGCCGAAGCACTGATCGGTTTGTTGATCGATGAAGTGCGAAGGCATGCCATGCGCAAACAGGCCTACCTGCTGGGCAGGAGCATGATCTGGAGCCAGGTGGCCGAGCTCTACGCCAACTCTTTTGAACGAGCCAGGTTGAAGCGTGGCAACGGAGTGGTGTTGCATTCACCGATCTTGCCCTTGGACCAGGAACCGCGCGAGCTGCCGGCCTTGCGGCTTGAGCACCTCAAGAGAATCTCGGATTCAACCGGTATTTATCAACACGCCAAATTCACATTTCCTAATTTCAAGGAAGGGTATTGTACTGATGACAATGTCCGCGCCTTGCAATTGCTAGTGATGCTCGAGGAATCGGGCGATACGACCCCGGATGTACAGGCCCTAGCCAGCTGCTATGCATCGTTTATTAACTACGCCTATATCCCGGAAAAGTGCCGATTTCATAATTTCATGAGTTTCGAGCGCACCTGGCTCGATGAGGATGGCTCCGATGATTGCCTGGGTCGAACGTTGCTGGCCCTGGCTGCTTGTGTCGGCAGATCCCGCCGCGACGACTTACGCCATTGGGCAGTGGATCTGTTTCAGATGGCGTTGCCGTCCGTCACCAAGACAACGAGCCCACGGGCCTGGGCGCTTGGGCTCAAGGCCATCCATGAGTATCTGCGCAAGATGAGTGGTGATCGAACCGTCGATCTGATGCGCGATACCCTCACCGATCAGTTGCTGGTGGCTTTCAACCAGAACGGCAGCGATGAATGGCCTTGGTTTGAGCATGTACTCAGTTACGACAATGCTTGTCTGCCGCACGCCCTGATCCTCAGCGGCCGCTGGTCGAAGCGAAGCGAAGCCCTTGATGTAGGTCTGCGCAGCTTGCGCTGGTTGATGGCTGAGCAAACCGCCGAAGCCGGCCATTTCAGGCCGATTGGTTCCAATGGTTTCTACCGCCGAGGTCAACAGCGGGCGATCTTCGACCAGCAACCTCTGGAGGCCTGCGCTTCGGTTTCGGCCTGCGTAGAGGCCTGGTCGGCTACAGCCGATAGCTTCTGGCTCGACGAGGCCTGGCGAGCATTTGCCTGGTTCCTCGGCGACAACGACCTACAGCTGCCGCTCTATGACGCACGCACCGGTGGCTGTTTTGACGGTCTTCAAGATGACAGCGTCAACATGAACCAAGGTGCCGAATCCACCCTGGCTTTCCTCCTGGCTCTGCAGGAGATGAAACGACTCGAACTCGCTCGCCATCCAATCCCCAAACCATGAATCAAATCCGTATCGGCGCCATTGGAGCAGGCGGGTTTGGCCTGTTTGCTCTCCAGCAGTTTCTACAGGTTGAGGGGGCGGAGCTGGTCGCCATGGCCGGCACCCATCGCGAGGCAGCCCTCGCCATGGCCCGCCGCTTTGGTGTGACTGAAACCCTGGAGGTAGAAAGCCTGCTCCAACTGGATCAGGTTGATCTTGTTTACATCGCCACACCGCCTTTCCTCCATTACAGCCAGGTGCGAGCAGCGCTGGCGGCTGGCAAGCATGTGATCTGCGAGAAACCCCTGGCCCTGAGCCTGGTCGAGGCTGATGAGCTGCTGCAGCTGGCCCGTTCCCGCGATCGCCTCTGCATCGCCAACCTGATGCAGCGCTACAACCCGCTGTTTGAGGCCGTGCGCCAGCTGATCGATTCCAAGGTGATCGGCGAGTGCCTGCATGGCTGGTTTGACAATGCCGCCGGAGATGAAGGGCTGGCAGCCGACCACTGGTTCTGGGATCGCGCCAAAAGCGGCGGCATCTTCATTGAGCATGGCGTGCACTTCTTCGATCTTTTCGAAGGTTGGCTGGGCCAGGGGGAAGTGATCTCCTCCCAGCGCACCCTTCGCCCCGGCTCTGGCATCGAGGAACAGGTGCAGTGCGTGGTGCGCTATGGCAATGGCGCCCTGATCAACTTCTATCACGGTTTCACCCAGCCGGCGCGGCTGGAGCGCCAGGAATTCAAGCTGCTGTTTGAACGCGGTGAGTTGACCCTGGAGGAATGGGTACCGACGCGAGTGCGGCTGCGGGCCGTGGTGGATGAAGCGCAGTCGCGCAGGTTGATGCAGATCTTCCCTGATGCCAGGCTTGATGTGCTCGAGAGCTATAGCGGCACGAAGCGTCTTGCCCGCGGACGCCACAAAGATTTTGACTCCTATCAGAAGATCGATCTCCATGCCGGCTTGGAGGCCGAGAAGATGCGCCGTTACTGCGAGCTGCTGCGGGCGCTATTCGCTGATCAGATCGCCTGGATTGCAGACCGCTCCCATCAACGGCTGATCACCGAGGAGAACGGCCGCAACTCCCTGGCTATGGCCTGCGCAGCAACGCAAATGGAGGAGCTCGGCGAATGATGTCCCGTCTGTTCAGCAGCTGTCTGCTCGCACCGGAGGACCTCACTCCTTCCCAGCGCGACATGCGTGTTGTTGGCGCCTTCAATCCAGGTGCCGTCGCAACGGAGCAGGGAATTGTGCTGCTGATCAGGGTGGCCGAGGCGCCGCAGGAGATCCGGCCGGGTTTTGTGGGGTTGCCGCGCTGGGATCTGGAGGCAGGACAAATTGTGATTGACTGGCTGGGGGAACAGGAGCTGATTGTTGTCGACGCCAGGCTGGTGAAGATCAGAACAACGGGCCTGTTGCGGCTCACCTCCACCTCCCATCTACGGGTCGTTCGCAGCACGGATGGTCGCCAGCTCGAACCCAGCAAGGAGCAAATCCTCCGTCCCAGCCTCCGCTGTGAGACCTATGGCCTCGAGGATCCCCGCATCACGCCGATCGATGGTCGTTTTTCTATCACCTATGTCGCCGTATCCCCCCACGGTGCGGCGACAGCGTTGGCCTCCACAGAGGATTTCAGCTCCTTCCAGTGGCACGGGCCGATCTTCTGCCCGGAAAACAAGGATGTTGTGCTGTTCCCTGAGCGAATTGGTGGCCAGTATTTCGCGCTGCATCGACCCACCATTGCCCATGATTTTTGCCGGCCGGAAATCTGGCTGGCCTCATCCCCCGATCTGCTGCATTGGGGTCGGCATCAGCCCTTGCTGAGTGCCCATGCCGGATGGGATCGCGGCCGCATCGGCGCGGGCACACCACCGATCCGCACAAGCGAGGGTTGGTTGGTGATCTATCACGGCAATGACAAGGGTGAATGTGAAAGTGGCATCGGCAGCTATGGGGCAGGAAAGCTGCTGCTCGATCTCGAACAACCCTGGAAGATCCTCAGCGCAGGAGAGCAGATCCTGGCGCCAGAGATGGAGTTCGAATGCAATGGCTTTGTGCCAAATGTGGTATTTCCAACTGGCATCATCCAACGGGAGGAGTCGCTGCTGATCTATGCCGGAGCCGCTGATACCGCGACCTGCATAGTGGAACTTAGCCTCGCTGATCTGTTGTTCAGTGGCTTATCTCCAGCCTCTTCTTAATCGGTGCCTTGGTCTTCAGCAGCAGAGCTACACCTTTTGCCGGTTACCCGGCACGGGGACCTGCTCCATCCCACTGCGCTCTGAATCCAAGGGTCGCCCTGCCCATCAGGTATGGCGATTCCACCTACCACAATCGAAGCTGACCAGTAGGCGGCGACGGCTGCTCTGGCCGGGGTTGAACCCAGGCCAGGGCTGGTGCTGCTGTTTGGCTTCCGGGCGCGGGGTCAGGCGCAGCCCGATTCCGACTTCAATTTGCCGGTGGCGAGGCCCCAGGCCTCAGGCTTCAACCTGCACGCTGCCAGAGGCGAAGCAGCTCATCGAGCTGGGCCCGGTCCGGAGGGGGGAGGCGCCGTACCCGGTTTGCGGCCGGGCCGCCGCCCCGCCCATCCAGGCCACGGAAGCCGAGGGTCCTCAGCACCGCCTGAGCCTCCGCGCCAGCCAGGAAGTCCACGAAACGCTCGCCATCGGCCTGGCGCCCCATGGCCTCACCCCGCAGTACCGCCGCTGCCAGCACTATCTCGATCGTGGGGTCGGGCACCATCAGGCGGTAGCCCCCCGGCCATCGCTGCTGCGCCTCGGCGGAACGCATCAGCGCCGCAGCTTCGTAGACCATGGCGAGGTCGCCATCGTTGCGGCCGCTGCTGATGAACTCCCGCAGCAGGATGTCGGTGGAGCGGGCAGGCCGGTAGACGGCCCGTTTCAGCACCGCCAGCGACGCCGCCCCCGGCAGGTCTCGGCTCCAGAGCGCCAGTGTCAACTGGCCCGAATTGGAGCGCAGTGGATCGGTGGTGCGCAGGTCGAAGCTGCCCCAGGTCTCAGGCCCCCCCAGGGCTGACCACTGGCCAGCTGCGGCGGCCTGTTTCAGGCGCGCCCAGGAGAAGCCGCCATTCGGGAACAGCCGTGCGCCGCGATCGGGCCACACCACTGCCACCAGCAGGGTGCGGGCGATCGGTTGGGGCTCCCGGCTGAAGGGAGCCGGCTCCCCTTGCGCCGCCAGAGCCGCCTGGAACGCCGGCAGCTGCTCCCGGTTGGAGGGGATCAGCACCCGGGCTCGATCGGGTCTGCCCTCCTGGTTCTGATTCACCATGTCTTGGGCGCCCTGCACCTGCCAACGCAGGTCGATGCCGGGATGACGGCGCTCGAACAGCGGCTCGAGTTGCTGCAGCGGCTGCTCCAGCTCTGAACCCACCGCCACCTGAAGGGGCCGGCGCAGACCTGGCAATGGGGCTGACGCGAGCACAAGGGCCGCCGCGGCTATACCGAGGGAGAGGGCTCTGCGGCGGGTGATCACGGACACCGCGGGGGGCCAGGCGGAGAAGATCGGCGACGGCAGGCTGCCGGTCAACGCAGAATAGGAGGGTCGCGAGACCTTTCCCATGGCACGGCTGATCGCCGGCGCGCTGGCGCCACTGGCACTCCTGCCGCTGCTGGCCAGCTGCGGCCAGTTGTCTGGGCCGAGCCTCGAGATCACGATGCTGGTGGGCAGTGCCCTGGGCGGGTTCTGCAAGGAAGCGGCTGCCGCCATCGAGCTCGATCCGCCGCGCCTCCCCGATGGCACCCGCGTGCTGTTGCGCTGCCGCGCCAGCGGCAGCGGGGATGTCGTCAGCGAGTTGGAGGGTCACGCCCGTGCCGTGCTGCAGGGGGGCGGCCGTGCGGATGATCCCGCGATCCCCACCCTGTTGTCTGTCGATGGCGAGATCTACCAGGAGCTGCTGCGCCATCGCCTGCAGGCCATTGCCCCCGGGCGTTCGCTGATTCCCCCCAGCGCCGATGCTCCCGCCCTGGCCACCAGCCCGATGGTGCTGATGACCACGCCGGCCCTGGTGAAGGGGCTGCAGAGAGCCAAGCCCTTCCTGGCCCTAGCCCGCGCCGACACCCATCAGCAGCTCGATCCCGCCGGTCCGTCGCAGCCGATCCGCTTCGTGCAGACCGCGCCCACCCGCTCCAATTCAGGGCTGCAGACGCTGGTGGCCATGGTTTCTGAAGTGTCGGGCAAGCGGCCCGAGCAGCTCACCCTGGCCGATGTGAAGGGCCATGCGGCAGCTTTGGCCGCCATCCAGAAGCATGTGACCCGCTACGGCAGTTCCACAGATGAGCTGGCACGCACGATGCAGCGCAACGGCATGTTCTGGGCCTCGGTGGCCTCGGTCTACGAGTCGTCCGTGGTGGCCGCCAACGGCCGCCGCGAACCGGGCCAGGAGGCCCTGGTGGCCGTCTATCCCCGCGCCACTTACTCGAGCACCATGCGGGCCATCCTGCCCACAGCGCCCTGGGTGTCGGCCCAAGAGCGGCAAGCTGCTTTGCTGTTGATCGAGCGGCTGCAGCAGCCGGCGCTGCAGCGCCTCGCCGCCGATCAGGGTCTGCGACCCGCCAATCCAGCGGTGCCCATGGACCGGATCACCGCCGCCTACGGCGCTGATCCCAGGGCCGTGTACGACTCCCTGCGGGCACCCAGCCCCGAGGTGGTGGAGGCGATCATCACCAGCTGGCGCAACCAGGTGAAGAAGCCATCGCGCGTGGCCCTGGTGGTGGACAGCTCCGGCTCGATGAATGGGGACAAACTGCCCTCCGCCCAGCGCAGCCTTCAGGCCTATCTGGCCCAGACAGGCCCGCGCGATGTTCTCGGCCTGATCGATTTCGACAGCAGCGTGCGCGAGCCGGTGGTGGTGCGCGGTGGCCGTGCCGATGCTGCGAAGGCGATGACCTTCGTGAGCGGCCTCAGAGCGGAAGGTGGCACCAGTCTTTACGACGCCGTGGAAGCGGGACGCAACTGGCTGCGCCGCACCCGCAGACCCGGCGAGATCCTGGCCGTGGTGGTGCTCACCGACGGCAACGACTCCGGCTCCAAGCTGTCGCTGGAGGCCCTCGAAGCCGAACTGCGCCGCAGCGGTTTCGCCAGTGACGACCGCATCGGCGTGTTCACGATCGGCTACGGCAGCAGCGGCAACTACGACGCCGCAGCCCTACGCAGGATCGCCGAGAGCAATGGCGGCGTCTTCGTGGAGGGCACGCCCGACAGCATCCTCAAACGCATGGAACAACTGCAGCTGTCCTTCTGATGTCGCGCCTGCCATCCGCCTGGACCAATCCGCTCGATGATCCCCTGGCCGTAACGGTGGCCGGGCTACTGCTGGTGCTGCTGGTGCGGCTCACCCCGCTCACGCTGCCACTGGCCCTGGCGCTGGCGGTGCTGAGTGCGCTGGGAGTGGCGATGCTGCGGCCCCGGCAGGGCCGCCCTGGGGAACGGCTGCGCGACCGTCGCGTGCGCGAGAGCATCGAGGGCGCCCAGCAGCGCGCCTCCCAGCTGGCTGTTCAGGCCCAGCTGGTGAGCGTTGAGGCGATGGCCCGCTTCCAGGATCCCGGCCACCTGGACCCCCTCGGGATGGTGCAGCTCTGCTGCGAGCGCCTGCGGGTGATTTCCGAACGGATCGCCCAACGGCGGCCTCTGCTCGAATCCGGTGGCGGCATCCTGCTCTCGGTGGACGAACTCCAGGGCCGGCTCAGCAAGGAGCGGCAGGAGCTGCGCCGGGAGGGTTCACCCACCCTGCGGCGCGAGCGAGTGCGCCTGGTGGATCAGCTTGGGCGCAATCTCGATGCGGCCCGCTTCGGCATGGACGCCCGCGAGGCCCGGTTGCTGGCGCTCTCCACCCGGCTGGAGCAGATCGAAGGCGGCCTGAGACATCTGCAACAGCAGGTGGATGCCCAGTGGCCCAGCAGCGAGGCCACCGATGCCGCCGTGGCCGAGGCGATTGAGCCGCTCAATGAGGCCCTTGATCAGATCGACCAGCTGCTCGATGCCGGCCGCGATCCCCCGGTCTGAGCGCCGCGAAAGGCGGGGCTTCACGGCGGTGCAGCACAACCCATCCCCATAGCCCAGCTGCCGGGCTCCGATAGCTCAAGTTCTTGAACGTGATCGACGAGCATGGCCGCATCTGGCGGGGTGCTGCTATGGCGGCACTCACTATTAGCAGCAGGGCTGATTTAAAGTCTGTCCCAGGGTCTCTGGCCGGAGCTGTCAGCATGGGTTGAGGTCGGCGGAATCGCTTCCTCCCTGTGCTCGATAGCGTTTCTGCCGCAACCGATCTCGATCTGATCAGCTACCTCAAGGCGATTCCGGATGCCCGCATGCGGCGGGGCGTACGCATCCCGGCCTGGTACCTGCTCCTTGTTGCGGTGCTGGGCATCCTCAGCCGTTGCCAGAGCCTGCGTGATCTGGAGCGATTTGCCATCCGCCACCACGGTGTGTTGACCGAGGCGCTGGGCCTGGAGCTGCGGCGGCCGCCCTCCGATTCAGCCTTCCGCTACTTCTTCCGCCAGGTGGATGTGGCGGCTCTCTCCACTGCGATCCGCGACTGGACCATCGCCCAGATCCCAGGTGGCGCAGCTGATCTCGATCAGCTGATCTGTGATGGCAAGACATTGCGAGGTTCGATTCAGCCCACCGCTGGTGGCGGTTCAGCATTCATCGCTCAGGTGACGCTGTATTCGGCAGCGCTGGGCGTAGCCAGCAGCCAGGCCTGCTACGCCACCGGCGAGGACCACGAGCGGGCGGTACTCAAACAGTTGCTTGGCGAGTTGGATCTTGAGGGCGTGCTGATCCAGGCGGATGCCCTCCATACCCAGAAGCCGTTTTTCGGCAACTCCAGGAGCAGGGGGCCGACTTCCTCCTGACCGTCTAGCCGAAGGCTTCTCCGAAGGAGTAGGCCAACCAGAAGACACTGCAACGTC
>JAPLID010000071.1 GCA_026389285.1 Cyanobacteriota bacterium
CAAACAGGAATCTGAGTGTTCAGAAACAGTTGCCCAGGCAGCGCCACCATCACTTCAACCACGTCACCCCGCACCATCGCTTCACGGATCTGCCCCTCACCGCTCTGGTTGGAACTCATCGATCCATTTGCCAGCACTACGCCTGCTTCACCACCAGGACGTAGTTTCCAGAGCATATGTTGTAACCACGCATAGTTCGCATTGCCTACAGGTGGTCGCCCGTAGACCCAGCGTGGGTCACTCTCATATTTCTCCCCACCCCAATCAGAAATATTGAACGGTGGGTTAGCAAGGATGTAGTCGAACTTCTGGTCGGGGAACTGATCTCTAGCAAAGGTGTCAGCAGGTTCTTGACCCAGATCCGCAGCAAACCCACGGATCGCCAAGTTCATCGCTGCCAAGCGCCAGGTGGTTGGGTTGCTCTCCTGCCCATAGATCGAGGCATCATCACGCTTACCCCCGTGTGCCTGGATGAACTTCTCGCTCTGAACGAACATCCCGCCTGATCCGCAGCAGGGGTCATAGATCCGACCCTTGTGAGGTGCCAGAACAGCAACCAGCGTTTTGACGACGTGAGCAGGCGTATAAAACTGACCGCCCTTCTTGCCTTCAGCACTGGCGAACTGACCTAGGAAGTATTCGTAGACCTCGCCCAGCACATCACCTGATCGCTGGTCGTCGGCAAATCCAATGGTGGAAATCAAATCCACTAGTTCACCTAGTCGCCCTGGTTCCAGTTGGGCAGCGCCAAACCGCTTATCCAACTTGCCCCGCAGCGTTGGGTTCTCGTTCTCGATGGCAACCAGTGCCTTATCGATCAGTTGACCAATATCAGGTTGCTTTGCCCTTGCCCTTAGCGATTCCCAGCGAGCATCAGCAGGAACCCAGAACACGTTCTCCTGGGTGTAGTAGTCACGGTCTTCCAGTGCTGCCTGGTGATCGGCAGGGTCATCCCCCAGGTAGAAGTCGGATTCGGGGTTGGAAACCGTCTGAAGCACCTTGCCTTGCTGAGCAGCAAAGGTGTCTGAGATGTATTTCAGAAATATCAGACCCAGAACCAGATGCTTGTATTCCGCAGCATCCATCTGGGCACGAAGTTTGTCGGCAGTTGCCCAGAGCACTGCCTTGAAATCCTTGGCGGGTGCTTCCTTCTTCGCTCTGCCTCGACCTCGCTTGGGCGCTGGTTCGTCGTCTGACCGCAGCGATGCCAGCAGGTCATCGAGACCGCCCAGGTCTTCACCCGTCTCCTCGTCGTCTGCTTCTTGGGTGGGGAAGGTCGCTGAATCGGTCACTCGGTCTGTTCACTTCCGCCCATCCTCGCCTGCTGGACTGGGTTTTGCCCGTTATGCGGTACGCGCATAGTTCTTGGCAACTGCCTTGGCGCCAAGGGACTCAATGGACTCCTTGACCTCACCGCCTCAGCGCGAGTAGTACAGATGTACCCGCTTTTGCGCGATGCCTGCTGTCCGCCTTGTTCCACCTGCGACGCCCGCTGAAGAGTGGGACTACCTGGATATCGATGTCCTGAAACCCGCCCGCTCCTCCAGGGTCTGCATGACTTGCCAGCACTTTCGCTATGAGGTCGGCAGGCACTGCGTCACCCTGCTGACCTGTCCGATCCATCAGGGTCTGATTCCTCAAGGGGAGCACCTGACTCGGCGGTGTTCTAGGTGGGTACCTAGGCGTGAGGTCGCTATGGAGTGGTGTCCAGAGGTGGCGTGACGCGGATTGGTATCGGCGCCATTGAGCGCCTATCGGTAGGGGAGTCCTGGGCGGAGATTGGAGCGCCAGACGAGAGGCACCTTCCCCTACCGCTCCCCTACCGCCACGACCCCACCTGGCAACGCCAATTGGTCTAGCATCTTATGCTGGAAATCTTGCCTCAGCGATTCAACCTATAGTGCCAGGCGCCAATTCCTTTGCACTTGGCGACGGTCGCTAAAAAGAGGCGGCACCCAGATTCGAACTGGGGGTAAAGGATTTGCAATCCTCTGCCTTACCACTTGGCCATGCCGCCGGCCCGGGAGCAAACTCCCAGCAGCGGATCGTATCAGCCATCCCATGCCCTTGCCGCCATCGCGCCGTCTGCTGGTCCTGAGCAACGGCCATGGCGAGGACCTGATCGCCCTGAGAATTCTGGAGGCCCTGCACCACCGGCAACCGGCCCTGGAGCTGGCGGTGCTGCCGCTGGTGGGGCTGGGTCAGGTCTTCGCGGCGGCCGAAGCGGCCGGCTGGCTGCGGCGGGTCGGACCCCTCCAACCCCTGCCCAGCGGCGGCTTCAGCAATCAGAGCCTGCGGGGCCTGCTGGACGACCTGCTCGCCGGACTGCCAGGCCTGAGCTGGCAGCAGTGGCGCCTGGTGCGGACCTGGGGCCGCCGCGGCGATGGGCCTCACCGCCGCCGCCGGGCTGGGGGAGCTCGCCCCTGGCCGATGGCTATCACCGTGCCAAGGGCAGCGAGTGGGACCCCTGGGAATGGGCCCTGATGGGCGCCCGTCGCTGCCGGCTGGTGGCCGTGCGCGATCGCCTCACCGCCCGCGGCCTGCGCCGCCATCGGGTGGCGGCCTGCGCGCCCGGCAATCCGATGATGGATGGCTTCGCCGCCGAGCCCCTGCCGGCCCCCCTGCGGGAGCGAACCCCGTTGCTGCTGCTGGCCGGCAGTCGCCTGCCCGAAGCCCTGCTCAACCTGGGCCGCCTGCTGGCGAGCCTGCCCGACATCACGAGCGGGCCACCCTGGAGCGTGTTGCTGGCCACCGGCTCCCGTCCCGACCCCAGCGAACTGGCACCGGTGCTGCAGGCCGCCGGCTTTCAGCCGCTGCCCGCCAGCGACCAGCGGGCCCTGGCGCTGGGGGCCGCGGCCGGCTGGCAGCGGGGCTCCCTGGAGCTCTGGGTGGGGCCCGGTCGCTTCGCCCGCTGGGCCCCCTGGGTGCAGCTGGGCCTAGCCACCGCCGGCACCGCCACCGAACAGCTGGTGGGGCTGGGCATCGGCGCCCTCTCCCTGCCCGGTCCCGGCCCCCAGTTCAAGCGAGGCTTTGCCCGGCGCCAGAGCCGCCTGCTCGGCGGCGCCGTGCAGGCCTGCCACACCCCGGCCGAGCTGCGGCAGCGGCTGCTGGCCCTGCTGGCGGACCCGGCCCAGCGCCGATGGCTCGGCCGCATCGGCCGCCGGCGCATGGGGCCAGCCGGCGGCAGCGAGCGTCTGGCCGCCCTGATCGGCGATCAGCTACTGGGGGGAGGATGATGGAATCCGAGGATCGCCGGTGCCTCCAGGCGTCCGGTCCCCTGCCCCTCGGCCTCCACCATGCCCGCCATTCCCGACCGCCACTACAACGCCGCCTGTGGTCGCCTGGCCAGCCAGCTCGGCATCAGCCTCGCCTCAGCCCGCCGCAAGGTCGACATCCGCGCCGTCAGGGACGGCATCCCTGACACCAGCGGCAAGGTGGCCCTGGCGGTCCTGATGGTTGAAGAAGCGCAGGCCAGTGGCGTCGATGCCGGCGCCATGCTCACGGCCCAGCTCGGCACCGTCGGCAGCGACGAGCTGTTCATGACCGAAGACTGAGCCGCCCCAGCCTCGGTTCCGGACTCAGGGGTCAGTGCTCGAAGACCTGGCCGAAGCGCTGGCGATCGAGGCTGGCGAACACAGGAACACAGGCGAAACAACGCTGGGCCAACTCCCAGCGGTCCTCGCGGCGCAGCATGATCTCGAGCCGATCCCGGGCCGCCAGCAACCAGCGCACATCGCCGGCCGCGTAGGCCAGCTGGGTCTCGCTCAGTTCCTCGACCCGGCCCCAGTCGGAACTCTGGGCCTGCTTGTCGAGCTCCACCCCCACCAGCTCGTTGACCACATCCTTGAGGCCATGGCGCGGCGCATAGGTGCGGGCCAGACGGCTGGCGATCTTGGTGCAGAAGATCGGCTGGACGGCGATCTCCAGGTTCTCCGCCAGGGCTGCCACATCGAAGCGGGCGAAGTGGAAGACCTTCTCGATCGCCGGATTCTCCAGCAGTTGCCGCAGCCGTGGCGCCGCGCTCTGGCCCCGGGCCAGGCGGATGCAGCAGACGTTGTCGGCGGCGTCACAGATCTGTACCAGACAGAGGCGATCACGGCCGTGGATCAGCCCCATCGCCTCGGTGTCGATCGCCAGGGCCCTGGCCGTGCCGTACAGCTCCAGCCAGGTGCTGTCGAGATCGCCGTCGAACACCGCGAAGCGGGCCGGGGGCACCGAGGGCCCGCCACTGGAGGAGCCGGAACCAGCGGATGCGGGGGCCTGGGCCATCGGGGGTGGAGCGTCGGGGATAGTCCACATCGTGGCCCAGAGGCGTGACCCAGAAACGTGGCCCAGGACCGCAGCCCAGGCTGGCGGCGCACTACGGCCCGCGACGGCCCTGGAAGGAATGCGTGAGAATGCAGGGCCAGCACCGCTCCCGCGCCGATGTCCCCTCTGGCTTCGACCCTGCTGCTGACCCTGCTGATGGCGATCGGCCTGGTCTTCTTCCTGCGCGCCGCCAGCAAGGACCGCACGACCGTGGTGGAAGTGCATTCGCCCCGCCCGCCGCTGGAGGTGCTCAACGGCCTCAATGACTGGCTCAGTGCCCGCGGCTGGCTGAGCGAAGGGGGCGATGCCCAGCGCCAGCTGCTGCGTTTCCGCGGCCAGGTTCAGGCCAGCCTGCCCCTGGCGGTGCTGCTGTCGCTGCTGGGATCGGTCGGCGCCGCCTGCCTGGGCCTGGTGCTCTGCCAGTTGCTGCCCCAGCTGGGCTGGTGGCCGCTGCTGCTCACCCTGATCGGCCCCGCCGCCGGCCTGATCTACCGGCGCCGGGCCGCCCGCCCCGAGATTCTTGAGCTGCGCCTGATGAACGAAGCGGGCCGCGAGTCCGGCGGCAGCACCCTGCGCCTGCGCGCCCACCGCGATGAACTGATCGCCATGGAACTGGAGCTGGGCCCCAGCCTGCAGCTGGCCAGCGACGGCGCCCTGCTCAGCTCCCCGATCTGATTGCTCGTGTCCATGTCCGTGTTCCGCCTGCAGCCGCTGCCCCCTCCACCGCTCCAGAGGGGCCGCGGGCTGGTGCTGGGCGGCTGGCTGTTGGCGGCGGCCGTCAGCGGCGCGGCGCAGGCGCAGATGCTGGTCGAGCCCCCGGCCCTGCGCCAACCCCGCCTGGCCAGCGCCGAGCCACGGTCGTCGGAGCTGGTGCCCGCCGCCGATCCGCTCACCGGCCCCCGCAGCCGCCTGCAGCGCGACTGGATCGGCCGGCGCCGCGTCGATGCATCCACAGCGATCCTGGTGATGGCCGGCCATGCCGACTCCCAGAACATCGGTGGCTCCGGCACCGCCGGTGAGGCCGTGGGCCGCCTGGGCGGCGCGGCGATGTACCCCGGCATCAGCGACGAGCTGTACTGGAACATGGTGATCGCCACCAGCGCGGTGGCCCTGGGCCAGCAAAGGGGCCTCGACATCCGCTACTACCGGCCTCCCTTCCGCACGATCGTCGATGGCAACGAAGCCGGCACCAACTGGAGCGTCGGCCGCGACCATGCCGCCAGCGGGGGCTATGCCCTGGAGATCCACTTCGACGCCTACGGCACCGACGGGGTCGGCTCCGGCCTGATCCCGCCGGTGCACCGGCCCTTCAGCAGCATCGACGAAAGCCTGGCCCAGGAGTTCGGCGGTTACCCGATGGCCTTCCGCGACGTGCTCGGCGGGCCGAAACGTGGCATCGGCCTGCTGGAGATCGGCAAGCTCGAGGGTCGCCTGGAGGCCTCGCTGCGCGACCCCCTCACCCGCCAGCAGTCTGTCCAGGCCATCGCCGAACGCATCGTCCGGGCCCTGGAGGTGGGTCTGGGTCGCCTGCAGGGTGAGCCCGGCGCCGGCGATGCCCCGATGAACACCTCGGGGAACGGCACTGTGAATGTTCCACAGTGAACAGTGGAGTGAACAGTGGAGTGGGCGGTGCCGGGGCCAACCGCACCGCCCGGTGGCGCTGAGGCCGCTCCAGGCGCCACCAGCTCGCTGGCCCCAGCCCTCACCCCACCGCCTGATGGGGCCGGCAGCGCTCCTCGAGGGCAGGATCCTCCAGCCAGTTCTGGGGTGTGGTGAACACGTCGGTGAGCAGGGCCTCGCGGCTACCGGGCTCCGGGCTATAGCCGTATTCCCAGCGCACCAGCGGCGGCAGCGACATCAGGATCGACTCGGTGCGCCCATTGGTCTGCAGGCCGAAGATCGTGCCGCGATCAAACACCAGGTTGAACTCCACATAGCGGCCGCGGCGATACAGCTGGAAATCCCGCTCCCGCTCGCCATAGGCGGTGTCCTGACGGCGCTCCACGATCGGCACGTAGCTGGGCAGGAAGGCGTTGCCGCAGGCGCTGGCGAGCCGGAACAGCTGCTCCCAGTCGTGCTGGATCGGCCCGATACTCTGGCTGGCCGCGGCCGCAGGACCGTTCGGATCCTGGCCCTTGTAGAGGATGCCGCCCGGATCCTGATAGTCGTAGAAGATGCCGCCGATGCCGCGGGTCTCGCCGCGGTGCTTCAAGAAGAAGTACTCGTCGCACCAGGGCTTGAACACCTGGAAGTAGGCCGGATCGACGCTGTCGCAGGCCCCCTTGAGGGTGCGGTGGAAATGCCGCGCATCCTCCAGAAAGGGGTAGTAGGGGGTGAGATCGGCGCCACCACCGAACCACCACACCGGGCCCGCCTCGAAATAGCGGTAGTTGAGATGGACCGTCGGGATGTAGGGATTGCGCGGGTGCAGCACCATCGAGGTGCCGGTGGCGAACCAGCGCTGGCCCTCGGCCTCCGGCCGCTGACTGAGGATCGAAGGCGGCAGCTGCTCCCCCTGCACCTCGGAGAAGTTGACGCCCCCCTGCTCGAACACGCGGCCGCCCTTCATCACCCGCGAACGGCCACCGCCGCCTTCCGGCCGCTCCCAGCTCTCCTCCTGGAAGCGCCCCTCGCCATCGAGCTGCTCCAGATCCGCGCAGATCGAGTCCTGCAGTCCCATCAGCAGCGCCCTGGCCCGGGCGCGGGAATTGGCGGGGGGCATCGCCGGGGCTGCGGGCGGCTGGGAATCGGGAGACATGGGATCGGGCGAACCCGTGGCAACAGATGGCCTTCTCACGTTTTCAGGCCAGCCCCCCCGCAGACAAGCCTTCGAGAGCGTCTGTCACGACGGCGGCAGAGCCGGGTCCCCGCCGCTGCCGGTTCGGGCTCAGGCCCTCCCTAGGATCCACTGGACCGCAGATCCGCCGCGCCGGATGCCTTCCGCCTATCAGCCTTCCGCCGATCAGCCTTCAGCCCATCAGCCTTCCAACGATTCGCAGAGCGCCGCCCTGGAGGAGCTGCTGGCCCCGATCCAGGATGGGGGCAGCGGTCGCAGCCTGTTGGAGCTGGGCTGGATCCGGCGGCCTCGGCGCCAGGGATCCCGCGCCGTGCTCGAACTGGCCCTGCCGGGCTTCGCCGCCAGCCAGCAGGGCCGCATCGCCGGCGAAATCCGCAGCGCCCTGCTCGCCGACCCCGCCATCGACGACGTGCAGATTGAACTGGCCCAGCCCGCCGCCCCCGCCTCCAGTGGACCGATCGGTGGCGCCGGCCATGGCAGCAGTGGACACAGCCATGGCCAGCTGCCTGAGCGGCAGGGCATTCCCGGGGTGCGGCGGGTGATTGCCGTCAGCAGCGGCAAGGGCGGCGTGGGCAAGAGCACCGTGGCGGTCAACCTGGCCTGCGCCCTGGCCAGCCGCGGCCTGCGGGTTGGCCTGCTCGATGCCGACATCTACGGCCCCAACGCCCCCACCATGCTGGGGGTGGCCGATCGCACCCCCGAGGTGCAGGGCAGCGGCAACGACCAGATCCTTACCCCGATCGAAACCTGTGGCATCGCCATGGTGTCGATGGGGCTGCTGATCCAGGAGAACCAGCCAGTGATCTGGAGAGGCCCGATGCTCAACGGCATCATCCGCCAATTTCTGTACCAGGTGGCCTGGGGGGAACGGGACGTGCTGGTGGTGGATCTGCCCCCCGGCACCGGCGATGTCCAGCTGAGCCTGGCCCAGGCCGTGCCGATGGAAGGTGTGATCGTTGTCACCACCCCCCAGCAGGTCTCGCTGCAGGACGCCCGCCGGGGGCTGGCCATGTTCCTGCAGATGGGCGTGCCGGTGCTGGGAGTGGTGGAGAACATGAGCGCCTTCATCCCCCCCGATGCCCCCGACAAGCGCTACGAGATCTTCGGCAGCGGCGGCGGTGCCCGCCTGGCCGAGGAGGCCGAGGTGCCGCTGCTGGCCCAGCTGCCCCTGGAGATGCCGGTGCGCGAAGGCGGCGACAGCGGCCGCCCGGTGGTGCTGAGCGCCCCCGGTTCGGCCACGGGTCAGGCCTTCCTTGCCCTGGCGGCCCACCTGGAAGCCAGCCCTGCTCCAGCAGCGGCCCTGGCCTGAAACCATGGCCGTCCTGAGCCCCCGGGCCCGGCGAGGTAGCTATGCCGGTCCGGGTGGCCGGCCCCGACGCCATCCCCTGGCTGCCATCGACTGGATCCTCTGGGGGGTGCCCCTGGGCCTGACCTTCGTGGCCGGCATCCTGATCGCCAGCACCCAGCGCCAGGCCGACTACGCCGACTGGTATCAGCACTGGATCACCGCCGCCGTCGGGCTGGTGCTGGCCCTGCAGGTGGCCAGGCTGCCCCTGGAGCGCCTGTCCTCGTTCCGCTGGCCGATCTACGGCCTGACGATCCTGAGCCTGGTGGCCGTGCGCTTTGTGGGCACCTCGGCCCTGGGGGCCCAGCGCTGGATCAGCATCGGCGGGGTCCATGTGCAGCCCTCGGAGTTCGCCAAGCTGGCGGCGATTCTGCTGCTGGCGGGGGTGCTCTCCCGCTATCCGGTGGAGCGGCCCATTGATCTGGTGCGGCCGATCGGCCTGATCGCCCTGCCGTGGGCCCTGGTGTTCATCCAGCCCGACCTGGGCACCTCCCTGGTGTTCGGGGCGGTGCTGCTGGTGATGCTGTACTGGGCCGGCATGCCCCTGAGCTGGCTGATTCTGCTGATCTCGCCTCTGGTCACGGCGATCCTGGCGGGGGCCTGGCCCTGGGGCCTGCTGGCCTGGGTGCCGCTGATGGGGGTGCTGGCCTGGCGTTCGCTGCCATGGCCGCGGATCGCCCTGGCGGCGGTGCTGGCGATCCAGGGGCTGTTCGCCCTGATCACTCCCTACCTGTGGATGCACGGCCTCAAGGACTATCAGCGCGATCGGCTGGTGCTGTTTCTCGATCCGTCCAAGGATCCCCTCGGCGGCGGCTATCACCTGCTGCAGAGCAAAGTCGGCATCGGCTCCGGCGGCCTCTGGGGCACGGGCCTGATGCATGGCATGCTCACCAAGCTGCAGTTCATCCCGGAGCAGCACACCGACTTCATCTTCAGTGCGGTGGGCGAGGAGATGGGCTTCATCGGTTCGGTGCTGATCGTGGCGGCCTTCGCCCTGCTGGCCTGGCGCCTGCTGCAGATCGCCTCCCGCGCCCGCACCGACGCCGAATCGCTGGTGGTGGTGGGCACGGCCGCCATGCTGATGTTCCAGGTGGTGATCAACATCTCGATGACCATCGGTCTCGGCCCCGTCACCGGCATCCCCCTGCCCTGGGTTAGCTACGGCCGCTCAGCCATGCTCGTCAACTTCATCGGCCTCGGCCTCTGCGCTGCCGTGGCCCGTCGCAGCCGGGCCGGCCAGCAATGGTGGTGAACCTGCAGCAGTTGCGCCAGCTTCTGGCCGAGGGGGTTCCGCCCGGCCGCGGCGACGAGGACAGCGTGCGGCGCCAGTGGTGGGCTGCTCTGGCCACCCTGCAGGAGGATCTGCTGCTGCCGGGCCCCTCCCCCCGTGGCCTGTGGCTGGCGGCACCACTGCCGGCGCTCTATGAGCCCCGACTGCTGCTGCGCCTGCAGGGCTGGGTCTGGGCACCCGCCGGCATGGATCAGTTGCTGCCGGCCACCTCGGCCCTGCTGCCCGGCAGTCGCGGAGCGCCGGCCGCTCCCGGAGCCAGCTTCCAGCGCCTGCCGCTGCGCGAAGCCGATGGCACCGACCCGCTGCTGCTGCTGATCACCCCACGACTGCAGGTGGCTCTGGCCCTGGAGGGCCCTCCCGAGGCCCGGCGTCTGCTGGTGCGTTTCGATGCCGCGGTGCTCTCCGGTGCCCTGCAGCTGCTCGATCGGCGCCTCGAGCACAACGACCCCAGCGCCGCCGCCCGTCTGCGCGCCGCCCTGCAGGAGCTGGGCAGCCTGGAGAACGACCCGGAACTGGCCCTGCGGTTCTGGCCGCTGCTGGCGGAGCGGCTGGCGAGCATGGCCCCGAGCGTGACCCTGCAGCCGATCGCCAGCCGGCCCAAATCCCGGTCGGCCGGGCAGCCGGCCGGCGGCGATCGCGCCAATGGCGACAGCAGCGCCGAACTGACCCTGCTCGAAGCCCTCACCCATGAGGTGCGCACCCCCCTGGCCACGATCCGCACCCTGATCCGCTCGCTGCTGCGACGCAGCGAGCTGACGCCCCTGGTGCGCCAGCGACTGGAGCACATCGACGGCGAATGCAGCGAGCAGATCGACCGCTTCGGTCTGATCTTCCTGGCGGCGGAACTGCAGCGCCAACCCGGCAGCGGCCAGGCCCTGACGGCCCAGGAGCTGGCCCGCACGGATCTGAGCCAGTTGCTGGGCCAGATGCAGGAGCTGTGGCAGCGCCAGCTGGCGCGCCGCGAGCTGCTGCTGGAGCTGGTGATCGCGCCGGATCTGCCGCCGGTGCTGAGCGATCCGAGCCGGCTGGAGACCATGCTCGGCGGCCTGATGGATCGCTTCAGCCGGGGCCTCCCCAGCGGCAGCCTGGTGCAGCTCAGCCTGCAACCGGCCGGCTCCCGCTTGAAACTGCAGCTCGGCAGCCAGGATCCCAGGGGCGAAAGCGGCGCCGGCGCCCTGGAACAGGCCGCCACGGAAGTGAGCACAGCCCGGCGCGTCGGGCCGGTGCTGAGCTGGAACCCCGGCACCGGCAGCCTGCAACTGAGCCGCCAGGCCACCCGCCAGCTGTTCCACCGCCTCGGCGGTCGACTGACCGAGCGGGGCGGCAGCCATCTGACCGTCTTCTTCCCCGTGGCCGAAACGGGCCTCTGAAGCTCCGGGCCACCGCTGCCAGCGGCGATTTGTCGACGGAGTGTGAAGACTGCCGCGCCAGCGCTCTAACGGCCCGAAACACGGTGCTAGTTTCCGCCTGAAACGGTCAGCGAACCATGTCAGCGACTGCCCTCAAGGGTCAACTTCCGAAGTACATCGGCAGCACCGGTGGTCTGCTGAACTCAGCCGAAACCGAAGAAAAATACGCCATCACCTGGACCAGCTCCAAGGCCCAGGGCTTTGAGCTCCCCACCGGCGGCGCCGCTGAAATGAATGAGGGAGAAAACCTCATGTATTTCGCCCGCAAGGAGCAGTGCC
>JAPLID010000042.1 GCA_026389285.1 Cyanobacteriota bacterium
CTTTGACGATTCATGCAAAACTGCGTGCAACTGTATTCTGCTTATCGTCATGAAAAGGGCTTTTCAAAGTATGCTAGTTTCCAGCCCTTCATTTTTACTTATCGCCATCTTAGCACTGCTGCCTCAGGATATTATGGCTCAAGAATCTAGATATGTATTTACTGACTTGCCCTTTGCGTTCGAAGATAAGCCAAAAGTCATTGTGTTAGTGCCTGAGCAGCGAAGGTGTACTCCAGGATTCTATGACCCCAGCACTGGCTTCACTCGTCCAGGAACGTGTGAAACAGTTCCTGCCGTAACGACAATGGAGCCTGGTAAAGTATATACAAAAGTTCTTCAGGTTCAAATTGACTGTATCGACATGACTTTTGATGCTAAGGGTGACAGAAAGTCTTGGGCAAGCGTGAGGGATGACATTGATTTGTACAAAGAGTGGCAGAGGCTGTGCCGCAAATAAGAGCCAAGTATATATTGGGACCTATTCTGGAGTAGCAGAGATGATTGGATTCTGCTATTATGATGCAATTTGGGGTTCCTGAAAATGCCAAAACCATTGCAGCGAAGCTGGTCTTGGCGGTTGAAAGTCGTTAAAATGGTAAAGACCGCGGCAATCGTCGATTGCTCCTAAAGTTCGCGATCGCAACTGTACCGCAAGCAGTACACCGGCTAGCTCTGCCTCAACGATTTCCTCGCCCTTTTTGGGGGCTCACTTGATCCTGACAACCGCTGGGTGCTGCTCGCTGACCTCATTCCCTGGCAACAGCTGGAGGACACTTATGTCCCTCAGTTCAGTGCCACAGTGGGTGTGATCGCCTCCATGGCGACTTTGGCCTTGAACACCGGGCTAGGAGCCTGTTGCGCGTAGATCACCCAGCACCGAACACCGCGCCTCTCCACAGACGCCCATGAATCTGCCCAGATCCTAGTGACAGCAATGGATCTACCTGGGAGAATGGCTCATGCAAAAGCTCAAATCCTTCCGCCCCTGGGCTCCGGGGCAGACCTCCTTGCTGCCGGCCTCACCAAGTGACTGGCTGTCGGCTGATCATCAGGTGTATTTCCTGCTCGATCTGGTCGACGAGCTGGATCTGTCGGCGATCGTGATCCCTGCCCAGAGCAAGGATCCCCGCGGGGAGAAGGGGTTTGACCCCAGGATGTTGACCTTGTTGCTGCTTTACGCCTACTGCACGGGGGTCGTCTCCTCCCGCAAGATTGAGCGCGCCTGCTATGAGGATCTGGCCTTCCGTGTCCTGACCGGCAACCAGCAGCCTGACCAGAGCCGGATCAGTGAGTTCCGCCGCCGCAACCTCGAGGCGCTCAGTGGGCTGTTTGTGCAGATCCTGCGCTTCTGCCAGGAGGCCGGCATGGTCAGCCTCGGCCATGTGGCCCTGGACGGCACCAAGGTGCAAGCCAATGCCTCCAAACACAAAGCAATGAGCCATGAGCGGATGGTCAAAGCCGAGGCTCAGTTGGGGAAGGAGATCAAGGAGCTGATGCGGAAGGCCGAGATCCTGGATGCGCAGGAGGACGGCAAGTACGGCAAGGGCAAGCTGGGCAGTGAACTGCCCAAGGAGCTGCGGCGCCGTCAGGACCGGCTGGAGAAGATCAAGCAGGCCCGAAAGGCCCTGGAGGCAGAAGCGGCAGCTGCCGCTGCCCGTGATCGCGCCAAGCAGGCAGCAGCGGCAGAAGCTGCGGCTGCTGATGCGGAGGTAGAAGCGGATGCCAGCGAGCAGCAGAAACTCCGCGAGAAGGCGGATCGCTCAGGGGAGAAGGCAGAGGCCGCCAGAGATCTGGCCATCGAGAAAGCCCAGGAGGCAGGCCTGGAGCCCGAGGGATTGGAGCCCCAGGAGGCCGACGCCATGCCCCATCGAGGGCTTGCCCATCGGGCCGATGGCAGCCCCAAGGCCAGTGCGCAGCGGAACTTTACCGATCCCGATAGCCACATCATGAAGAGCGATGGGAACCTACTGCAGGGCTACAACTGCCAGGCAGCCGTCGATGGCGATCACCAGGTGATCGTGGCGATGGGTGTCAGCAACCAACCGCCAGATCCGGAGCACTTGGTGCCCATGCTGGAGCGCACGATCGCCAACACCGGTACCTGTCCAGAGACGTTCATCGCCGTAGCCGCAGGCTTCTGCGAAGCAGTTGCGGGGTACTGGAGTGAGGAGAATGCAACGGCCTGTGAGGAACGAGGCGTCGATCCCCATATCGCTACGGGCAGACAGCCGCACGGTCAGCCACCACCTCCGATCTATGGCCCGATCCCCAAGGATCTCGATGCCAAAGGCCGGATGGCCCGCAAGCTGCGCAAGAAGGCAGGCAGGGAGATCTACGCCAAGCGCAAGACGATCGTGGAGCCGGTGTTTGGTCAGACCAAAGAAGCGCGAGGGCTGCGGCGCTTTCTGCTGCGCGGGCTGACCAAAGTGAATGGGGAATGGCTGCTCTGGGGCATGACGCACAACATCAACAAGCTGTGGCGCCACTTCAAATGGCAGAGGCACCAGGAGGCGATGGCAACGGGATAGGGGGCCATGCACCCCGCGGCTGAGCGGGAGGATGATCCGAGGGTGATCGCGATGTGTCCCTGCGTGATCCGTCGCCTAAAATCGAGGTGAGCCGGCACACGAAAAGTGCCGAGCTGCTGTGGAAGGCGTAAGCAGCAGCGCTACGAGCAACACGCTCCTAGGGGTGCGGTGTTTGTTCATTGGTGCGAGTCTCTTCTCAGGGGGGCGCAAAAAGGTTAACGATGGGACCTGTTCAGAAGGCCCAGACCACCATAGGGCACCTCGACAAATTCAAACTTTTGGCATAGTCCAGCCAGACCTGTAACTAGACGCCTTGCTAGAACGTGAGTCCTGCCTGAGTCCCGAGTGAGACTTGTTGGTATTAAGTTATTTTTCGAGGTGCCCCATAGCTGTCCACCGCATGCATTTGCTCGCTACTGCATATGCTATAATTAGATGAATAGTTGATGAATCAGAAAGTGTATTCTTATTCGTGCGCTTTTAAACTCAAAGCTGTTATATTGCCTTGCGCAGCCTTAGGCATGTTACTTCTTTCGCCACCAAAAGCGTCAGCGCAGTGGGGTTGCAACCCTTTTAATGGGGCTGGATGTCACTGGGGTGATAATATGTCGCATGAAAGTGAAAGCAACGAAAGCGGGGGTTCTCAAAACGGCAGCGGAGAATTGATTAGAAGGCGTGATGACGCAGCAAGAGAAGCTCTCCGTGCAAGAGAAGCTGCCGAACGGGAGTCCATTCGGCAGCGAGAAGCTACCGAACGGGAGTTCATTCGGCAGCGTGAAGCTGCGCAACAAGAAGCGATTAGAGCTCGTCAGAATTCAGAGCGTGAGTGGCTTAGACAACGTGATGAGGCTGCTCAAAGAGCAAAGTATGAATGGTTACGGCAACGTGATGAAGCTGCCAGGAGAGCGAAGGAGGAATGGGTAAGGCGACGGGATGATACTTTTAGAGGTGGCAATACAGAATTGATTGACAGAAGGAATGCATTGCAGAAAAACGCTAGAGAAGAGTGGGTGAGAAATAGAAATAAAGCACTTGAGTCTGTTAATGGCGTGGACCCCAAAAACTGATCCAGCCCTTATGAGAGCTTCAGTACCGGCCAGACTTGGCCAGGGGAACCCCCATGAAACGCAAAAGCCAAAACCCCTAGCAGATCATCCTCAAGCTGGGCAGCGTCGAGCAGCTGCTCAACCAAGGCCAAACCGTTGCCGATGTCTGCCGAGCCCTAGAGGTTTCCGTGCCCACCTACCACCGTTGGCAGCAGCTCTACGGCGGCATGAAAGCCACGGAGGCCAAACGGCTCAAGGAGCTGGAGCAGGAGAACAATCGGCTCAAGAGTTTGCTCGCCGATGCCGAACTCGATAAGGCCATGCTCAAGGAGTTAGCCAAGGGAAACTTCTGAGCCCGGAACGTCGCCGCAGAGCCGTGGTGGTTCTGCAGGATCGATTCCGGGCTTCTCAGCGCCGTGCCTGCCGTCTGGCGGGCCAGAACCGCACCACCCAACGCTGGCCCGTGCCGGTGGCGGACATTGAGGAGCACAAGCTGCAGCAACGGATCCGGGCGCTGGGGCCGGCGGCTGGTCTACCGGCGCCTTCGGATCGAGGGCTGGAGCGTCAACCACAAGCGAGTGCAACGGATCTGGCTCGAGGGGGGGGCTCCAACGTCCCCTGCCGCGCAAGCGGAAGCGCTCACGACCCGCAGACGGCTCCAGAGAGCTACTCAGAGCCGAGTACCCGCAATACATGTGGGCGATCGACTTCCAGTTCGACCAGACGATGGATGCCCGCAGACTGAAGTTCCTCAACATTGTGGATGAATTCAGCCGCGTCTGTCTGGCCATTCGTGTCGGCAGACGATGCAAAGCTGTTGATGTAATCGATGCCATTGAGGAACTCTTCAAGCAGTATCCAGCACCCACCAATCTGCGCATGGACAATGGCCCTGAGTTCATTGCCCATGCGCTACAGGAATGGTGTACAGGGAACGGATCGGCTACGGAATACATTCCGCCGGGTTCTCCCTGGGAGAATCCATTAGTGGAGTCATTCAGCGGTCGATTCAGGAATGAGTTTCTGAGTATTGAGCTCTTCGCATCGTTACCGGAGGCAAAAGTATTGGCAGAGCAGCACAGGATGTAGTGCAACACCTACAGGCCGCATTTGGCTCTCCAAGGGCGTACGCCACTGGAAGTCCTCCAGCAACGGAAAGCGGCCTGATCACCCCACCAGCTCTCATAGGAACTGGACCACTGATAGGGGTCACTTCACCCGCTCCTGCCTCTTCAGCAATGCTGGCTGCCCTGGGACGGTGACTGACAGGAAAGATGATGCCCCTGCTGTTGTCAGGCAGCCATTGCCAACGTACCTGCTTAAGGGCACCTCGAAAAATTCAAAAAAATGCCTAAAGACCAGCGAGACCAGACATCAGACACATTGCAAATAAATGAGTTCTACCTGGGTCCCATTCGGGAATGGCTGAAAATTGGTAATTTTTCGAGGTGCCCTTAAGAGGCTGCTGATAACCTGGCCTGCCGCGATAGAATGGCGCAACGGCACTGAGCGGATGCGCGGCCAACAGGAGAGGATCGGCCCCCTGTTCTCCTACGTCTCCGCGGAGGAGCGGATCCCCAAGGTCCTTCCCCTGCGGCAGGTGCGGCGGCTGGCGGATCAGGCACTGCATCGGCTCAACCCCACCTTCTGCAAGCTCTATCCCGAGGCAGGGCGCCCCTCAATCCCGCCGGAGCAACTCCTTCTGACCTTGTTGCTGCAGGCCATCTAGTGTGGCGTCCTGCAAGTGCATCACATAAGCCCAGAACCCTTGCTGAGAGATGCCACTTCTTTGTGCTCCTAGTAACGCAGCAATATGGTTCGAACCGGCATGAGTCTCGGCCCCAAGGATTGTCTTGTGAACTTGCAGGACACCACACTAGGAGCCTGTTGCACATAGACCGTTTTGAGCGAAAAGACCCGACCCACTCCACGCCAACGCCAAATTCGGTCTCAGGCAGGTCTCGCCGTCGCCCATGCTTCAGGCCAGCGAAAAAGCCTAGATTGATTGCAGTACAACTGATTTGGCCGAACCACCGCCCCAACATCGATTCACGTCTTTCTCAGTTTGATTCCGGATTAAATCTCTTCGCAAGCGGAAGCGACCCCATTTCCCGCTGGGTGATCTATGCGCAACAGGCTCCTAGGGGATCCGCTCGGAGCGGATGCTCATCGAGCAGCTGGATTACAACCTGCTGTTCCGCTGGTTTGTCGGGCTCAATCCCGATGACCCGCGGTCTGGAACCCCACTTCATTCACCAAGAATCGCGACCGCCTGCTCAATGAGGAGCTCATGGCTCGTTTCCTGGAGCTGCTGCTGGCCTCGCCGGAGGTCAAGCCGCTGCTGAGTTCCGAGCACTTCTCGGTGGATGGCACCCTGCTGCGGGCCTGGGCCTCCCACAGCTCACTGGAGCGGATCGACGGAATCGACGACCATCCTTCTTCCCCCAGTAGCGGCAATGGCTTTGGCTTGTCTCCCGCCAAGGGGAAGAAGCGAGCCAAAGGCGATTTCAGAGGTCTGCTGCTCTCCAATCAGACCCACCGCTCCAGCAGTGATGGCGAGGCGCGGCTGTTCCGCAAGTCGAACAGCACCGGGGCCTACCTCAGTTATCTGGGCCACTGCCTCATGGAGAACCGCCATGGTCTGGTGGTGGCCAGTGAGGTGACCCCGGCGGACGGCTATGGCGAGCGGGCGGCGAACGTGCGGATGGCGCGTTCGCTCCCGGGTACTCATCAAAAGACGCTGGCAGCCGACAAGGGCTACGACACCAGGGATTTCGTGGCCGACATTCGCTTTGCCGGCATCACGCCCCATGTGGCGCAGAACATCCAGGCCCGCCGTCGCTCCGCCATCGACGGGCGAACCGCTCGGCATCAGGGCTACGGCAAGTCGATCAACGCCAGAAAGCGGATCGAGCAGGTGTTTGCCTGGATCAAACAGGCCGCCGGATTGCGGCAGCTCAAGGCCAGAGGACGATCCCAAGACCACACCCTCCAGAGGGTTTCTGCGGCAGTGGTAATAGCTGGAGACGTTGCTGGGTACACCCGGAGCAAGCATGGGCCTCTCCCTGATCGAGGCTGCCAAACACGAGACGCGGGTGGAGCGCCTGGCGGTGATCAAGACCTTCACCGAGGGTCAACTGATCAGCCGCCTCCCCTTCCGCAACC
>JAPLID010000007.1 GCA_026389285.1 Cyanobacteriota bacterium
CGACGGATTCGAACGCACCCGCTCCCAGCGATCGGCTCTGGCTGCGCTCCGAACTGATGGGCACCCAGGTGATCACCCGTGACACCGGCCGTCGCCTGGGGGTGGTGGGAGAGGTGGTTGCGGATATCGATCGGCGCGAGGTGGTCGCCCTGGGGTTGCGCGACAACCCCCTCACCCGCTTCCTGCCGGGCCTGCCCCGCTGGATGCCCCTGGATCGCATCCGCCAGGTGGGAGATGTGATTCTGGTGGACTCCGCCGATTCCCTTAGCGAAAGCTTTGATTCCGAGCGCTACAGCAAGGTCATCAACTGCCAGGTGGTGACCGAATCCGGGGCCCAGCTGGGCCGGGTGCTGGGCTTCAGCTTCGACATCGAGACCGGCGAGCTCACCACCCTGGTGCTCGGTGCGCTGGGGGTACCCCTGCTGGGCGAAGGGGGGCTGAGCACCGGGGAACTGGCCGTGGGCGAGATCGTCAGCAGCGGCAGCGATCGCATCATTGTTTATGAGGGAGCCGAAGAAAAACTCAAGCAACTCGGCACCGGACTGCTCGAAAAACTGGGGATCGGCGGCAGCAGCTGGGAACAGGAGGAGCGGGAGCGCTTCCGCAGCGGCGCGGTGCCGGCCGAGAACCAACTGCCGGCGGGCCTGGCCACACCCACTGAACAGCGCCGCATCCAGCCGGCCACCAGTCAGGCCGTCGTCAACGACAACGAACTCGACTACCTCGAACTGGAGGATCGGCGCGAACGCCAACCCCTGCGCCAGCGCCGCTACCTCGACGACGACCTGGATTCTCCCGAGCCCGGCCGCCGCCAACCGGAGCGCGACGACGACCGTTCTGACTACGGCCAGCGTGACTTCAGCCCGCGTGATGCTGACCAGCGTGACTTCGAGCCGGAGCCGTTGGAACGGGGCCGGGGCGATCGCGATCGCGATGACTTCGAGCGACCGGAGCGGGCACGACGCGGGCCGGAGCGCGGTGAGTCTGAGCGGCCGGAACCCAACCGGCTGGCCCGCGACGGTCGCGATAGCGAACGCCTGGATTCAAGCCGCTGGCGCGATCAGGCGTCGGGCGATGAGCGCCCGAGCTGGAGTCCCCCGGTGAACAGGCCGCCGCTAACCACAGAACGCGACCGGGAGATCCGCTACGACCGGGAGCCTGAAGTCAGCGGTCGCCGCGACTGGCAGGACCAGCGCGAGGATGCCTCCCGGGGAGAGCGCTCCCGGGAGCCTCTCCCCCTACCCCCTGAGCGTTCCAACGCACCCAGCCCAGGCGCTCCCGGCCCAGGGCCGGAGAGGCCCTTCGACGAGCAGGCCTATCAGCCCAGCCGCCGCCCGCTCGCCGCCGAACCCCGACCGATGCGCGGCCGACTGGATGCCGATCCGATCGATGTCGAACCGGAAGTGCTGGACGACCCCTGGTGAGGAGCTGGCCCCGGCTCAGCGGGGGCTGAACTCCAGCGAGGCGGAGTTGACGCAGTAGCGCTGACCGGTCGGCGCGGGGCCGTCGTTGAAGACATGGCCGAGGTGGGCTTCGCAGGCACTGCAACGGATCTCCGTGCGCACCATGCCGTGCGTGGAGTCGGTGAGTGTGGTGACCGCGCCGGGGGTCACCCCATCCCAGAAGCTGGGCCAGCCGGTGCCGGAATCGAACTTGGTCGCGGAGCTGAACAGCTCGCTGCCACAGCAGACGCAGTAATAGATGCCAGCGTCCTTACTTTTCCAATAGGCGCCGGTGAAGGCCCGCTCGGTGCCCCCCTGGCGGGCGACCCGGAACTGCTCGGGGGTGAGCTTCTGGCGCCACTGCTCCTCGCTGGCGCCGCGGGCCAGACCGCTGGCGATGCCGCAGGCGGAAGCACCAGCGGCGTCAGGGCCGGAGAGGCTGGGCTGGGGGGAGTTGCTGGCGGCGTCGCTGTTCGGCATAGCGGAAGCATTCCTGAGACGGATGGTCCGGCGATGTTAACCAGCCCCGGCTGAGACGATCAGCTCCCACGACAGGGTTGGCGAACGCTGGCGGCTGGAGTGCCCAAGCAGTTCGACCAACAACCCAAGCAGCGCACATTGGCGGCTGACGCTGAGCTCAGGGTGGTCGTGATCCACCAGCTTGCGCAGTTCACGGACATCAGAGCAGCTGAGACTTTTTTTTGAGCCACTGCAGCTCCCTCTGCAGACGCCCGATCTGGTGGAACAGCTCGGCCTCCTTGGCCTGGCCCTCCTCTTTGTCCTTGGTCTTCTGGCCCCTGGTGAACAGCTCGCTGGCGCTATCGAGCAGCTGGCACTTCCTCTGGCTCACCTGGATCGGGTGAATCGCGTGATCGGCGGCGATCTCCTGGATCGTCTTGCGGCCACTGATCGCCTCCATGGCGACCTTGGCCTTGAACTCGGGACTGTGAGTGCGGCGCCTGCTCATCGGTGGGAGCCCCTTTTCAGGGGCGGTACCCCGCCTCAGAGGTTAACGATGGGGGCTGTCCAGGAAAGCCAGACCACCTCAGAGAGGGGCGAACTGCCGTGAGCTTCTTGCCCCTCAACACTGGAATCATAGCACAGATCGCTGGGGATAGCGCAAGGGGTGCTGATGTGAGATCCTGAGGTGCTTGGTCTGTGGTGCTTCCTGTGGCAAAAGTCGTGCGTCTGACGCTGGCGAAGGCAATCGCCAAGGCAAACCTGCGTCGTGCTGAAGCAGGGGGAAAAGCGATCACGATGAACTCCCTGGCGGTTGCAGCGGGGGTGGCGGCAACCACCATCACAAGATTGGCGAGGAACGACGACAAGGCAGCGTCCTCATTGCCCTTGGATCTGGCGGGGAAAATTGTGACCGTGCTGGATTGCGAGGTTGAGGATTTGTTGGAGGTTGTTGATGATCAGCGGGTATGAGCGATGCGTCGGGAAGTCACTATTCCAAGAATAGATGTTACGCAAACTAATTGCCCGAGAACCATCTTGGATCATTCAAGTATCAACAAAGGCAATTTTTAGAAACCAATCTGTATTCAGATCGCTCTATGGAGTGCTACAGTTACTCAATTTACCCTGAGAGGAAGACCGCATTCTGGGCGGAACACCTAGTGCAGAGTTAGTTACTATAGAAGTGGCGATAAACGACACTTTGAGACTGGTTGCACGCAGAATCTCAGTCGCCACTCCCTGGCGGGCAGGGAGTGGCGCCGAGACTTTTTATTGCTTGTCGGGTACAAAAAGATCTGGATGATCCTGGACAAATGCATAAAAGTGAAGAGCAGCATAGTCCCTTGTGAAATGGTTGCTATCAGCGTATTTTGAAGCATTGCACACTTTGTGCGAGCAGGAATCTCCATTTTCGTAAGCGTTCCAGACAACCTTTGTCCTGTTATTCCTCCAAGCATTTCGCCAGAAAAAGTGACGCTCTATAACTTGCATATGACTTTCTAGATCTTGAAAGCACTCTTTGGCAAATGCCCATTGTGGTCTATACCATTCTGACTTGCAAGCAAGTCCGGCGCTTTTCAAACCCGAGAATTGGACATCATCAATATAGAGTATTATTTTTCCACCTCTTGAAACAACTGCATCGGCAAACTCCTTAAATTTTCGTGTGAACGCTTTTGAGGCATCATCAATGCTCAAAGGGGCGCCATTTCTGGTAAAATACTTTTCTCCATTAGTCGTCCATTGATCACTCCATTCTTCGTTAAATCTAGCATAAAGTGCGTTGCCTACAAAAACAATATCGTTTTCCTTGATAAGAGGCAAAATCTTTTTTTTCAATCATTGTTTGCCTGTCAAAGCACACCTCGCCACCCTTTCTGACAACCGCAGCGGGGAAAAGGCAACTATTCCCCCAAAGAAAAAGGTAATTATACTTGTTGCGCTTGGCATATTCCGCCCAGAATGCATTAAACTGCTCGGAATGAGTACCCATTCAGGGGTCGGGACAGCTCTCCGTAAACTTCATCCCTGCTGAACCCTTGACGGCGGCCTGATTCCCGTTTGCATCTCAAGCAGAGGTTGGTTGTGATGGGCACCCCACCAGCTGGGATTTCAGAAGCGGAC
>JAPLID010000211.1 GCA_026389285.1 Cyanobacteriota bacterium
CCAGCTGGTGGGGTGCCCATCACAACCAACCTCTGCTTGAGATGCAAACGGGAATCAGGCCGCCGTCAAGGGTTCAGCAGGGATGAAGTTTACGGAGAGCTGTCCCGACCCCTGAATGGGTACGAAAGCTTTTATAGCGAAGCTCAACAGAGCACCGGATTTCAAGGCTCGCTGATTGAGGCAAACGGATCCAGCTCCTTTCGTAAGGAGCTTTCCGTCACGGAAAGGGCCTCTAGTCTCATACCTGATCCTCTGAACGAGGTTGGGGGCAGCTCCACTGCCGAAGCAATTATCGAAGAAAGCTCTAACCTAGTCAAGCTTAACAACTTACTTGAGGCATCACTGCAGACAGGCGGTGGAGTGGGAGCTGACGGAGTAAAATATGCTATCTATGGCCAACCTACCAAGCCCGAACTCACTCTTTCCGGAGCCTATGGTGGCTTCCTGGCGGGTCTAGGCGGATACTCTGTTGCCAATTTTTCGACAATCAGAATTAGCGAGCCCGCTTTAGACTCGAGTCAATCCGCAAATGCCGTGACCTCGCGGCATTTGGGATCAATCATTAACGGGAATGGCAATGCCAGGAATGTATCGACCGGCGCGTTCTCGGCCTTGAAGTTTGGCTGGGGAGGGGCAGGCAGCGTCAAGACTCTCTACCAATACTCCCAACCAGGCTCGGCTGCTGGCTCCACAACACTTATTGGCTTTAACGCTCAGGAATCCCTGGGATTCAACGGGCTGGTGCACTACGGAAAATATTTCGAAAACGGCAGCAAAATCGTCTTTGACGCATCCATAATTGTTGGCTTCCTGATGGAGCAGCGTTATGCCTCGGCCGACGGCCTCTCTCGGGCCCTTGGCGATACGGGTCTGGCCGTCGGGGCCCTTGGCGACGCGCTCTCCTTTTTCCAAACTGGATCGGGACTCATCAGGCCCTTTATAGGATCAGCGTCGAATGATGCTAGTCCGTTCTCGACCAACGGTCTTTTTGTCAGCAACGATGATTTCAGGCTGAACAAAAATAATGTTGCTCGCTATGTCGCCACCGCTGGTGGGGTCGGCTCCCTGGGCCTTGCGGTGGGCACCGCGGTCGGCGTCGCCGCCTCGCAGATGAGGGACTACGGCACCTCCAGTTTCGGCCTGGGTGTTCAGGAAAACGTCCGTCTTCGCCTGCTCAGCAAGTACGGCGTCGGCCTGGAAGCGATCGTCGGTTCCCAACAGAATGTGCTGTGGACAGTTGGGACTCCTTCTTTTCAGGCTCTTACCTTCGCCAGTGCCGGTGTGGCCTTGCCCCTGGGCGGCTTCATCCCGGTGCTCCCCAATGTGACCTGGGTTTACAACGGCAAGTCCAACCCCAGTTCCGCGGATCCGGGCAGCAGCTTCAGTCCCACTGCCCGCACCACCGGTAGCGCCGAACCTGCGGGCCTAGAGGGCTCCACCCCGCCACCGACGTCCATCGGCGCCTACATCACGGCCCCAACCGGCAGCGCCTATCCGATGAGCTATGTGCCGGCCTCCGCCACCGATGCCCTGCTCGCCCTCCCCAATGGGCCGATCGCCTCCCTGCTCGATGCCCCCACCCAGGTGGAGTGGCATCAGCTGCAATCGTTCACGGCATCGCAGCTCGGCTCAGGCTTGCTCGAGTGGGGCAAAAAAAATCTGTTCGTTGGTCTCAACGACGGCACCTACAGCAATGTGCCCCTGGTGGGCCTCAGCCTGCCTGGATCGACACCAGCCACCGCCAGCTTCACGGCCAGCGGCGGTGTGATCTCCAACCTGATGGTGCAGGGAGCCCGTTCCCTCAGCCTGAGCGGCTGGATCAGTGATGGCCTGCTCACCCTCCAGGCCGCCAGCGATCCTGGCCTGCAGAACGGGGATGTCGTCACGGGGCCTGGAGTGACAGCCCTGGCGCTACCTGCTCCGCTGCTGATCAGCGGCCTGGCGGCGGCCTACGACGCCACCAGCCAGTCGGTGAGCTACCGGCTCAATCAGAGCGTCAGCCTCGGCGGCTCCAGCAACCTGCAGCCGATTGCCGTCGAGACGACCCAGGGCCAGTATCTGGCCTTGCCCGAGCCGAAGTCGGGCCGCTTTGTGTTTGGGCTCGATGTGTTCCAGGCCCAGAGCGGCAACCCCGCCCCGCCTGCCGTTTCATCGGCCGGTTCGGTGCTCGACGGCCTGCCGCTGTTCTCCCTGCAGACGGCCACCGGCAGCAACGCCTCGCCCCTGAGCAGCGCCAATATCCAGAGAATCCAGACACAGCTGCCGATCAGCGCTCTCAGCCAGGGCAACACCTATCCCAAGGCCGATGGCAGCATCCCGGCCAGCAACGATTACAGCATCTACAGCTACAGCAAGGTGCCGATCGCGCTGCTCCGCAACGACGGCTCCGGCACGCCGATCACGCCGCTCAATCCCGGTGTCACCGCCACGGTGAAGCTCAGTGCCGGCACGATCGTGGCCGTCACCCTTGATCAACCGCTCTACTTCTCCCTTCCCGCGTCCGCCTATGCAGGGCTTCCCTACACCCTGGTGGTGGATGTGGAGCAGGCCCTCGGTAATCCCGGCCTGGTTAATCCCACAGTCACGGTCAGCGCCCAGCAGGAGGCGCTCAACAACTTCACCGATCAGGACAGCTTCAGCGCCAACGCCAGCATCCATAACGCCGGCGTGTTTCTCTCCTCCGGGGTGTCCGATCAGCTGCCGCTGCTCGCCAGCTACGGCCGCCTTCCGGTCCAGAACCGGG
>JAPLID010000086.1 GCA_026389285.1 Cyanobacteriota bacterium
CGGCTGATCAGTTGACCCTCGGTGAAGGTCTTGATCACCGCCAGGCGCTCCACCCGCGTCTCGTGTTTGGCAGCCTCGATCAGGGAGAGGCCCATGCTTGCTCCGGGTGTACCCAGCAACGTCACCCATCTATTGCCATCGACCGAAAGGGTTGGGGGCTGGTCAGGCCCCGTCATGGTGCGGGGTGGCCTCAAGGGCTGACGCGAGCGGCAAAGCCGCCCTTGACCCCACCCCGCCCGGCTTTGGGGTCCTTCCCCAGCTCCCCATGGCTTCCACCTTCCGCCGCGCTGCACTGGAGCGCCACAGCTCCGAGTCGCTCGATCGCATCAGCACCATCTGCCACTCGGCCTGGGTGCCGCTCTCACGGCTCGCAGAGCTGGCCGATCAGATCCTCACGGAGCGCCAAGCGGCGCTGCCGGAGCGGGCACTCGATCCGGAGATCCTGGCGCTGCTGCCCTATTGAGCGCAGCTCACGCCCGGCTGCGGCCGGGCTTTTTCATGCCGCTGGCAACAGGGAAGAAGCAAGCAGCGCTTCCCATGGCCACGCCGATGACCCCGGAGCGGTTCCAGGACCGCTGGGAAGCGTTCAAGGGCGAACCCCAGCAGGTGTCCGGCATCTGGGGGCTCTATCGCTCGATCGCCGAACTGGAAGGCAGCGGCGACATCCTCGATGAGCAGGCGAGCTGGGCGCTCAAGTTCAGCGAGAAACCCTCTGCTCCACCTGCTCCCCCGACACCAGCAGCACCCAGCGGTGGCCTCGATCCACGCGGAATCGAAGAAGAAGGCTTGATCGGCCCAAAGATCGCCGCACCCGTAAAGCCAGGCGATTCCTACCTCCTCGTCAACGACCGCGACCAGGACATGGAGGCCTACGACCACAGCGGCAGGCTCCTCTGGAAGGTGCCATGTCTGGCCCGCGGGCAGGGGGCCGACAACGACTGGACCCGCACCAGCACCGATACCCCGCCTGGCCTCTACAAGCTCGGCCAGCTCTACCCCGATTACGAGCAGAACCCCAACCCGCCCTGCAGCGACACCGCCATGTCCTACGGCTGGTACAGCTTCGATCTGGTGGAACTGGAGCAGCAGGAGATCAAGGTCGGCCGGGCCGGGATCATGCTTCACGGCGGTGGCTCCGGTTGCGGTTGGCCCGGCGCCTGGACCGCAAAGCAGCCTCTGCTGCCGACGCTCGGCTGCATCCGCCTCCACAACGTCGACCTGCGCGACAAGGTGCTGCAGCTCTACGAGACGGGCACGGTCTACGTCGGTGTCTTCCAGGAGCCCTGAGCGGGTGGATCCCCGGCCCGAATCCGAGCGGCCTGCGTCGTTCAACCGTGAGCGGTTCCTGCTGCGGCTGGTCGCCCTGGTGCTTGTGGCCGAGGTGTCCTTGTACGCCTTCGGGGCGGGTGTCTGCGCCTGGCGCGGCGCACAACAACAGCTGCCCCAGGGGGGCCTATGTGCTCGCTACGACAACGCCGTCCACACGGCCTTCGGTGTGGCGCTCAACACCCTGCTGGCGCTACTTGGGGGCAAGGCGCTGAGCGACAGCCGGCGGCCGCCAGGGCCATAGGCCACAGCCAGGCATCACTCGATCGGCTGAGCAGCCACGGCATGAATCAACAAGCAGACCGCCCAGATGGTCGGCGGGCTGGGGTGGGCTGGCCTGCTGCTTGGCCTTGCTCAGCTTGGCCTTCTCCTGCGTCGAGGCCTGGGGTCGCGCGTCCTACGCGATCAGGCCATGGCCCGCACCCCATCCCAGGCCGATGCCCTCTTCCAGCAATTCCTGCCCCTCGCTGATTCCATCGCCCGCAGCCTGGCGGCCGGCAGCCGCGTGATCGAGCTCGAAGATGCCCGGCAGGTGGCGCAGATGCAGCTCTGGCTCTCCTGCCGGCAAGTCAGCGATCCAGCCTCTGCCCCCGGCTATCTCAGGCGCTGCATCAAGGGCGCCCTGCTCCATCACCTCCGCGATTACGGCCGCCTGGTCCGCGTTCCGCGGCGTCAGCACGAGAAAGGCGGCCACCCCTGGGCCCACCAGAGCCTGCATGCCCCCCTGCCCAGCGGCGCTACCTGGATCGATCAGCTGGAAGCGCCCGAGCAAGAGCAGCCGCCGGAAGGCACCAGCGTGGAGGCCCTGCTGGATCGGCTCCCGGCAGCCCAGGCGGCGATCATCCGGCTCTCGGTGCTGGAGGGTCATTCCCTCCGCCAGATCGGCCAGCAGCTGGGCATGAGCGCCATGTCGGTGCAGAGGCATCGGCAGAGGGGCCTGGCCGCCCTCAAGGCCGAGCTGGCCTGAGGGCCCAACAGCGGGGCCGAGGCCAGCGGGCCGGTTCAGGCCGGCCCCAAAGCCCCAGAGCGGAGTCAAATTCGGGGAGCAGTGCGGGCAAATTCAGGGAGCACCTGCCCAAATTCGGGGAGCAGTTCGGGGAGCTCAGGACCTGGGCGCTGGCCCCATTGGGGCTGGCGGTGGGATCGCGCATCATCCGCCGGGGCAAGGGCTGCGCGAGCGGCTCGTGCATCGCCGCCCTTGCCAGATCCGGCGGTGCTGCTGGCGTCCCATCGCTGCGCCACGGCGCCAGGTCCCATGTCCCTCTGGCTCGATTCCCTCACCCGCCAGGATCCCGTCGCCCTCGTCCACTCCAGCCACCTGGCGCTCACCCACCTGCTACACAGCCACCGGGGCAAGCCGATCCGCCGTCTCTGGATCGATCACCCCTATGGCGAGGAAGAGATCACCCTGCTGGAGGAAGAGTTGATCCCCGCGA
>JAPLID010000010.1 GCA_026389285.1 Cyanobacteriota bacterium
TCACCGCGGTGGTGTGATGCCCTCACTACTGCCAGATCCCTGAGCCGGTTGTTAACGATCGTGGTGTCTGTGGTCGCTCGTTGATTAACAATCAGGGGTGGAATGCTGCGCTGCTGCGTTACGGCCCCTGAACGGGTACGACTTTACTTCAGCAAGGATCCATCCCATTTAATCAGCGAACAGGTTGGCTTTTATCTCAGCTCCGACTTATTGCTTTCGATTGAAGAGTTCGAAAAACACGATCCATACGAAAAGCTAACGTTCTGGCTACAGAACAAAACACCTGCTGCCAATGCTGAAGATCTTGACGATCTGCTCCATGCCCTCTTTGAAGAAATCCTCCACCAGTATTTCCCCCTGCTTGAGCTGATGTCCGACCGGCTGGATGATCTGGAGGAATCCGTACTTCGATCGCCGAAGCCAAAGCTACTCTCCAAGGCCTTCCAGCTTCACTCCAATCTTCGCCGCGTCAGACGCCAGCTATGGCCGTTGCTAAGTCAGATCCGACTATTTCTCCGGCAAAATCAATCTAATTTGTCAACCGAGTCCGCTGCAAGATACCAGGATATCGAGCAACATTTAAATCAACTTTTCGAGGTGAGCGAATGGCTACGCCATCAATGTGACGCCGTCAACCAAGCCTATATGGCAAGCGTAAGCAATCGCATGAATCAAGTCATGAAAACACTGACAATCATATCTGTGATCTTTGCGCCACTTACTTTTCTAGCCGGCATTTATGGCATGAATTTCGTTGAAATGCCTGAGCTCAAGTGGCATTATGGCTATCTTTTCAGCCTTTGCTTGATGGCGATTATTGCAGGCCTGATGACCTATTGGCTATCAAGACGCGGATGGTTTGAAGACTGGACAACAAACCGACCATGATATAGCCATACAGTGATAGATAGCTATAGTCAATCAAGTCGCACAAGTGACATGCACTAAATGCGACCTTTGACCATTAGCTTGCAGTGACGTGGTCAAGCCAAAAAGCTTGGCTCAAATTCCCAGTTGATCCGCATATTCTCAAGCGTTGGTGACGAATTCGCATCGATCACCAGCCGATTCCACACTATTTGGTAATTACAAACCAGTAGAAAGCCTTATGGCAACGCTGGGCTGAAGCGTCTCAGGGCTTGATTGTGGCCAGCGCTGCCCGGTCTTGGGCCAGCACCGCGGGCGGCAGGCTGATGAAGCCAAGGCTTGGTGCCATCGCCTGGGCCTGGTCGGAGAGGGTGTACGTCAGTACCTTGTTGATGGCTTCGAGTTTCGCCCCATTGCCAGCTTTATAAAGCAGGATCCAGCTGAAGGTGACGATCGGATAGCCCTTGGCCGGGTTGGGGTTGCTGCCGGTGAGGTCGGGGCCCAGGTCGATCGCCGCGAGGGCCTCCTGTTCAGTGGCGACAGTGGGCTTCACCAGTTGGCCGGCGGCGTTTGTGAGGGTTGCGGCCTGTAGGGGTTCCTTAACGAAGGCTGCTTCCACATAGCCGATCGCGCCCTCAACCTGGTTGAGCTGGCCCGCCACCCCTTCATTGCCCTTAGCCCCGATTCCGGTGGGCCATTTCACTGTCTTACCAACCCCGATGCTGTCCTTCCAAGCCGGACTGATCGCCCCCAGATGGGCGGTGAAGTTAGCGGTGGTACCGGATCCATCGGAGCGATGCACCACCTTGATTGCCTTCGGGGCGCAACCGAGCTGGCTGAAGTTATCGATCTTGCCCAAGAACACATCCACCAGCTGGGCCTGGCTGAGCTTCAGATCGCAACCTTTGTGGTTGTAGGCCACGGCGATGGCGCCCGCGGTCATCGGGATCTGGACCACACCTTGAGGCAGCTTGGCGATCTCATCGGCCTTCATCGGCACATCGCTGGCGGCGAAATCCACCGTGCGCGAAATCAGCTGCCGCCCCCCGGCTCCGGAGCCCACCGACTGATAGTTCACTCGCACTCCCTGGGAAGCCAGATCCTGGAACCAGCGCTGGTAAATCGCTGCTGGGAAGGAAGCACCCGCCCCGTTGAGGGTTGATGAGGCGCCACATCCCACCAGCGCCAAGACTGAGACCAGGCTTGATGCCAGAGCTCCGTATCGCATGCTGCTCGAAAGAGCCTGGGAAAGCGTGGGCACAGCGGAGCGAGCCATTGGGGCAGTGAAACTTGGTCCCAACCTAGAGGGGCACTTCCGCTTTGAGGTTAAGAGTTGGGATGTTAAAGCGAAAGAGATGGTAGGAGCCTGTCGTTAAGCCGCAAAAAAATAAAAGTGACGCTCTTGAATACCCTTCCGGCACTTAAGGGTAGTCAACATTTTAAGCGACCTGCTGTACGTACACGCAAAAAGGGTCGCTGATTGAATGGATTTGCCTTGATTCAGCGCCCTAATAAATGCTGAATTAGTTTACTCTTATTCTATCCCGCAATAACTTTGAGCTGGCTGTTTGCCCTTCCGTGCAGGCTCCCGCTGCACTCCAGCAATCTGAACTGGCGTGGATCGACGAAAGCTGCTGAGCTTCTGATGTTGGGATCGCAACTCCTCGACCAACACCCGACAGGCACTCTCGGGCATGGTGTGGACGCCACAGGTGAACACATCCACCGCGGCGTAGTCGGGCTCAGGCCAAGTGCGGATCGAGATGTGCGACTCGGCAAGCAGGGCGAGGCCTATCCCCCCATGGGGTTGGAAGTGTTATTTAACAAAATGGAGCAGAGATGCACCAGCACTGGCTGCGGCGTTGGTGATAGCAGATCTGAGAAAAATTTCATCGTCGAGCCTGGCGCAGTTGCAATTGTAGAGCTCGAGAGTGCAATGTTTGCCGGTCGCATCGGTGATGGAAATGTTGACATTTTCGTTCGATGCAACGTTGGTATCGGTGGATTCGAAGGCACACCATCCGGGGTTGGGACGGAAGTGGGAGAAGGAGTAGCTTATTTTAGCAAGTCAGGCGAGTCTTAACCTTGCATCTCAGGCTCTGCTGCCTCTGGGTGGGACACTTGCCACCAGTGGATCTAGGCTGATCGATGGTTCGCGTTTGGGGCATGGCCACATCTCTGCAAACGCTTGCGATTGTCCAGGTAAGCGACCTGCCTGGCGAACGATCACCACCAGTGGCACCTTCTGCAGGCGTTCTACGGAATCCGCGCCGAGAGACTGTTGCTGGAGCAGCTGCACTACACCCTGCTGATCCGCTGGTTTGTGGACCTCAGGCCGACGATGATGCGATCTGGCATTCGACCACAATCACCCCTACATCGGTCGTAGGCCGATCGCGGCGGAGTCATTAAAACCCTGATCGGTCCCGCAATGACGACGTGATGCGGCTGTTGCTGGAGACGCTGTGGGTGCTCCAGCGGTCAAACCTTTGCTCAGTAATGACGGCTCGTGGGTTGGTTTTTCTGCAAACTCTTAATCCAGTCTGCAAGGCGGCCCATGGTGCGCCCGCCTGAAAGGAAGGCGAGGGAGGCCTTACTCCTGATAACTGGGCCTCATTGCCACCAGACAACAGAGGCCGTCCATGCTTCCCGCTCTCCGTCAGAACATGCTGAGGTCAGTGGCAATCTCCGCCTTGTTGCTGGGTTTGGCTAAGGGGGCTGGCCTGCCTGCAAACGCTCAGCTACTGACGAATCCAGATCAGAAGGCTGCCCTCAGCGCTGTGTCAAAAATGATGGAAGGCCAACGCACCTACTATCAAAAGAATGGGGCTTTTCGTGCCACGGTCTCCAACATCCAGCAGGATTTTGGCATCACCCTGCCGGTCTCCTTTGACTATGCCGTGCGCACCACAACGGAAGCCGCCTACAGCTATGTGATCCCGGCCCAGGGGCCAAAGGTGGGCCAGCTCAATGCCTACGTGGGAGCCGCCTTTCTCACCCCCCAGCAAAACCCCAAGATCACCACGATTATCTGCATGAATCTTCAGCCAGGCCAGATCCGTCCGGTCGCCTCGTGCAATGCGGTGATGGCTCAGTTGAAGTGAAGGCATCAATCGTTGTACCCATTCAGGGGTCGGGACAGCTCTCCGTAAACTTCATCCCTGCTGAACCCTTGACGGCGGCCTGATTCCCGTTTGCATCTCAAGCAGAGGTTGGTTGTGATGGGCACCCCACCAGCTGGGATTTCAGAAGCGGA
>JAPLID010000066.1 GCA_026389285.1 Cyanobacteriota bacterium
CGGAAGGCCAATCTCACGGAGTCAACACAACAGAGCCAGGTCTCCGGTTCTGAGTCGGGGGGGAGTGGCGTGGCTCTGATGCTTTGTGCGACAAACTCCAAGCCCCCTGAGGTCTGTCATGCCCCCCAGCTCCGAACCTTCCCGCTCCGGCACTGCCGTGCTCCTCTCCGCCCCGGGCCTGAGCGTGGTCGCACTGGTGCTCTTTGTGCTGTTCGGCTCGCTGGTGACCCCAGCCCTGTTCCCGTTGCAGCTGCTGGATCCGGCCTGGCAGTTGCGCTTCGCTGGCACCTTGATCAACAGCGCCCCCTTCCCCCTGCTGGGCCTGGCCCTGCTGCAGATCGCCGTGGAGCTGGGGGCCCATAATCCGCAGCTCAAAAGCCGCCAGAAGCTCTGCAGCCAGTTGTCGGTGGCCGTAGCCCTCGGCTTCCTGCTGCTCCTACCCCTGCAGACCATCGCCGGCCTGCAGACCAGCCGCTCATTGAATACTGCCCAGGCCACACGCATCAACAGCGCCGAGGCCAAGCTCAAGGCCCTGCGCCAGGCGGTGGCCAGCGCCACCAGCAACGAAGAGATCAACCAGAGACTGCAGCGCCTGCAAGGCCCGGTGCTTGGCCCCGCCGACATTGCCCAACCCCTACCACTGCTCAAGGCCCAGGTGGCTGCCGTGCTCGATCAGGCTGCCCAGCAAATCGCCCGCGAACGCCAGGCCACTCCTCCGACCAATCCCTGGCGCTTGCTACCGGAGCTGCTCCGCAACGGCATCGGCTGCCTGGCTCTAGCCCTCGGGTTTGCCGCCCTGGCGGTGCGGCCCGGTTCCCCACGCACCCTGCTGCAGGAGTGGCAGAAGGGCTGGGCTGGTTTCTGTAAAAGCTTGCGGAATCGCCGGGCATCCCTTGCTTGGCTCCGCTCCTTCTTCTGATGCGGAGTACTTCCGCCAGATCCGGGGGGAGGAGCAAGAGTGAACGTGAGGAATAACTTCGGCAGCTTTGCGGGAAAGACCAACAACGCTGACCCCAATTCCTGGCCGCAGGAGCTCGCGATCGGGGCAGCCTGACCAGGGATGTCAAGCGCTTCAAGATCGTCAGCCCTGGTCCCCTTGGAGACTCTCCATGGCCGGGGCGATCCGCTTAGTGGCTGCCAACAGCCGCGATGGCAGCTGCCATGTATACACCAACGGAGTAAGCCGACAATCGCGATCCCGTCCCGGTGAAGCGGCCTCTGGCTAGGGCCTGGCCCGAACATCAGCGGTTGTTGCTCCGACCCTCCGGCAGACCCCAGAGCGGTACTCCGTTCGACGCGATGTGTTGGCGGAGCCCCTCATGCCGAAGGCTCTCCCAATGGGTCACATCGACCTGGTAAGGGATGGGCAGCTCCTCAAAGGCGCCCGCCAGGGCCGCACTGCAATCCTGCGGGGCGCTGAAGGCCAGATCGATGTCGGAGCCAGGCCGCTGCCGCCCCAGGGCCCGCGAGCCATAAAGCTTGACCCAGCGGATCTCGGGATGGAGCCGCAGCACCGTCGCGATCTCCGCCAACGTCCGCGGCGGCAGACCGCTCCGTTCCGTCGCCTCACTCATCGCCGCCCCTCCAGGTCGGCCGCCAGCGCCAGCAACGCAGGGGCATAGCGCTCCCGGATCAGGGCCAGGGCCAGACGGGCGCGGTCCACGTCGTAGGTATGGGCCATCAGATTGCGCTGTTCCAGCATGTCGATCCAAAGCTGGCCGTCCGGCAGCAGGCCATAGGCGAAAGCCTGGCGCAGCACTTCGCGTGGGAGCAAGGCATCGATGCCCTCGTGGCTGAGCAGATCCTTCAAGGTTTTCCAGCCCAGCTCGAAGCTCAGCTCATAGCCCTTGATCACCGCCATGCCGATCACCTCATTTGTGGGCTCGGCTGCCAGAGCCGCCAGAGCGGCCTTCAGCTGGCTCAGAGCGCGCTGCAGGCTCTCGAGCCGTTGGCGCCAGCGCAACTCTGACTCGCCCATGGCATCTCTCCGGTCTCAGAACGCTATGCGGGAAAAGGCTGGCCTGGATTGGATTCGCCGATCAGGGCCTGGTTCGGAAACAGAGCTGTGCAGCTCCGACGATTACCTCGCCCCCTCACTGCACCCACACCACACTGCAACCCGCCCCGCCGTCTCCCTTCTCCGCATCCACCACCCGCTCCACGTAGGGCACGGTCTCCAGCCACTGGCGCAGGCCGCGCTTGAGCTTGCCGGTGCCGATGCCGTGGATCACCCACAGGGGGCCGTTGGCGGCGCGCAGCTGCTCCTCCACCAGCGCCTCGGCTTCGTGCACCCGCAGGCCGCGCACATCGACCGTGTTGGCCTCGGTGCGCATCTGGGGGCCGCGGCTGGCGGGATTGCGGCGGCTGCGGATCTGCACCTGGGGCTGGGCCGGCTCGGACGGCGCCGGTTTTTCGCCATTGAGCCCCTCGATCGACGCCAGTGGCACGGTGGTGCGCAGCACGCCGCAACGCACGGTCAGTTCACGGCCATCGGCGGCAATCGCCAGCACCTCGGCCGCCTTGCCCAGGGCCAGCAGCCGTACCCGCTCACCCACGGCCGGCCGCCAGCCGCCGTGGTCGCGCCGCTCGGGCTGGGGCCGGTGCTCCGCCTCCAGACGCTTGAGCCGCTGGCCAGCCTGGCGCGCGGTTTCGGCCGCCTCGCGGCCGCCGGCCCGGCCGCCCTGGCGCAGGCGCCTGATCAGGCGCCGCACCTCCCCCTGCCCTTCGCGGATCGAGTGCTCCAGCTGCTGACGCCGCTGCTCCTGGATCTCGGCGCTCTGCTGCTTCTGCTGCTGCCAGCGGGCCAGCAGCTCCTCATGCAGCAGCTCGGTGCGGGCCAGCAGCTCCACCGCCGCCTCGGCCGCCTCCTGCTGCTGCTGGCGCTGGCGCTCCAGCCCCTCGATCACCCGGTTCACATCGCCTTCGCCGCCTGGCTCCAGCTGGGCCGCCGCCGCCTTGAGCACCGCCGGATCGAGGCCGAGGCGGGAGGCGATCGCCAGGGCGTTGCTACGGCCGGGGATGCCCCAGAGCAGGCGATAGGTGGGCGAGAGCGTGGCCTCATCGAAGGCCACCGAGGCATTCTCGAAGCGGGGATCGCCGTATTTGAGCGCCTTGCGCTCGCCGAAGTGGGTGGTGGCGATCGTCAGCCGCGCCCGATCGGCCAGCCGGCGCAACAACGCCGCCGCCAGGGCCGCACCTTCGGTGGGATCGGTGCCGGCGCCCACCTCATCAAGCAGCACCAGGGAGGCGCCTCGCTCGCCCAGCTCCGCTCCCTCCGCTCCGGGCAGGGCCGCCAGGATGCGGGCGATGCGGCGGATATGACCGCTGAAGGTGGAGAGGTTCTGCTGCAGCGACTGCTCATCGCCGATGTCGGCCAGCACCTGGCCGCACCAGGGCAGCCTGGGCGTGCCGCTGCAGGGCAGGAACAGGCCGGCGCGGGCCATCAGGGCCGCCAGGCCCACGCTCTTGAGGGTCACGGTCTTGCCGCCAGTATTGGGGCCGGTGATCGCCACCACCTTCAGCTCCGGGCTGACCCGCACCGTCACCGGTACCACCGCCGCGCCCCCCTGGCGGCGCTGCTGCCAGAGCAGCAGGGGATGGCGCAGATCGCGCAGCTCGAAGGGGGCCTCAGCCGATTCGGCCAGCTGGGGCCGCACCGCCCCCAGCCAGGCGCCATAGCGAGCCCTGGCCAGGGCCCCATCGAGGCGCACCAGCACCCGCTGCAGCTGCTCCAGGGCCGGGGCCTGCTCCCCCACCAGACCACTGAGCTCCAGCAGCAACTCCCGCTCCAGCTCCCGTTCCTGCCCCTCCAGCTCCCGTAGCCGGTTGCCCAGGCCGATCACCGCCTGGGGTTCGATGAACACGGTGCTGCCGGAGGCGGAGCTGTCGTGCACCAGGCCGCGGATCTGGGACGCGGCGCCAGCCTTGACCGCCAGCACCGGCCGGCCAGCGCGCTCGGCCACCACCGTGTCCTGCAGCAAGGGCGCGTAGCGGCGCAGCTGCTCCTGCAGGCGATCGCGGCGCTCGGAGCGCACCGCCAGGGATTGGCGCCGCAGGCCCGCCAGGGCCGCACTGGCCCGATCGGCCACCCGGCCCCCTTCCTCCAGGCAGAAATGCAGGCGCTGCTCCAGCTCCGGCAGGGTGCGCATCGCATCCACCAGGGCACTGCAGACCGGCCGCAGCAGCGGATCATCGATCTGGCGCCGCAGCCGCCTGGCCGCCGCCAGGGTGCCGGCCAGGGCCAGCAGCTCCTCGCCACCGGCGCAGCCGCCCTTGGCGCAGAGGGTCACGGTGTGGGCGATGTCGGCGGCGCCCTGGAAGCTCAGCCCCCCCTCCACCAGGCCATCAAGGCCGAGCAGCTCGGTGGTTTCGGCCAGCAGGGTTTCGCTGGTCTGGCGATCGCCCGGCAGGGGCAGGGCCCGGCAGTGGCGCTCGCCGGCGGCGGTGCTGGCAAAGCTGGCCAGGTGTTCCGCCAGCCGCGGCCACTCGAGCAGGGCGAGCGTTTCCGGCTCGATGGCGGGCTCGTTGCCCAGATCGAGAACGGGTGGGGGCGGCGGCGGTTCTGCAGCGATCGGTTCTGCGTCGATCGATTCTGCAGCGATGACAGCGCCAAGGGAGGGCTCCGAAGCCGGCAGTGGGGCTTCAGCTGATTGGCTGGCCTGGTGGTCGGGCTGGTTGTCGGGCTGGTGGTCGGGCTGGTCGTCGGGCTGGTGGTCGGCCAGGGGCAGCCCACCGGCCCCCGGCACGTCGAACAACACCGGATTCACGCGGCAGCCGGCGAAGGGGGCGACGGCCGGGGCGGTGCTATTGCCGCCTCACCGACATTGGAGGGAATACCGCAGGCGGGCTCGTAGAGCAGCTCCAGCCAGTTGCCCTCGGGATCCTTCAGATAGAAGGAGGCGGTGCCATCGCGATGGTCATGCACCGGGCCGACGCTATGGCCGGCCGCCGTCAGCTGGGCATGCACCGCCTCCACCTCGCTGCGCTCGTCGTAGTGGAAGGCGAAGTGGGGCCCCGCGGCGGTGTAGGCAGGACTCAGCAGGGCAATGCCGTCGCCGTTGGCGGGCGATTGCAGATAGGCCCAATCCTCCGCATCCCAGGTGAGCCGTAGCCCCAGGGATTGATAGAAGGCCTTGGCGCGCTCCATGTCCTGAACCCGCACCGCCACGTGGCCCAGCCGACTTGTGACCATCACGCCGCCCGATCGCTGCTGCTATTCAAGCGGTTCCCGTCACCCCACCGCTGGAACCCCCATCCCCAGCAAAGCCGCCACCATCACTGCCAGCGTCCCCGCCCTCCTGACCACCCCCTTGATCGCCGCCTTGATCGCCGCAGTCGATCGCCTCCTGGACGGCCACCACCAGCAGCAGCCAGAAGCTGCCGGCAAGGGTGAACAGCGGATAGGCCAGCGGCGGCTGAAGAATCACGAACGGCAGCAGGGCCAGGCCCAGGGCCGGCGGGAAGGGCAGCCGCGCCAGCCGCAGCAGCGCCAGGGTGGCCAGCACCGCCAGGGAGGCCGCGGCCGGCACCACCCCCAGGGTCCTGACCAACAGCAGACCCACCACGGCCGCACTGTTGGCCACCACCAGGACACTGAAATAGCGGCCGCGCCAGGGGCAATGCTGCCGGTGCACGATCATCTCGAAGGCGATCACCAACAGCGGCGGAAACAGCACCAGCGGCGAACCGATCAGCCGCTCCAGAACCAGGCCACCCAGCAGAAAGACGCCGAAGGCCGGAGCCCAGCTTTTCAGCGGTGGCAGGGAACTGCGCGGCGCAGGACCGATGTCCGTCCCCTCGCTGTGCGGCGAAACCCGACCCCGGCTCCAGCGCTGGCGCAGCTTGATCAGCAGTGCCAAGCCACCGGTGCCGATCAAAATCGAAAACGGGTAAGTCCAGGTGTGGATGCCGAGCGCCAACGGCAGCAGGCCGGCCGAAAGGGCCGGCGCGATCGGCGAACGCAGGGCCCCGATCACCAGCAGGCTGCCGGCCACATCCAGCAGGACGGCCACAGGCCCATAGGGCAGATGGCGCGTGATCACCAGCCCTAGCACCGCCGCCAGGAAGGGGGTGAGCATCAGCAGGACCGGTGAGCGGGCCCAGGGATGGCGTGCATCGCCGAAAATCACCCAGCCCAGGGCTCCAAGCTCTGGGAAGAGCACGTAGGGCATGTGCGTGGCCCTGGCGATCACTGTGATCAGCGCCAGATACACCGCGATCGCCAGGGCAGCCCAACGGAGCTTCAACCCGCCTTCAGCCACGCGGCCGCATCACAGGCGTGATACGTGAGGATCAGATCGGCACCGGCACGACGGAAACACATCAGGGTTTCCAGCACGATCGCCCGTTCATCGATCCAGCCACGCTCGGCCGCAGCCTTGACCATGGCGTACTCACCGCTGACGTTATAAGCGGCAATCGGCAACTCGGTTTCAGCGCGCAGGCGATGGATGATGTCCAGATAGGCCAGGCCGGGCTTGACCATCAGGATGTCGGCCCCCTCCTGCTCATCGAGCAGGGCCTCAGTGAGGGACTCACGGCCATTGGCCGGATCCATCTGATAGGTACTCTTGTTTTTGGGGATCGGCTTGCCGGCCGTGGCCCGGGGAGCCGAATCCAGCGCTTCGCGGAAGGGGCCGTAATAGGCGGAGGCGTACTTGGCGGTATAGCTGATGATCCCCACATGCTCGAATCCCTCTTCATCGAGGGCTTCACGGATCGCACCGACCCGGCCGTCCATCATGTCGCTGGGGCCGATCAGATCGGCACCGTCCCTGGCCGGGGCCACGGCCTGACGGCAGTCGGTCATGATCGCCATGCCGGGGTGGACCTCCTTGAGGCGGCGGATCGCCCGGGGGATCAGGCCGTGCTCGTTGAAGCACTCGGCGCCATCCTCGGTTTTCAGCCCATCGGCCACCTTGGGGAACAGCACCACGCAGCGGATGCCCAGATCCCAGGCGCGCCCCACCTCCCCCTCCAGGCCTTCCAGGCTCCAACGGCGCGAACCCGGCATGGAGCCAATCGGCTCGTTCGCGGCTCCCTCGTGCACGAACAGGGGATAGATGAAGTCCGTGGGGGCCAGGTGGTGCTCCCGCACCAGAGCCCGCAGAGCCGGTGTCCGCCGCAGGCGGCGCGGGCGGTAGGTGAGTTCCATGGGCAGGTTCGCTCTGGCCGGATCCTACGGACCGCCCCGCGCTCAGAAGTGCCAGGCCAGGTCCGAAGCTGTTGCGCCACCTCAGAGCCGCGCTGCGGCGATCCAGCCCTGGCGGGGGTCGGCGCTGCGGGCCTGGCGTAGCTCCTCCAGCAGCTTGCGCTCCCCCTCACTGAGGCTGTCCGGCAACTTCAGGATCGGCGTGAGCAGCAGATCGCCGCGGCCATCTTTCAGGGGCCAGCCCTTGCCCTTGAGCCGCAGGCTGCGGCCCAGGCTCATGCCGGGGGGCACCTGCACCGTGGCCTCGCCATCGGGGGTGGCCACCCGCACCTCGCCACCGAGGGCCAGCTCATCGAGGCTCAACGGCAGCTCGGCGCGCAGCTGATCCCCATCCAGCCGCCAGATCGGATGGGGCTGGAGCTTGAGGGTGAGATAGAGGTCGCCGCGGCGGCCCGTACCGGGCTGGAGATTGCCCTTGCCCTTAAGCCGCAGGCGGCTGCCGTCTTTCACCCCGGCCGGGATGCGCACCTGGACCCGCTCCTCATTGACGGCCAGGGTGCGCTCACAGCCACGGAAGGCATCGCCCAGGGGCAGGCTGATGCTGGCTTCCGCATCGAGATCAACCGGAACCCCGCGACTGGCCCCGGGCCCAGGGAAACCGCCCGGAAAGCCCGAGCCGAACCCGCCGGGGGCTCCGCCGAAGCGACCGAGCAGGTCATTGATGAAGTCGTCGAAGTTGCCGTAGCGGCCGAAATCGACCTCCGTGCCACCGCCGCCGCCGCCGGCACTGCCCATCTGATTCCAATACTGGCCGAACTGCTCGTAACGGCGCCGCTTGTCCGGATCGGAGAGCACCTCGTAGGCCTCGCTGATCTCCTTGAAGCGGGCTTCGGCGCTCTGATCGCCGGGGTTGACATCCGGGTGGTACTGACGGGCGAGTTTGCGGAACGACCGCTTGATCGCGTCGGCATCGGCTCCGCGCTCAACACCGAGAACCTTGAAGTAGTCGCGGTAGCCGTTAACGCTCATCAGCTGGGGCCCTGTAGCTGCATTGTCTCAGCCGCGGGGGACCCACGAGGCCCGAGGCGGGGGCGGAAGGCCGTACGCAGTCGACCCGCCTAGATTTCAGGCCATTCTCAGTGGCATCGGCACCCTCATGGGCCCATTCATCCGTTCCGGAGCTTCTCTGGTGATGGCGGCGTTGCTGCCGCTGCTGGGCCTGGCTGGCCCAGGGCGGGCCGGTGGTAGCCCAACCACCTCTGTCAGCCCGGTCAAGGAGCCAGCTTCCTCGCCGCCGCTGACAGCGGCCCCGTCCAGTGCGCCCCTGCCCGGCGTCAGCTCCACCCCCAGCCTCGGGCAGGCCCTGAAGCCTTCCAGCCCGGAGCAGCTCGCCCTCGCCAATCACCTGCGCCAGCAGGGGGCGATCTTCTACGGCGCCTACTGGTGCACCCACTGCTTCCGCCAGAAGGATCTGTTCGGCCAGGAGGCCGGAGATCGGCTGCCTTATGTCGAATGCGCCAAAGATCAGGCCGGAGCCGACAGGTGCAATGCCGCCGACGTGCGTGCCTACCCCACCTGGGTGCTGGGCAATGAACGGCGTGAGGGGGTTCAGACCCTTGAGGAGCTGGCGACCTGGAGTGGTTTTGCCGGCTTCGGCAGCAGTGGCAGTGGCAGTGGCAGTGGCAGTGGCAGCAAGGCAAAGACCGATGGCCTCACCCCCAGCTCCACCTCCTCGCCCAGGGTCGCGCCAGCCAAAAGTCTCTCGCCCCGTCTGGGCAACCCCTGAGCGGCCTGATTCGCTGTTGGGCCTGGGCGCCCGGCGGACTGGATGACGGCGTTTGCTGGGCTGCCGCCATTTCAGGCCTTGCCGCTGGCGGGCTTCCAGGCCCATCTCCTCTGCCGATTCGCCGCCATGGCCAGCACCACCCAGTCCATCGTCATCGCCGCGGGCCTGGAGCTGCTCCTGCTGGCCATCCTGTTGCTGTGCAGGCACTGGCGGATTCCGCCGATTCCGATTCGCCTACCAAGCCTGGCGATTCTGATCTGGCTGATCGTCAACGGTCTGAGTGCTGCGGTGAGCAGCGGCAGCACGGCCAGCTGGCTCGGGTCGCTGCAACCCAGCAGCAGTTATTCCGTCTGGCTGGAGACGGTGCTGCAGCTGAGCCGCGCCTATGCCCTGCTGCAGCTGATCAGTTGGTTGGCCCTGGATCTGCTGAGCGTCCTGCCCTGGTGGCCGCGGCCCGCCAAGATTCTCAAGGATCTGGTGCTGCTGGTGATTGCCAGTGCGATCACCCTGGTGGTGATTCAGCAGCTGCACCAGGTCAATCTGGTGGGCCTGATCACCACGTCCGCCATCCTCACGGCGGTGATTGGCCTGGCGGCTCAGGAATCACTCAAGGATTTCTTTGCCGGTATCGTGCTGCAAGTTGACTCTCCATTTCAGGAGGGCGACTATATTGATGTCGGAGATGATGCCAACGGCTGGGTGATCTCTTTGACCCTGATGAGTACCCGCATTCAACATGTCCATGGGGCTCTGATCACCCTACCGAACAGTCGCATCTGGGGTACGAACATCCGCCGCTTCAGCCCTCGGGGGCCGATCGCCAGGGAGATCCACCTGACGCTCGACAGAGCCATTCCCCCGGATCAGGCCAGTGCCTTGCTGCTGCAGGTGGCCAGCCGTCATCCCCTGGTGCTGAAACAGCCTGAACCCGAAGCCTTCGTCTTCAGCTACGCAGACCACGGCATCACCTACGAGCTGGAGGTCTGGCAGGAGGATCCGAGTGACAACGGCTTCGACATCCTGCGGGGCCAGTTGCTGGCCCAGATCTGGTATTCGCTGGAACGGATCGGTCGCAGGCTGCCCTACCCCGTGCGCGAACTACGCCAGCTCCAGCTGCCGGAGCAAAGCGGTGATCCGGCGGGATTCGAGGCCCCGGCACGGCTGGAGCTGTTGCGCCGCAATGCGTTGTTCCAGCAGCTTGACCCCAGACAACTGCAGACCATCGCCCCGCTCACCCGCTGCCTGCGCTTCGCCCGGGGTGAGACCGTGGTGGTGGAAGGCGATGCCGGCCAGGCCATGTTCCAGGTGGTGAACGGCAGCCTGGAGGTGCTCAAACAGATGCCGGGCGGCGAAGACAAGGTGGTGGCCCAGCTGGGCGAGGGGGTGGTGTTCGGCGAGATGAGTGTGTTCAGTGAGGAACCGCGCAGTGCGACGGTGCGAGCCCAGCGGGAATGCGTGTTGCTGGAGATCGAGCGCGATGATCTGCGGCCCCTGCTGGAGGGCAATCCCCAGTTGGTCGAATCCCTGGCCGAACTGATCAGTGAACGCCGCAGCCAGCTCAACAAACTCAGCCAGGCCAGCCAGGAGGCCCAGGGCAACCAGTTGCTGCTGCAGATGCGCCGGATGTTCCTGAATCTGAAGGGGGCCTGAGGCCCCGGCGAACACCGGCTGTACAAGGGCGGATTGATCCAGCTCACCAGGCGATTTTCTATCGATCGCATCACGCTGGAGCCAACGCGCGAAGGAACGAAAACCCTTGCGACGCTCACTTAAAAAGGGCCCTTCCAGGCCCCATGGATCATTTGGGTGACAAGGCTGATCTCACCCCGTCTCCGTTAAGAGTGTCAGGCAGCCACGGGGGCGGCTTGACGGGAGAAACGAACGATTTTGTTCGCTGTTACGGGTTTGCTCTTACCGAGCAGGCTTCAGTCACCCTCCTTTTGCCCCGTCGAAACCATTGCAGCCCCGGCAAGCCCAGCCGACAGAAGCCGGAAAGGGGGAATGGAGCTGAGCGGAATCGAACCGCTGTCCGAAACACTGGTGTGAGCCACCTAGTCGGCCCTAGAGCCGACCTCTGCAGTATGGCACCGCTGATCGCCGGCGTGACGAACGCGGGTGCATGGGCAGCCCCGATGGCCTCTCTCCGATGATCAGCAAGACAAGAGCGTTGCCCCCTGCCTGCTGGGCTGTGCGTTGCTGGGCTTGCCGCCCTGCTGACCAACCCCCTGGGGGAGGAAGCTCTGATGACAGCCAAGGTGTCTCAGCCTTCGCCCTGCCAGGGATCC
>JAPLID010000097.1 GCA_026389285.1 Cyanobacteriota bacterium
AGATCGGCTCGAAGATGGTGTTGGCGAACCGCAGGGCGAGGATGTTTTGCACCGACTCCTTTCCGAGGTAGTGGTCGATGCGGAAGACCTGGCTCTCCTTGGCGCAGGCCTGGACCACCTTGTTGAGCTGCTGGGCGCTGCCGTAGTCACGGCCGAAGGGCTTCTCGATCACCACCCGACTGCGATCGGCGTCGGCCAGCAGGCCGGCCGCGGCCAGGGCGCGGCAGCCACTGCCATAGAACTCCGGCGATACCGAAAGGTAGAAGGTGCGATTGCCACGGGTGGCCCGCAGCCGGTCGATGCCTTCCAGTCGCTGGCCGAGCCGCACCAGGTGCTCGGGTTGCTGCAGATCCACCGGTTCATAGAACAGGCCCTGGGAGAACTGCTCCCAGGCGCTGGGGTGATTGGCGATCTCGGCGGCGAGGGCCTCGCCCATCTTCGAGCGGAACTCCTCGTCGCTCCAGGGGCGGCGGGCGCAACCGAGAACGGCGAACTCACTGGGCAGGCGCCGCTGGCAGAACAGCTCGAACAGAGCCGGCACCAGCTTGCGATGGGTCAGATCGCCGCTGGCCCCGAAGATGACGATGCACTGGGGCGTGATCACCCGCTCCTGGCGCAGACCCACCCTCAGCGGATTGGTGAGCAGCGTGGTCATGGTGCAAAAGGGGGCCGAGTTCCATCTGGTTTAACGGCTGGGGCCGCCATTGGCCTATTCCAGCCCAGTCGGGGCACGACTCTGTGAGCGTTCGCCCACCGGCCCGGGGGCAGCGCCCAGCAAAAAGGGCCCGCTTTGGCGGACCCGATGCAGGCCAGGAGGGGCGCAGGGGTGCTCAGTAGGTTTCGACGTGCCAGCGCTCGGCTTTCTTGAGCTGGGGACGCAGTTCGGACCAGGTGAGGCCCTTGGAGGCGGCGGCGGCGGTCATGGCTTCGTCGATGCCGGGCTCCATGCCGCGAAGGCCGCACATGTAGACGTGGGTCTTGGGGTTTTCGATCCAGGAGAAGATCTCCTCGGAGTTCTCCAGGACCCGATCCTGAATGTACATGCGGCCTCCCTTGGCGTTCTCCTGCTCGCGGCTGATCGCCTTGGTGTAGCGGAAGTTCTCGGGGAAGTCGGCCATGTACTGCTGCAGGTCGTCCTCATAGAGGAGGTTGGCGGTCTTGGGGGCACCCATGAACAGCCAGGCCTTGCCGCGGAACTGATATTCGGGGTTCTTGGCCCGCTCGCCGTGGTCGAACATGCGGCGCAGGTAGGCCCGCATCGGCGCGATGCCGGTGCCGGTGGCCAGCATGATCACGTTGGCCTCTTCATCGGAGGGCAGCAGCATCTCCTTGCCCACCGGACCGGTGATCTTTACCTTGGCGCCGGGCTCGATGTCGCACAGGAAGGTCGAGCAGACCCCGTTGATGGTCTCGCCATCCTTCTCGTACTGCAGCTGGCGCACGCAGAGGGAGACGGTGTGATCGACCAGATCGTCGCCGTGGCGGGTGCTGGCGATCGAATAGAGACGGAGTTTGTGGGGTTTGCCGTTGGCGTCGTTGCCATCGGGAACGATGCCGATCGACTGGCCTTCGACGTAGTGCAGCAGGGGGTCGCCGCCGCTGAGATCGAAGGTGATGTGGTTCACGCGGCCGATGGCTCCTTCGTTGACCAAGCTGTAGTTGCCAGTGACAGTGCCGATGAAGGGATCCTTCGGTTTGTAGAGGTTGATCGGAACGACGGCGTGACTCACAGCTGCTTTGGCGGACGGTTGGGGGGCGGTTTCAGGTCTTGCTTCAGGGGAGGATTCAGCGGCTGCGGCCGGGGCCGCTTCGACCCGGGAGCTGACATCCCCGGAGTCGATCACCCTGATCCGACCACCGATGAGGGCGATCATCTGCATCAGGGATTGCAGTTGGCCGAAAGGCACGGTGAGCCTCTGCTCGGCCCGTCGTTGCCGGCCCACCCCAAAACGCTCGACCACCACCGTGAACATGCGGCTGTCGGAAACGGTGGCCTTGCCAGTGGAAACACGCATCGGGAAGCCGCCCTCTATAAAGCGCGCCGATCATAGGGACTGCTGCCTCCACCCCGGTCTGCCGGCCGTCGCAGCAGCGTCGTTGGACCGGGCAGTGGTCGCGCCCGACCCGGCAAGCGATCCTGACAAAATGCGGTTAAGTTTGTGTTCTTCCACACTCCGTCAAGGTGTCCCCGGGCGCCTGTTCCAGTGCGGTCCCTGACGAGTTCCGAATGGTGCTGGCGCAACTTCTTGCCACCGATCGTCCCGCCGGTGAGCCCGGCACAGAGAGTTGCTCCCTCGATACGATCCAGCAGGAGATGGAGCGCCTGCCCCTTGGCGCGCGCCGCCTGGCTGTGAAGCTGCGCATCGCTCTCGATCCCCACTGGATCTGGGCCGTGCTCACCGATTATGAAAATCTCGATCGCTTCATCCCTAACCTGGCTAGCTCCCGCCAGCTCTGGCGCCGCTCCAACCTGGTCGCCGTCGAGCAGGTTGGCACCCAGCAGTTCTGCGGGCTGCGCTTCAGTGCCAGGGTGAAACTAGAACTGGAGGAGGACCTGGATCAGGGCCGGCTGAACTTCCGCATGCTCGACGGCGATTTCCGCTGCTTTGAGGGCGCCTGGGTGATCGGCCGCGATGACACCAGCAGCTGGCTCCTTTACGACCTAACGGTCCAGGGCAAGCCCGGCATGCCGATCGGCCTGATCGAGCAGCGCCTTAAGGACGATCTCGCCAACAATCTGCGCGGGGTGCAGAAGGAAGCGATGCGTCGCGCTGCCGATGGGTGATCTTCCGGTGTGGCCTGGCGTTGCTTCGGCGCTTTGCTGAAGGGCTTCAGGAGAGAGCCCATAAACCTTTCTCAGCCACGCTTGACGGCCTTCGTGCGCGTGGTTGATTCAGTCTTTATGGGTTTTCTGGACGGCCAACAGAATGGCTTGGCAGGTAGCCCGATGGGTTTTCAGCAGTCTCCTGGGGGTGGGCTCGGCACCGTTTGCCTACGCAGCCAAGGTGTTGCAGGCCCCGCTGGGTTATCCCAGAGGGCTCAGGGGCTCCCATGGTGTCCTCCATCCTGACCCGCCTGAGCCCGGGATCTAGGCCGCTTGCTCGCTGCGATGTGCCCTAGGCGATCGGTTGGCGGTGCTGCAATAGCAACAAAAAATCTGAGCCTACAGTCTGCCGAATACGGTTAAGTTTATCAACAAATCAATGACCAATCTCACAAGAAGATTGGCCTGAAATATACCCCCAAGGGGATTCGAACCCCTGTCGCCTCCGTGAAAGGGAGGTGTCCTAGGCCTCTAGACGATGGGGGCGAGGCCACAGCTGCAGAACCGAGAAATAAGGCTCGGGAATGCTCCGGACAATCCGGTTTCGCTGCTGAGATCGACCGTACGGGGCGGAGGGACCGTTCGTCAAGGAGCCGTTCCCGCAGCTGGATCCAGCTCAGAGTCATCGTCCTCCCTCTGCTCGGCCGGGGAAATCTGTCCGCGCCAGATCGGCACGCTGAAGTGGAAGCAGGCACCCTCCCCGGGCTCCGACACCACCCAGATGCGGCCGCCATGCACGTCGGCGATGCGCCGGCAGACCGATAGGCCGACGCCGTAGCCCGAGGTGGTGCCCGAGGTCTGGGGCAGCCGCACCCGGTCCAGGAAAATCCGCTCCTGCTCCTCGATCGGGATGCCGGGGCCGCTGTCGCAGATGCTGGCCTGCACCCACTGGCTGGTGCGGTGCAGTAGCCGCAGGGTGACCCTCCCCCCTTCCGGGGTGAACTTGAGGGCGTTCTCCAGCAGGTTGAGCAGCACCTGG
>JAPLID010000160.1 GCA_026389285.1 Cyanobacteriota bacterium
GCTGGCGGCCGATGGCCTGGGGTTGCTCAGTGGCCTGCTGGTGGATCAGGCGCCATCGCTGATCCGGGCGCTGGCGGCGGCCGGCTGGCATGGCGAGCTGGCGGCCCGCCAGGATCCCTGGGGGCTGATGACGATCCGGCGACTGGCAACTGTTGCATAAGGCACACTGATCTGTGGCCTGCCTTTGATTGGCCTTCCCGGCCTGCAGGCCTCAGATCGCCGGGAATGCCCCCTGTCGGATGTAGGAAGGGCGGGTCCTACAGGTGCCTGGCTTTCGGGTCCCTGTGAGCCCCAATCTCTTCCATGGCTTCCTACAAGGTCACCCTCGTCAATGAGAGCGAAGGCCTCAACAAGACGATCGAGGTTCCTGATGACCAGTACATCCTCGACGCTGCCGAGGAGCAGGGCATTGATCTGCCCTACTCCTGCCGTGCCGGTGCCTGCAGCACCTGCGCCGGCAAGCTGACCTCCGGCACCGTCGACCAGTCCGATCAGAGCTTCCTCGACGACGACCAGATCGAGGCCGGCTTCGTGCTCACGTGCGTGGCCTACCCCACCTCCGACGTGACCATCAAGACCCACTCCGAAGAAGAGCTGTACTGATTCCGGGCTTTCCGGGCCGGAGCGGCTGCTCCCCGCTGGTCGATGCCAGCTGGGAGCAGCCAACTTTCCGGTTCAGTCCACTCCTGGTTCATCGCTGTGGCTGCCTTCTTGGTATTCCTTTTTCTCTGACACTGACGATCTGTTCCCAGGGCCTGCCCATTGAGCCCCCTTCAACCGTCAGCTCAGTGGAACCACTTCTGTGACCATCGGCAACTCTTTGCTTTCTAAGCCTCTCTCTGCCACCCTGCGGGGTGGCTTTTTGATGTCCATCCAGGTGCATGCAGTGCTGGAGTCCGGCAGTGAGCACACCAGTCCCGGCGGTCAGTACAGCTATCGCGTGCTCGGACCCTGCTGTCGCCTGTTTGATCGGGAGGAGCTGCCCTGGCCCTGCTGCCGCTTGGCCTGGCGCAGCAAGGAGCCCAGCTGGCGCCGCGTGGGGCGCCGCTTCGTGGCCGATCTGGCGGCCCGCCGCTGCCCCTCCTATGCGGTCGAGCTGCTGCAGCCTGGAGCACGGCCCACCCGCACGGTGATCACTCTGTTCCCGCAGCGCCTGGCCCCGGCCCTGCAGGAATGGTGGTACAGCAAGCAGCCGGCCTCGATGGAGCCCTGCAACCTCACACCGCCTCAGCCCCCGGCGGATTGTGCCGCCTGACCCTGGCGGCTGCAGCGTCCTCAGGCAATGGGGCGAGGCCAGGGCAAGAAGCCAGAGGAGGCGGCTGGGCTTGGGCGGGCAGGGGTTGACACCTAAAAAAACGGCCCCCCCCAGGGAGGCCGTTGCGGAAACGTGGGTTCGATTTCGGGGGCAGCGCTGATGGCCTCAGCCCCCAGCCAGACGCCCCCGACCGAACCGAGGGGCCAATGGATCAGAAGTAGATCTTGCCGCCGCCCCATTGCAGGCCCTGAACCTTGGGGGCCACCAGGATATAACTGGCGATCAGGCGCAGATCGTCGTCGTCGAGGTTGCGCATCTGCAAGAACACGTCGCTGCTGCGCATGCTGGGGTGCACATCGGAAATGCTGTACTCACCGTCATAGGAGGTGGGATCCTTGAGATAGTCGACCAGGGAGTCGATCGAATCCCGCGGCGGGGTGGCCAGGGCCAGGGTCTCGGGGTCGAGGCCGACGTTCTGGTTGGTCTTGGTGATGCCGCCGGCATGGCAGGTGCCGCAGCTCGTGTTGAACAGCTTGCGACCGGCTTTCACGTCCTTTTCGCTGAAGGTGACGAGGGTGCCATCGGCGGTCGCCGGCACCGTGAGCTGCTCACTGCTCCACTGGGCCGCATTGGCGGGAGCTGCGAAGCAGACCAGCAACGCCAGGGGCAGGATCAACAGGGTCCGGGCTGCGGCTCGAAGGGCGGAGCGAAGAAAGAGGGCCATGGAAGAAGCCGGCGAAATGGCGGTTAGACCGCGACTGAGACCTTGTATCACGGCCGATGGGTCCCCCGCTGGGGAATCACGCGAACTGTTGCAGGCTCAGCCCTGAACCGGCTCCTCCGCCGCGACCACATCGATGCTGAGGAAATCCCTGGCCACCTGGGTCTCCGGGAAGATCGCCCGCGCTTCGGCCACCAGGTCGTCGGGGGTCATGGGATTGCCGGGTAGGTAGCGCGGGCTGAGATGGGTCAGGACCAGGCGTTTGACCCCGGCTTCCAGGGCCGTCTGGGCCGCCATCGTGCTGGTGGAGTGCTGCCGGGCGATCGCCAGCTCCGCTTCGCCGTGGCAGAAGGTGGATTCGTGGATCAGCAGATCGGCGCCGCGGGCCAGCTCCACGGCCGCTTCACTGAACACGGTGTCAGTGCAGTAGACGATGCTGCAGCCGGGCCTCGGTGGACCGCAGAGGGCGTCGCCGCGGATGATGCGCCCATCCTCCAGGGTCACGGTGCGGCCGGCCTTGAGCTCGGCGTAGATCGGGCCGGGCGGAATCTCCAGTTGCCGAGCCATGGCGATGTCGAAGCGCCCGGGGCGGGGCTTCTGGTCCACCCGGTAGGCGTAGGCGGGCACCCGGTGGTTCAAGGGGGTGCAGCGCACCGTCAGGTCGTCGTCGTCCAGCACCAGGGCGCCGCTGTGGGCGGCCTCCCTGACCCGGTGGGTGCGCAGCGGGTAGCCGATGCGGGTGGAGGAGGTGCGCAGGGCCCCGTCGAGAAACTCGCGCAGCGGGTCGGGGCCGTAGAGGTCCACCCCCTTGCAGGCCCCCGCCAGCCCCAGGCTGGCCAGCAGGCCGGGCAGGCCGAAGACGTGGTCGCCATGCATGTGGGTGACGAAGATCCGTCGCAGCTGGGAGACCCGCAGCTCACTGCGCAGAAACTGGTGCTGGGTGCCTTCGCCGCAGTCGAACAACCACAGTTCGGCCCGTTGCGGCAGCCGCAGGGCCACGGCCGAGACATTGCGGGAGCGGGTGGGTACGCCCGAGCTCGTGCCCAGAAAGGTGACCGGCACGGTCCGCTGCTTGCTGAGCCGCATGTTGTCATGTCGTCCGGGCGGTGCGGACGCCGGAGGGTGGTCGGCGACCGCCGGCGCGGTCACAATGGGGGGCCCCGTGCCGCTGCCGCCGGTTCTGATGCCCCTCTTCGGCTCCCGGAACCAGGATGTTTCCCTGGTATTGCGTCGCCTGCGCGCGTTGGGTCCAGGCTTCAGGCCGGCCGGCCTGGCTTTGGTGGCGCTGACACTGGTGGCGCTTGGGGTTGCGCCTCGGCTGGTGCCCCGGGTGCTAGCGGCGGCCGCTTCCACGGCGAGGCTGGAGCCTGTCGCCGCTGAGCAGGCCACTCCTGCCGCCGAAGCGCCGCCCCTGGTCAGGGTGTTGATCCGTCAGCAGACCAGCCTGGCCCTGGCGGCGGCGGCCCCGCCCTTGCGACTGGCCGATGGCCAGGGGCGCCCGCTGGCGGAGATCGCTCCGGAGCAGTCCTTCGAGCTGCGTCAGGAGCAGGCAGGCCTGATGGTTGTGATCGCGCGCGCCGATGGCGCCGCCACGACCCTGGGCCCCCTTCAGGGTGATCTCTGGATCGTGCCCCTACCAGCGGTGGGCCGCTCGCCGTTGCTGACGGTCGAGGGCCATCTTTATCGCGGCCGGTTGCAGGTCAGGGCCGGCGGCGACGGTCGCCTGCTGGTGATCAACCAGTTGCCGTTGGAGCGCTACCTGCCCAGCGTGGTAGGCAGTGAGATGCCGGCGAGTTGGCCGCTGGCGGCACTGCGGGCCCAGGCGGTCGCCGCCCGCACCTACGCCATCAGTCAACTGAAACCGAAGTCCCTGTTCGATCTCAAGGCCACGGTCGACAGCCAGGTGTACCGGGGGGTGGAATCGGAGACCGATTCCACCCGGACGGCGGTGGCCAGCACCCGCTCCCAGGTGCTGATGCAGGACAACGCCATGATCAATGCCGTTTTCCACAGCAGCAGTGGCGGCAACACCGAGGACAGCGGCGAGGTCTGGAGCCGCCAGCTGCCCTATCTGGTGAGCGTGCCCGATTTTGACGAACGGTCGCCGGTGCGTCAGTGGAAGCTGCGGATTGAACCCGATCAACTTCGCCGCGCCTTCCGCGAGACCGCCGGTGTCAGCCGCATTGATGTGCTCGCCGTCAGCCGCACCGGGCGGATCCGGCGCGCCCGGGTGAGCGGGCCGGCGGGCAGCCTGGAGCTCACCGGTGCCGAGCTGCGCCAACGCCTGGGCCTGCGCAGCACCCTGGTGCAGGCCTTCAGGCTGGAGCCCGTTGCCCAGGACCGTCTGGCCCCGCCCGGCGTCATCGCTCAGGCGCTGCTGGGGGCTCAGCCCGTTTCGCCCCGGCCGAACGCGACGGCCTTGGATGCGGCAGCCCCCTCAGCGGCCGAGTCCCTGTGGGATTCCGCCACGGGAGCGATTTCCAGCCTGCTGGCGCCACCTCCACCGCCACCGCCACCGCCACCGCCACAGCTGCAGCTGCAGCCGCTCCCCCAGGCTTCCGCAAGCGGCTCCGCTGGCGGCTCCGCTGGCGAGGATCGAGCCACCCCCATAGCTCCTTCGCCGTCCAAGCCGGCTCTGGAGCTGGTGGTGGAGGGGCGTGGCTTCGGCCATGGTGTGGGCATGAGCCAGTGGGGGGCCTACGCCATGGCTCTGCAGGGACGCTCCCACGAGCAGATCCTGCGCCACTACTACCGCGGCGTTGAACTCAAGCCGTACATCAACCCTTGAGCCAGGATCTGATTCGCACTGATGCCACCGGCGCCACCGGCGGTGCCGCCGCCGGTTTCGAGCTGATCGAGCTGGCGGATCCTGTCGCCGTGGCCGAGCACGTGGCGGCCCTACTGCTGCATGAGCGGAGGCGGCGGCCGGAGCTGCCCCTTGGCCTGGCCACCGGACGCACCATGGAGCCGATCTACCGGGCCCTAGCCCGCCAGATCGGCCAGCTGCCCTTTGCCGAAGGCGAGCGCCTGCGGGAGCGTTGGCTGAGTTTCAACCTCGACGAATACGTGGGCCTCGCCGCCGAAGATCCCCGCTGCTTCCGCTCGGTGATGACCGAGCGGCTGGTGTTGCCCCTGGGGCTCGATCCCGAGCGGGTGCGCTTGCCCGATGGCACCGCCGCCGATCCCGATGCCGAGGCCGATCGCTACCGCCTCGAACTGGAGGCCGCCGGTGGCGTGGGCCTGCAGGTGCTGGGCCTGGGGCTCAATGGCCATGTGGGCTTCAACGAACCGCCCTGTGGCGCCGATGTCCGTTGCCGCTGCATCAACCTTTCGGCCTCGACCCGGGCTGCCAATGCCTCGGCTTTCGGGGGCAATCCGGAAGCGGTGCCGGCGCGGGCCATCACCCTGGGGCTGGGGGAGATCATGGTGGCCCGCAGCATCCTGCTGGTGGTCACAGGTGCGGCCAAGGCCGGCATCTTGCGTTGGATCCTGCAGGGGCCGCCCACGCCGGAGCTGCCCGCCAGCTGGCTGCATCGCCATCCGCGGGTGCTGGTGGTGGCCGATCGGGCGGCCCTGGGCCGCGGCGACAACGGCTGAGGCTGAGGCGGGGAGGGGGGGGGGCTGGCTTCAGTCCTGCGAATAGCCCAGGACCGCCTCCAGCAATGACTCCTCCGCCTCCAGGTTGGCCGTGACGCTGCGCACGTCCTCCAGCTCCTCCAGCACGTCCAGCATGCGCAGACAGGCCCGCAGGGGCTCCGGGGCATCGATTCGGCAGGCGCTGCCCGCCAGCCAGCGGTGCTCCCAGCTCTCGACGTCCAGGCCCTGAAGGCGCAGACCGTCCTGCAGGGCCTCCAGATCGGCGAAGGCGCCCTGCACCTCCAGGTGATCCGCCTCGAGGTTGTAGCCCAGCACAGCGGGTCCCCCCGCCTCCTCAAGGGCAAGCAGCCGCTCAAGCAGCTGTTCCTCATCCAGCTCCTGGGGCCGCAGCCGCACCAGCGAGCGCTGCTCGAACAGGTAGCTGACGCAGCCCGTCTCGCCGAGGTTGCCGCCGTTTTTGCCGAAGGCCAGACGCAGCTCGGCGGCGGTGCGGTTGCGGTTGTCGGTGAAGGCCTCCACCAACACCGCCACGCCACCGGCTCCATAGCCCTCGTAGCGCACCGCCTCGAAGCGCTCGGCTTCGCCGCCGGCCTGGCCCGAACCCTTACTGATCGCCCGTTCGATGTTGGCGTTGGGCACCCCGGCCGCCTTGGCCTTCTCGATGGCGGTGCGCAACTGGAAGTTGCCGGCCGGATCGGCTCCGGCCCTGGCGGACACCATGATCTCCCTGCCCAGGCGGGTGAAGACGGCGCCGCGCCGGGCATCGACCACCGCCTTGGTGCGTTTGATCTGGGCCCATTTGCTGTGGCCGGCCATCGCGGTCAGGGAAGAGGCGGGGGGACAGGGAAGAGCCAGGCCTGGTGGGGCCTGAACTAGCGCCGATCGGGCTGGAGATGTCACCGGCCCGGAAAGGGGGCCAGCCCTCCATTCTTCACCGGCACCTGTCGGTATCGGCGTGGCTGGCGCACCAAGCGATGCGTTGCCTTGGCTGAGCGGCTGTGGCCCGATCGGGAGTGGTCGGAGCCGATCCCCCAGCGGAGAAGGCCTCAAGCGGCCCATGCATCACTGCGTCTCAAGCGGAGTCCCAATTGGGGCCTCAATTGGGCAGGCAGAAGCAGCAACCTGCTCCAGCCTTGGCCGAGTCGGACCGGGCACCGGTATGAGGTTGACCCCACGGAGTGATCTGGGTGCTCATGGCCGCTGATGGGCAGGGGCCGACGAGCCTTTTGTTGGAGCCTGGTTCAGCTGGTGCCGGGAACGCTTAACCGGACCCGTTCAACCGGCCGCCGCAACCACCAGCTTCGGCTGCAGCAGCCCGCTGCCATCGGCGCGGGCGATGCCCGCCAGGCTGCCGTCCGGTGCGACCACGGCGACGGCGGCCTCGGCCGGGCGTGCCGCGCTGTCGGTCAGGGCCCTGCCGCAGCGCCAGGCGGTCAGTTCCGCTTCGCTCAGGGCGTGGCGGCCCAGGTGGTGGAGCGCCGCGAGTGGATCGAGCAGGGGCGGCAGGGGGTCCAGCTCCAGTTGCTCCAGGGGGACGGCGCTCTTGAGGTCAAAGCCCAGGGCGGCGGTGCGCCGCAGCTGTGCCAGGGCGCCGCCGCAGCCGAGCTGTTCGCCCAGATCCCTTGCCAGGGAACGGATATAGGTGCCGGCGGAGCAGTCGATGGCCAGCTCCAGTTCACCGCGCTGCCGATCCCAGGCCAGCAGCTCCAGCCGCTCGATGTTCACGGGCCGTAGCGCCAGCTCCATCGCTTCGCCGCGGCGGGCGCGCACGTAGGCGCGTTCGCCATCCACATGCACGGCCGAGATCTGGGGCGGACGCTGCAGGATGTCGCCTCGGAAGGCGGCGAGCGCCTGCTCGATCGCCAGCCGATCCAGGGACGGCAGCGGCGACTGGCTGAGGATTTCACCTTCGAGATCGTCGCTGCTGGTGGTCAGCCCCAGGCGGATCACGCCTCGGTAGCTCTTGCCGCCGTCCAGATAGGGCAGCAGCCGGGTCGCCGGTCCGAGGGCGATCGGCAGCAGCCCTGTCACGGCCGGATCCAGGGTGCCGCCATGGCCAACGCGCCGCAGGCCGTAGCGGCGCCGCACCCTGGCCACGCAGGCGTGGGAGGTGAGGCCCGCTGGTTTATCCAGCAACAGAAAACCGCAGAGCTCCTGGGGGCCTGCGGTGGGCGGGCCGGCCGCAATGGAAACCCGCTGGGGGGCCTCGGTGGGATCGTCTGTTACAGATTCCGAGCTCAAGGGCGGGTCCAGACGCAGAAGCAGGCCACGCTCCACCAGCAAGCCGTGGTCCAGCAGCAAGCCGTGGCCGCGGGATTTGATCCCAGCCCCTGAGCTAGTCCCCGTCTTCCCGCCAGAACCGATAATGGATTTCATCCGCCACAACAGCAACCGCCGCCGGAATGGCGGCGGTTATCGGAAGCTCCGGCCCACTATTGGCCGAAGGCGATGCCGGCTCGGCATCTGGATGAGCGGGGGAGTCCGGGAGCGATGGGTTCAGCATCGCCGCAGATGGGCCGCGGCTCAGGCGACGGCGACGTGGATGCGCTTGCGGTTACGCAGGCCGCGCTTGATGCTCTCGAAATTGACCACGCCATCGGTGAGGGCGAAGAGGGTGTCATCGGAGCCCCGGCCGACGTTGTTGCCGGGCAGCACGGAGGTACCGCGCTGGCGGATCAGGATCGAGCCGGCGCTGACGGTTTCACCGCCGAAGGTCTTGACCCCCAGACGCTTGGAGTTGGAGTCGCGGCCGTTGCGCGTCGAACCTGTGCCTTTCTTGTGGGCCATGGGAAGGGGAAGCGAGGGGAGGGTGTTGGGTTAGGAGGCGCCGAAATCCGGCGACAGGAGCGTTGGCAGCTGGATGCTCAGCCGATCGTTTTGCCGCTGACACTGATCGACTGCACCATCACGCGGGTGAGTTCCTGGCGGTGGCCGTTCTTACGACGGGTTTTCTTCTTGGGGCGCATCTTGTAGACGATGATCTTCTGTCCGCGGCGGTGGGCCATCACCTTGAGCACGACCGTGGCGCCGCTCACATAGGGCTGGCCCACCGTGGTGCCTTTGGCGTCCTTCACCAGAAGCACGTTTTCAAGCGTGATCGTCTCGCCTTCCTCGGCGGCGATGCGGTCGAGGTCGAGGTAGCGATCATTCTGGATCCAAAACTGTTGGCCGGAGGCCTCGATGATCGCGTAAGCGCCGGTGGTGTCCGGGCTGGGGGCGGCCTCGGCGGCGCCGGGGCTGGTGACTGGGGTCTCACTCATGGGCGTGGGGGCGTGGCCAGGCTGGCGATGGGCCGGCGAAGGATCAGAAGACCTTCGCGCCTCTCACCATTGAGCCTGGACTCACAGCAATTGGAAGACAAACATAGAGTTTGCCCTCCAGGGCTGGTCTACGTCAACATTCTGGCAATCCAGAACCTTCTCCCCCGACGTGCCCCCGACCCGAATCGATGCCTGAACCAGCACTCACCATCGCCTGTCTGATCCGGACCCCGGCCCTGGCCGATGTCTGCGGTCAATGGCTCAGCGGCAGTCGCTGTCAGGTGGAACACTTTGATCCGGCGGCTGATCCGGCCTTGGTTCTCGATCGCCGCCGCGAGGATTTCGACGCGGTGCTGCTGGAAAAGGGCACGTTGGATGGTGCGACGTATCAGCAGCTGAATGAGCTGGGGCTGCTGCTGCCGGCCGTGGTGATCGGCGAGGTGACCGGTCAGATGGAGTACCACGACGCCGAGGTGCACCTGCCCCAGGATCAGCTTGAGCAGCTCAGCTACAGCCTGGATGCGGCGTTGTCGCGTTTTGTGCGGCGGGGGCTGCTCAGCTCCGGTAGCCTCAGCCCAGGCAATGGCGAGGGCCGCTCCAATCGCTGGAAGCTGGCCAATCGGCTCAAGGGCCGGCTGAGTTATCTCGGGGTTTATTACAAGCGGGATCCCGGCCGCTTCCTGCGCAATCTGCCTGCCGCGGATAGGGAAGAGCTGCTGCGATCGCTGACGCGGACCTACCGTGATCTTCTGCTCAGCTACTTCCGTGATCCGGCCGCCGCCAACCAGGCGCTGGAGAGTTTCGTGAATACGGCTTTCTTCATCGATTTGCCGATCACGCAAACGGTTGAGATCCACATGAACCTGATCGAAGGTTTCTGGAAGCAGTTGAGGCTGGAGGGACACAAACAGGATTCCCTTCAGGATTCCCTTCAGGATTACCGACTTGCCCTGTTGGATGTGATGGCCCATCTCTGTGAAATGTATCGACATTCCATCCCGCCTGATTCACCCTTAACCTTGACCCCCTCCAGTACCGAGACCTTTCGTTCAGGCCCATCGTCACGATCGGTGACGCCCCTGCGTTCCACAGAGCTGCACTGATATGACAACCCGCAAGACCTACATCCTCAAGCTCTATCTGGCTGGCAATACGCCAAACTCGATGCGGGCACTCAAGACACTGCGCAACATCCTTGAAACCGAGTTCAGAGGCGTTTATGCGCTCAAGGTAATCGACGTCCTCAAGAATCCGCAGCTGGCCGAGGAGGACAAGATTCTCGCCACGCCGACCCTGGCCAAGATCCTGCCGCCGCCCGTGCGGCGCATCATCGGCGATCTTTCGGATCGCGAGCGGGTGCTGATCGGCCTCGACCTGCTCTACGAAGAGCTGTTTGAGGAGGGCTACAGCCGCGATGACGAGGAGGGGATCTTCGGCTCCGCTGATGCCGAGGCGGCCCCAGCGGCCGATGCAGAGCAGCCGTAAGCGGAGCCCGGTTTCCCCTGAACTCCTGCGGCAGCCTCTCCTCCCCGCGACTCCAACTCTCTCCTGACTCTTTCAAGCACACCTTCCATGCCGGATTCCACGCTCACCAGCACGCCCCCGATGCAGGTGCAGAAGCTGCCCACGGGGATGGAGGGATTTGATGACATCCTCCACGGAGGCCTGCCAATCGCCCGCTCGACCCTGATCAGTGGCACTTCGGGTACCGGCAAGACCGTTTTCTCGTTGAATTTTCTTTATAATGGAATCCGGGATTTTAATGAACCCGGTATTTTTGTAACCTTCGAAGAATCGCCTCTCGATATTCTCCGTAACGCCGCCAGCTTCGGCTGGAACCTGCAGGAGATGGTGGAGCAGGACAAGCTCTTCATTCTTGATGCGTCGCCCGATCCTGATGGCCAGGATGTGGCGGGTAGTTTCGACCTTTCCGGTCTGATTGAGCGCATCAACTACGCCATCCGCAAGTACAAGGCCCGGCGCGTGGCGATCGATTCGATCACGGCGGTCTTTCAGCAATATGACGCCGTTTCCGTGGTGCGGCGAGAGATTTTCCGCCTGATCGCCCGGCTCAAGGAGATCGGGGTGACCACGGTGATGACCACCGAACGCATTGACGAATACGGCCCGATTGCTCGCTATGGCGTCGAGGAGTTCGTCTCCGACAACGTGGTGATCCTGCGCAACGTGCTCGAGGGTGAGCGCCGCCGCCGCACGGTCGAGATTCTCAAGCTGCGCGGCACCACCCACATGAAGGGCGAGTTCCCCTTCACGATGGGCGCCCAGGGGATCAGCATCTTTCCGCTCGGTGCCATGCGCCTCACCCAGCGCTCCTCCAATGTGCGGCTTAGCTCCGGCGTGCCACGGCTCGATGAGATGTGCGGCGGTGGCTTCTTCAAGGATTCGATCATTCTGGCGACCGGCGCCACCGGCACCGGCAAGACCCTGCTGGTGTCGAAGTTCGTCGAGGATGCCTGCCGTAACCGGGAGCGGGCGATCCTGTTCGCCTACGAGGAGTCGCGCTCCCAGCTGCTGCGCAACGCCACCAGCTGGGGTATTGATTTCGAGCAGATGGAGCAGGACGGTCTGCTGAAGATCATCTGTGCCTATCCCGAATCCACGGGCCTGGAGGATCATCTGCAGATCATCAAGACCGAGATCAGCCAGTTCAAGCCCTCACGCATGGCGATCGATTCGCTGAGTGCCCTGGCCAGGGGGGTGAGCCACAATGTTTTTCGCCAGTTCGTGATTGGGGTAACGGGCTATGCCAAGCAGGAGGAGATTGCGGGCTTCTTCACGAACACCTCCGAGGAGTTCATGGGTAGCCATTCGATCACTGACTCCCACATCTCCACGATCACCGACACGATCCTGATGCTCCAATACGTGGAGATTCGCGGCGAGATGGCCCGGGCTCTGAACGTGTTCAAGATGCGCGGCTCCTGGCACGACAAGGGCATCCGCGAGTTCGTGATCACCGGTAACGGTCCCGAGATCAAGGACTCCTTCTCCAACTTCGAGCGCATCATCAGTGGGGTGCCGCACCGCATCACCACCGACGAGCGGGCCGATCTGGCCCGGATCGTGCGCAGTGTCGAGAGCGAGAGCTGAGCGACTGCCGGCGCTGGTCAGGCGCTGAACTGCTCCTGGCGGTGGTAATCGCGCCGTTCCGCCTGTACCGCCAGCTCGTCGGTGTCGGAGTGCTCCAGGGGGAGATCAAACCAGAAGGTGGTGCCTACCCCCGGTTCGCTGACCATGCGCACGCGGGTGCCGTGTTTTTCGAGGATGCCACGCACGATCGATAGGCCCAGCCCGGTGCCTGCCTCGGTGTGCACGGCGTTCTCGACCCGGAAGAAGCGCTCGAAGATGCGTTCCTGATCCGCCGGCGAGATGCCGTAGCCCGTATCGGCGATTTCGATCCGCAGCCTGGGCAATGGTGAGGTGAGGGCGCAGTTGGGATTGCTGCCCGGTTGCGTGCTGGGGTCGAAGAGACAGAGGTCGGGCCAGGGATAGGCCCGCAGCTTCAGTGAGCCTCCGCGGGGGGTGAACTTGAGGGCATTGCCCACCAGGTTGTCCAACACCTGCAACAGCAGATCCCAGTTGCCAAGAATCCTGGGCAACTGATCATCCGCCTCGAACCCCAGTTTGACCCCCTTGTCCTCGGCATTGAGGCGGTAGGTGCGCAGGGTCTGCTCGATCGCCGGGGTGATCTCCATCGGCTCCAGCTCCCAGACCCGCTCGGCCTCCAGCCGCGACAGATCGAGCACGTCGTTGACCAGCCTGGTGAGGCGATCGGTTTCGGCATTGGCGATGCCGAGAAACTCCTTGGTCTGCTCCGGGCTCAGCTGATCGCCGAGGTCGTAGAGGGTTTCGACGTAGCTCTTGATGTTGAACAGCGGCGTGCGCAACTCATGGGAGACGTTGCTGATGAAGCGGCTCTGGGCTGCATTGAGCTCCACCTCCCGGGTCAGATCCTGGATGGTCATGGCGATGCCCTTGAGGCTCTCGCCGCTGGCATCCCGCACCGATTGCAACACGATCCGCAGGGTGCGGGCCGGTTCGCCGAAGCTGCAACGCACATCGGTGGTGTCCCGTTCATTGGCCATCAGGTCGATCAGGGGCGAGTGCAGCTCCATGGCCAGGCGATCCGGTAGTTCCTGCACCAGTTCGTTGCCTTCGAGATTGCGGCCCTCCCAGCGGAACAGGCGCCGAGCGGTGGGATTGACCAGCACGATGCGGCTGTCGGCGTCGAGCAGCACGGCCCCATCGGCCATCGTGGCAATCAGGGATTGCTGCTTCACCTGGGCGGCGGTGAGCTCCTCGATGTTGGCGGCTTTGTAGACCTCCAACTGGGAGGCCATCGTGTTGAAACCCTCCAGCAGCTCCCCCAGCTCGCCGCCCACCGGCAGGGCGATGCGGGTGGCGAAATTGCCGCCGGCCACCTGGCGCACCCCCCGCAGCAGTTCCTTCACCGGCCGGATGATCGTCAGGGCGTTGAACACCGAGCCCAGGATCACCAGCACCCAGATCGAGATGAACACTGCGGTCGTCACCTCGCGGGTGAGGGCCGCGCTGGCGATCACGGTCTCGTTCGGATTGATGCCCAGGGCCACCACCCCCAGATAGCGATCGGCGGCCACGATCGGCACGAACACATCGGTGACCAGGCCATCGGGTGTGAGGTGCTGGCGGATCAGCGGGTTGTCGGGACGGCGTTGCAGATCGGCCGGCAACTCAAGCCTGCGGCTGAGCAACTCCTCGCCGCTGGCGGTGGTGCCGCTGCCATTGCCCATGGGAATGCCGAGGTAGATCACCCCTTCGGCATCGGCGAAGACGATGTAGCGCAGGCTGCGGCTCGATCGCCAGAAGCGTTCCGCCACCGAGGCCAGCTCCCGGTCACTGCCCTCCGCCACCAAGGGGGTGACATTGGCTGAGAGCAGCAGGCCCAGATCGCGGGCGTAGCGGGTGTCGCTCATCTGGGCATCGCGCTGAATGCCGTTGAGCGCGAAGAAGGTGATGCCCGTCATCAGCAGGCTCACCACCAGGGTGGCGACCGCCAGCAGCTTGGTCTGCAGGCTGAACTCGGCCCACCAGCGCCTTAGCCGCCTCAGCCAGTCGCTGCCCTGAGCCGGGGGGGCGACCGGGTTGGACCGGGCTGGAAGCGCCTTGGCCTGAGTCATGGCTGGGCGGGGTGGCTGGGGACGTTGGTGGTGGGGCGCCGCCGGACCTGGTGGCCGATGTCGCGCCGGTAGGTGATGCCTTTGAAGTGCACCTGGGCCAGTCCGTCGTAGGTGCGCTCGAAGGCGGTGTCGAAGTCGTCGGCCTGGGCCACCATCGCCAGCACCCTGCCACCGGAGGTCCGGCACTGGCCCTGCTCATCAAGGCGGCTGCCGGCATGGAACAGTTGCCGATCGTCGCTGACCTCCAGCGCGTCGCTGATCAGATCGCCGCTGCGCACCGTGCCTGGATACCCCTCGGCCGCCGCGATCACGCAGGCACTGCAGCCCGGCAGGATCGTCAGGGGCGGCGCCTGCCGCAGCTGCCCCCGGGCGCAGGCCAGCAGCACCCGCGCCAGCTCGGGACCGAGCAGGGGCATCAGGGTTTCGCACTCGGGATCGCCGAAGCGACAGTTGAACTCGATCACCCGCAGGCCAGCGGCGGTGAGCATCAAACCGGCGTAGATCACGCCGCGATAGTCGATGCCCCGGGCGCGCAGCGCCTCGAGGGTGGGCTCCAGCACCAGGCGCCGGGTCTCCTCCAGTCCGGCGGCATCGAGCAGTGGGGCGGGGGCGTAGGCCCCCATGCCGCCGGTATTGGGCCCGGTGTCGCCCTCGCCGATGCGTTTGTGATCCTGGGCCGGGGGCAGCAGCACCAGGTCCTGCCCGTCGGTGAGGGCGAAGACCGAGACCTCCGGGCCCTTGAGGGTTTCCTCCAGCACCAGGGAATTGCCGGCCTCGCCGAAGCGACCGGCGAACACCTCCTCGATGGCCGAGCGGGCCTCCTCCAGGGTCGCGGCCACCGTGACCCCCTTGCCGGCCGCCAGGCCATCGGCCTTGACCACCAGGGGCTGGCCGTGGGCTTCCAGGGCCTCAAGGGCCGTCTCCAGGTTGTCGGCAGGCCAGTGGCGGGCGGTGGGCACGCCGGCTTCCACCATCAGGGCCTTGGCCCATTGCTTGCTGGCTTCCAGCTGGGCCCCAGCCGCTCCCGGGCCGAAGACGGGCAACCCCGCCTCGCGCAGCCGGTCGGCCAGTCCTGCCGCCAGGGGCGCTTCCGGTCCGATCACCACCAGATCGATGGCGAGCTCCAGGCAGGCGGCCCGCAGGCCTGTCGTGTCGCTTTCGGCCAGGGCCAGGCAATGGCAGCCGGCGATGCCGCTGGAGCCGCCGTTGCCTGGCGCCAGCCAGACCCCCTCCACCCCGGGGCAGCGGGCCAGGGCCCAGGCCAGGGCATTTTCGCGGCCGCCACCGCCCACCACCAGGATCCGCGCCGGCGCTCCTGCATCAGGACCGGCCGTCTCGGCGGCGGGGGCGGGAGCAGGGGCGCCGGAGGCTGAGGCGCCTGGGGCCGTGGCGCCGGGATTGATGGAGCCGGAAGCAGGGGTGGTGGCGCTGAACGGGCTCATGGAGGGGAACTCACCACGGGGAATGGGCCGGCCGGAGGCGCCGCCGGTAAGTTGAACGGCGTGCCATCGACTTCGCCATTGTCCGTGACCGGCACCGCAGCTGCGGCACGGCGACGTCGCCGGCCTGTCCGGGGACCAGCCGCCCTGCTGCTCTGGCTTTGCCTGCCGGCGCAAACTTTGGCGCTTCCAGGCTCCGGCGGCGCCGCCAGCGCTCGCTCCATGGCCCCGTTCGCCAGCCGGCTGAGCGTGGCTGCCAGCACCTCCCTGGCGTTGGGACGTCCCGTTGTGGCCGCGACAACGGCTCCACCAGTGCCGGCCGTGATCGTCAGCCCCGGGGGCATCACGCCTGCGGCGGCACCGGCGCCGGTGCTCTCCGATGCGGCCTTCGCCAAACTGATCGCCACGGCCAGCCTGGAGACCCTCGATTCGCTCTGCCGCCAGCTGGCTGGCGACAACGCCATCGCCCGGCTGCGTCTGGTGCGGGATCGCCTGCTGACGATGCATCTGCCCCCCCAGCCTCTTGCGGTGGTGCTGGCCAATGCCGATGTGCTGCTCAGCTGTCAGGCGCCCGATGCCGCCCTTACCGTGCTTGATCGCTATGGCCCCGCCCCCGGCGCCGAGCAGGTGCAGTGGCTCACCCTGCAATGGCGCGCCGCCAATGCCGCCCTCGACCATCCCCGCGCCGCTCTGGCCCTCGAGCGCTTGGCGGCCGAGCGCTACGGCCGGCTGGAGGCCCTTCCCCTGCCGATCCTGCGGCGCCCGGATGGCAGCGTCATCACCCGCTCCGCCCTCGAGGTGCTGGCGGACCATCTCGAAGCCCAGGGCCAGGGCCGCACCGCCGGTCAGCTGCTGCTGCTCAGCCGCCAGAGCGACGGCGCCGCTGCCGCCAGACTGCAGCAGGCGATCCGCCTGCTGAGCGACCTGCCGCCCCAGGAGCTCGATGCCCTGCTGGAGCGGGCCCTGGAGCAGGCGGCGGCTGCCGGGGCCTGGAGTCTGGTCGCGGAGTTGCTCACCACCCAGGCGGCCCTGCCGGCCGCCGTGAGCGGCTCGCAGCGGGCGATCGAGCGACAGCTACGGCTGACCCGCCGGCTCGATGACGCCTACGGCGAATGGCGGCTGCGGCGGCAGGATCCAGGGGCCGCAGCCCGTAGCCTCGAGCTTGAGCTGAAACTACGTTCGCCCCGGGCCCCCGGGGGACATGCCGCCGATCTGCCCAGGCCGGTAGCCGGCGCAGAAGCTGACGCTGCTGCCAATCCGGCGCCGCCAGCCTCTCCAGCCCCATCAGCCATGCCGGCGGCCTGCCCCTTGATACCTGAGCCTGCGCCTGCCCTCACCCCAGCCCCCTTCAAGCTGACACCATGACCGCCGCCGCGATCGGAGCTCTCCTCTACGAAGGCAAGGCCAAACGGGTCCATGCCACCGATCAGCCCGATCTGGTGGCGGTCGAATACAAGGACGACGCCACCGCCTTCAACGCCCTCAAGAAGGCCCAGCTGACGGGCAAAGGGGCGCTCAATTGCCGCATCTCGGCCTTGCTGTTCGAGCATCTGGAACGCCAGGGCATTCCCACCCATTACCTGGGGGTGCGCGATGCCCTCTGGATGATGGTGCGGCCGGTGCGGGTGATTCCGGTCGAGGTGGTGGTCCGCAACATCGCCGCCGGCTCCCTCTGCCGCCAGATGCCTATCGCCGTCGGCAGCCGTCTGCAGCCCCCCCTGGTCGATCTGTACTACAAGGACGACGCTTTCGGCGATCCCCTGCTCTCCGAAGCGCGCCTGGAGCGGCTGGGGCTGGTCAACCCTGAGCAGCTCGCGGCGATCCGGTCGCTGGCGCTGCAGGTCAATACCGCCCTGGCCGAGCTGTTCTCCCAGGTGGGCCTGGAATTGGTGGATTTCAAGATCGAGCTGGGCTTCACCGCCGCCGGCGATCTGGTGGTGGCCGATGAGATCAGCCCCGACACCTGCCGCCTCTGGGATCAGGCCATCAGCGACAGCGAGGAGCGCATCCTGGACAAGGATCGATTCCGCCAGGACCTCGGCGGCGTGGTCGAGGCCTACGGGGAGGTCCTCAAACGGGTCCAAGGGGTATGTCCGGACCCCCGCTTCTACCGGTAAGGTCGGCAAAATTTGCGGCCTGGCCGCTTCGCCCCCGATCCCCATGCCAGGCCTCTCGGCAAAATTTGCGGCCTGGCCGCTTCGCCCCCGATCCCCATGCCAGGCCTCAGCCTTCGCAGGTCGCTTCTGAAGCCCGGCATCGCCCTGCCACTGCTCGCCGGAGCGATGCCTCTGGCGGCCATGGTGCTGCTGCTGCCCGGCAGGGCAGCAGCAGCACAGCAGGGCGTTGAGCCGGGGAGTCCCTCTTCTCAGGCCGCCCCCCCCAGCGTTGCTACTGCCCTGCACAACCAGGCGGCCCAGTCGCTCAAGGAGGTTCCCTCTGCCGCTGGCGTCCCCGCTGCTGCCTCCACCGCCGCTGCCCCTACCGCCGCTGCCCCTACCGCCGCTGCCCCTACCGCCGCCGCCGAGCCGGCGGATCAGCGTCCTAAGCCGCTTGTGGCCCTGGCTTCGGGAGCAAGCCCGGCCCAGCCCGCGGCAACGCCGGAGCGCTCCGGCAGCCGTATCACCACGGTCGTCTCTGCGGCCGGCTCTGCGGCCAGCGTCACCCCAGCCCGGTCTGATCAGTCCTCCGACCTGCTGGCCCAGGCCCCGAGCCCTGGCGGTGATCAGGCCCCTGCGGCTCCTGCGGCCGATCCCCTGGTTCCGCCCGGCATGGGTGGCGCCCCGCAGAGTCCGGCTCCGGCCAGCCCCTTGAACGCCGAGCCGTCCCCATCGGCCCAGACCAGCCAGGAGCCGCGGGTACTGGTCAGCGAGGTGGTGATCGAGGGCCTGGACGGCCATCCCGAGCGGCAGCGGCTTGAGCTGGCCGCCTACGGCGCGATGAACGTCACGCCCGGCACTCAGATCACCCGCAGCGAACTGCGCACCGATCTGGCGGCCATCTATGCCACCGGCTGGTTTGCCGATGTGCGTATCGAACCGGTGGATGGCCCCCTGGGCGTGCGCCTCAAGGTGCAGGTGGTGCCCAACCCGGTGCTCACCAAGATCAGCCTGGACCCCGCCGATGCTGAGGTGCCCAAGCAGGTGGTGCAGGACACCTTCGCGTCGGATCTGGGCCGCACCCTCAATCTCAACACCCTGCAGACCCGCATGCAGGAGCTGCAGAAGTGGTACGGCGATCAGGGGTATTCCCTGGCCAGGGTGACCGGCCCCGGCCGCATCAGCCCCGATGGCGATGTGCAACTGGTGATCCGCCAGGGGATCGTCGATGGGGTTGAGGTGCAGTTCGTCAACAAAGAGGGCTCCGCCACCAACGACAAGGGCAAACCGATCCGCGGCAAGACCAAGCCCTGGGTGGTCAGCCGTGAGATCTCCCTCAAGTCCGGCCAGGTCTTCAACCGCCGCAACCTCGAAGAGGACCTCAAGCGTCTCTATGGCACCGGTCTGTTCAGTGATGTCAAGGTCACCCTGCGGCCCGTGCCGGACAACCCGGGGCGGATCACGATCGTGCTCGGCATCGTTGAGCAATCCACCGGCTCCCTCTCCGGTGGCCTCGGCTACAGCCAGAGCCAGGGCGTCTTCGGACAGGTGCAGTTGCAAGACAGCAACTTGATGGGCCGCGCCTGGGATCTGTCCACCAGCTTCACCTATGGCCAGTTCGGTGGCCTGGTGGACATCACCTTTACCGATCCCTGGATCAAGGGTGATCGCTACCGCACCGCTTTCCGGGCCAAGGCCTTCGTCAGCCGTGATGTGCCTCAGATTTTCCAAAGCCAGGATAATGGCAATATCCTGACGGCCGGTGATTTTTACGAACCCCCGGGCACGTCACTTGCATTTAATATAAATAGCAACAATAATCCCCTCGGTAAAACGTTCGACTCGATTCAGGAGGCAATCGATGGCAGTGGGGATCTGAGTTGGTTCGACTACGTTGGGAATTCCGTTGTCATTCAGAGGGTTGGCGGCAACCTGCAGTTAGTGCGGCCGCTCAATGGCGGAAATCCCTTCAAGCGGGCCCCCTGGAACATTGTTCTCGGTCTGAGTGGCCAGGAGGCGACGCCAATGGATTTTTCCGGCACCTCCAGTCGCTACGGGGTTTCCAGTAACGATTTCAACGGTGATGGCAGCCAGCTGCCGACTGATTCGGTCATCTGCCTGGCCTACAACTGCGCCACTCATAACCAGTTGTTCGGGGTGAAGATTGCCGCGACCATGAACAACCTCAACGACCCCCGCAATCCCACCAAGGGCAATTTCCTCAGCATCGGTACCGAGCAGTTCATTTCCGTGGGTCCCGATTCCCCCACCTTCAACCGACTGCGCGCCAGTTACACCCACTACATCCCCGTCAACTGGTTGAAGCTGTACAAGGGCTGCAAGCCGAAGGCCGGTGAAGTAGCTGATTGCAAGCAGGCCCTGGCCTTCCAGGTCTCCGCGGGAAGCCTGATCGGCGATCTTCCTCCCTATGAAGCCTTCTGCCTGGGTGGCGGTAACTCGGTCCGGGGTTATTACGACTGCGACCTGGGTGTGGGACGCAACTTCGGGGAGGCCACGATCGAATACCGCTTCCCGATCTTCAGCATGATCAGCGGTGAGCTGTTCATCGATGGCGGCACCACCTTCGGCAGCCAGGCCAACGTGCCCGGCAATCCCGGTGGTCTGCTCGGCAAGCCCGGCGAAGGCTTCTCGATCGGCACGGGCCTGATCGTCACCACGCCGGTGGGCCCCCTGCGTCTGGAGGTGGCCAGCCAGGATCTCACCGGCAACTGGCGCTTCAACCTCGGCGTCGGCTGGAAGTTCTGATGGTCTCCTGGCCGAGTGATTACAGCCAGGCCTGGACCCTGGCGGGTTCCGCCGAGCGCGATGGCGTCGGGCTCCATGGCGGTGAGCGCACCCAGATACGGCTTGAGGGCAGTGAAGCCCCGGGCTACTGGGTCGGCTGGCTCGACGCTCCCGAGCTGCCATTGGTGCGGTTACAGCCAGGCCAGGTCAGCGACACCCAGTTGTGTACGGCCCTGCAGCTCGGTGAGCGGCGCCTAGCTACGGTTGAACATCTATTGGCCGCCCTGGCCGGCTGCGGCGTCAGCCAGGCCCGCATCCTGGCGTCGGGGGACGAGATTCCCCTGCTCGATGGTTCCGCCCTGCCCTGGGTGGAGGCCATCGCCGAGGCCGGCCTGACTTCGCTCGGCCCACGGTCGCTGCCGCCGCTGCCGGCTGAGCCGATCGTGGTGCGCCAGGGGTTGAGTTTCGTCACGGCGCTGGCGGCGGAGTCCCTGTCGATCGGCGCCGGCATCGAGTTTCCCCATGCGGCGATCGGCCGCCAGCTGTATTCCCTGGCCCTGACGCCCGAAGCCTTCGTGCGGGAGATCGCCCCTGCCCGCACCTTCGGTTTTCGTGATCAGGTGGAGGCCCTCAGGGCCGCCGGCCTGATCCGGGGCGGCGATCTCGACAACGCCCTGGTTTGCGACGGTGACCACTGGCTTAACCCACCGCTGCGTTTCAGCGACGAACCCGTACGCCATAAACTCTTGGACTTATTGGGAGATCTGGCCTTGGCGGGTCTGCCGCAGGCCCAAGTCTTCGCCTATCGCGGGTCCCATGGCCTGCACACCGCCCTGGCTGCGGCCCTCAGCGCCGCCAGCGACCGAGTCCCCCCCGCGCCTGTCTGAAATCCTCTTGACCGTCACCACCGCCACCACTGCCCCCGCAGGCCCGGAGGCCTCCACCGGCCCGGAGGCCCCGGACGAGACTGCCGCCGCCCCAGCGACCCCGGCCGGCCTGGATCCCTTCTCGCTGGCCGCTGCAGGGCCGGCCGCGGAGCCGGTGGTGCTCGCCAGCGAGCAGATCCTCAATCTGCTGCCCCATCGCTATCCCTTCGCCTTGGTGGATCGGGTCGTGGCCTATGAACCGGGCCGTCTGGCGGTGGCGATCAAGAACGTCACCCTCAATGAGCCCCAGTTTCAGGGTCATTTCCCCGGGCGTCCGCTGATGCCAGGGGTGCTGATTGTCGAAGCGATGGCCCAGGTGGGGGGACTGATCGTCACCCAGATGCCGGATCTGCCCAAGGGACTGTTTGTCTTCGCCGGCATTGATGGCGTGCGCTTCCGCCGGCCGGTGGTGCCCGGCGACCAGCTGCGCATCACCTGCGAGCTGCTCAGCCTCAAGCGCAGACGCTTCGGCAAAGTTCGCGCCCAGGCCACCGTGGCCGGGGAGCTCGTCTGTTCGGGCGAGCTGATGTTCTCATTGGTGGACTGAACCGATGACCAGTGCAGCCATGGCTCCATCGGTGCATCCCACGGCGGTGGTGGATCCCCGCTCCCGGATCGGCAGCGCCGTCGAGATCGGCCCCTATGCCGTCATCGGCCCCGATGTCGAGATCGGTGAGGGCAGCCGCATCGGCCCCCATGTGGTGATCGATGGACGGGTGCGGATGGGCCGAGGTAATCGCATCTTCCCGGGGGCCTGCATCGGTCTGGAGCCCCAGGATCTCAAGTACGGCGGTGCCCCCACCGAGGTAGTGATCGGCGACGAGAACACGATTCGCGAGTGCGTCACCATCAATCGGGCCACCCACGACGGTGAACAGACCCGGCTGGGTAGTGGCAACCTGTTGATGGCCTACTGCCACATCGGCCACAACTGTCACCTGGGAGACAGCATCGTCATCGCCAATGGTGTGGCTGTGGCCGGCCATGTGGTGATCGGCGACCGGGCCGTGATCGGCGGTGTGCTCGGCATCCACCAGTTCGTTCACATCGGCACGCTGGCGATGGTCGGCGGCATGAGCCGCATCGATCGCGATGTGCCGCCGTTCTCGATGATCGAGGGGCATCCCGGCCGCATCCGCGGCCTCAACCGCATCGGTCTGCGCCGCAGCGGCATGGCCGATCGTGATGACGGCGCCCAGTTGCGCCAGCTCCAGGAGGTCTGGGCCCTGCTCTACCGCAACGATCTGGTGCTGGCCGATGCCCTGCGGGCCGCCCGTCAGTTGCCGTTGCTGCCCGCCGCTGAGGAGCTTTGCGGGTTCCTTGAGGCCTCGGTGGGACCTGGACGACGGGGACCGCTGCCGGCGCAGCGCTGATGGTGCGCCTTCTGGTCAGCACCGGTGAGGTCTCCGGAGATCTGCAGGGGGGGCTGCTGATCCGTGCCCTGCATGAGGAGGCCCAGGCGCGGCAACTGGACCTGGAGGTGGTGGCCCTGGGCGGCGACCGCATGCGCCAGGCCGGCGCCGAGCTGCTGGCCGACACGGTGAGCATGGGAGCCATCGGCCTGCTGGAGGCCCTGCCCCTGGTGCTTCCGACCCTGAAGCTGCAGGCCAAGCTCCGCCGCTGGCTCGACATCCATCCCCCCGACGGGGTGGTGCTGATCGATTACATGGGGGCCAACGTCAACCTCGGGTTGCGGTTGCGCCGCCGCTATCCGCAGCTGCCGATCGTGTATTACATCGCTCCCCAGGAGTGGGCCTGGCGCCTGGGCGATGGGGGCACCACCCGGCTGATCGGCTTCACCGACCGCATCCTGGCGATCTTCCAGGAGGAGGCGCGCTTCTACGCATCCCATGGTGCGGTCGTCACCTGGGTCGGCCATCCCCTGATCGACACCCTCGGCCAGATACCCTCCCGTCAGGAGGCCCGCGCTCAGTTGCATCTGGACCCGGATCAGCCCGTGCTGCTGCTCCTGCCGGCCTCCCGCCGGCAGGAGCTGCGCTACCTGCTGCCGCCGATGGCGGCGGCAGCAGCCCTGTTGCAGCGGCGCCATCCTGCGCTGCAAGTGCTGGTGCCGGCGGGGCAGGCAGGCTTTGAGCCGCTGCTGGTCGCGGCCCTGGAGCGCTCAGGGGTGCGGGCCCGGGTGATCGCCGCCTCCCAGGCCGATGATCAGTGGCCGCTGCTCTGCGCGGCGGCCGATGTGGCCCTGACCAAGTCGGGCACGGCCAACCTGCAACTGGCCCTGCGGGGGGTGCCCCAGGTGACCGGCTACCGCGTCAGCCGGCCCACAGCCTTCGTGGCCCGCCATCTGCTTCGCTTCAACGTGGCCCACATCTCGCCGGTCAACCTGATCCTCGAAGAGCGCCTGGTGCCGGAGCTGCTCCAGGACCGACTCACCCCGGCGGCGATCGTCGCGGCGGTGGAGCCGCTGCTCGCGGTCGATGGGGTCGCGGTTCGTACGATGCGCGAGGGCTATCAGCGTCTACTCCTCAGGCTCGGGGAACCCGGCGTCACCCGACGGGCGGCGGCCGAGATCCTGGACCAGATGCAGACGGCAGCTGTCGTCCTTCCTGCCGATTCCTGCGTCTGATGCGTCTGTTCTCTCTGCTGCTCAGCCTGCTTCTGCTGCTGGCGGGCCCCCTGGCGCCTGCCCAGGCCGCCACTGAGGAAGCCGTGCTGGCCGGGGGCTGTTTCTGGTGTCTGGAGCACGACCTGGAGGACCTGCCCGGAGTCCTGGAGGTGGAGAGCGGCTACAGCGGCGGCAAGCTCGCCAACCCCAGCTACAGGCAGGTCTCGTCCGAGAGCACCGGCCATCAGGAGTCGGTGCGGGTCCGCTACGACAACACCAAAATTCGCTACGAGGTGCTGCTGCGTGCCTACTGGCGCAACATCGATCCATTGGATGGCAAGGGCCAGTTCTGCGATAAGGGAGATTCCTACCGGCCGGTGATCTTCACCACCGGTGCCAACCAGGCGGTGGAGGCCCGCAACAGCCTGCTGGCCGCAGCCAGGGAGCTGGGCAAGCCGGCCTCGTCGATCAAGGTGTCGGTCAAGCCGCTCACCCGCTTCTGGCCCGCTGAGGAGTATCACCAGAACTACGCCAGAAGGAACGCCCTCAAGTACAAGTATTACCGCTTCGCCTGTGGTCGCGATCGTCGCCTCGACGCGGTCTGGGGGGCGAAGGCACGCAGCTCGAACCGCTGGAGCGGCAGCTGAAGCCAACGGAATCTGTAGCAATTGCAAAGAGATTAGGCGAGGTCGTGTTCGGAAATCCTTGCCAGCAGCGGATCGCCGTCCTTGCTTGGCCTCAGGGGGGCGCTTAGCTTTTATGAGCCCCGATGGCTTCATGTGTATGTATGTGCTGACCATTCGTGACGGTCTGCAGACCCGCCATATCGGTCCCTATGCCAGTCCGGCCCAGGCGGCCGAGGATCTCGACGGGCTGCTGGCCGTGTGCGGGGAACGGGCCCATTGGCAGATTTATGAACTTGAGGCTCCGGCTCGCCGCTCCGGCGAGGTGCTGTCGGCGGTTGCCGCCGCCTGAGCCCGTTCAGTCTCTTACGCTCCGGGGGTAGCCCCGCAGCAGGCCGCTTTCGATCATCAGGCCCACCCCGGCCGTGATCAGGATCAGGCCGAGGGTGCCGTACCAGAACCAGGGCCCGGCCTGGGGCATCGCCGGGCCTGAGGCACTTCTGGCCGCCAGTTGCGACCAGGTCTGGATGCCCTTGCGGATCACCGCCTCGCCGAACACACACAACCCCGCCGGCAGGAGCAGAACCCCAAGCTGGGCTTTGACATACCAGCGGATCTTCTGGACGGCCATGGTTCCGTTGATCGCTGCGACCAAACTTAGGCCGGAGCCCCTCCACTGATCCAGTTCACCAGGGTCTGGACGCCGAAGCCGGTCGCGCCGGCGGGATCCTGGCCACGCCCCTTTTCACTCCAAACCGTGCCGGCGATGTCGAGGTGAGCCCAGGGGATCCCCTTGCTGACGAAATCCTGAAGGAACAGCGCTGCGGTGATCGATCCGCCCGGGCGGGGGCCGGCGTTCTTCATATCGGCCAGGGTGCTCTTGAGGCCCGCGCGGTAGCTGGCCTGCAGCGGCATGCGCCAGAGCGCCTCGCCACCCATCCGCGCGCCCGAGAGCAGGCCATCGGCGAGCACGTCGCTGTTGCTCCAGAGGCCGGCGATCTCATCACCCAGGGCGATCAGGCAGGCGCCGGTGAGGGTGGCCAGGTCGACGATCGCATCGGGTTCGAGCTGGCAGGCGTACACCAGGGCATCGGCCAGCGTGAGTCGGCCCTCGGCATCGGTGTTGTTGATCTCGACCGTGGTGCCGTTCGAGGCGGTGAGGATGTCACCGGGGTGCAACGCACCGCCGCTGATCATGTTCTCGCAGCTGGCCACGATCACGTGCACCTCGACCCCTTCGGGACGGCGCTGGCCGATGGCCCTAGCCGCCCCCAGCACCGCGGCACTGCCCCCCATGTCGTACTTCATCATCTCGATCTGGCCGCCGGCCGTCTTGAGGTTGTAGCCGCCGGAGTCGAAGGTGACCCCCTTGCCGATCAGCACCACCCGCCGCTTCACCTCACCGGCGGGGCAATAGGTGAGGTGAATGAACTTGGGCTCCAGATCGGAGCCCTGGGCCACCCCCAGATAGGCCCCCATACCGAGGGCCTCGCAGTCGGCGCGCTCCAGCACCTTCAGCTCTAGGCCGAAGCCCTGGGCGATGGCCGCGGCGATGTCGGCCAGGGCTGCCGGGGTGGCCACATTCGGCGGGGCGGCCACCAGCTGGCGGGCCAGCTCGACGCCGCCGCAGATGGCATCCAGGTGGACCAACCCTTCCCAGCCCTCCTGTCCCAGGCCCAGCAGGGCCACGTCCTCGGGCAGGCTGCGGGGGGAGGCCTCGCTCTTGAAGCGCTGGTCCACATAGAGGCCTAACCGGGTGGCTTCGGCCATGGCCGCCGCCGCTGCAGCGGCACCGAAGGCCTCCACCGGCATCAGCAGCCCCAGCTGGCGCGTGCCCAGCTTGGCGCTGCTGCGGGCGGCGTTGGCGCAAGCATGACGCAGGCCGGTGAGGTGAAACTCGGCGGCCTCGCCCAGGCCCACCACCATCAAATTCGCCGGGGTCTGGCCCAGCCGTTCGATGTTGATCAGTTCGCCCGGTTTGGCCTTGAAGCGCCGTTGCTCCAGCAGGGCCTTCAGCTCGTCCCCGAACAGCTCGGCCAGCTGGGCGCGGCCTGGATGGTCGGCATCACTGAACAGCCCGAAGGCCAGGCTGTCGCCGCTCCAGTTCGCGAGGGGATGGCCGCCGGGGGCCACACAGCGAAAATCCATGGTTGCTGAACCGGTCTGAGCTCGGATCGTAGCGATGGCTGGCAGGCTTCTCTGGCCGCGGGCGCCTCAGTCGGGATCGGCGGTGAAAGGCGTGGCCCAGCGCTCCCGGGTCTCCTTGTTGAACGGCGGCAGCCAGCGGCGGATCAGGGTCTGCTCGAGGCGCCGGCGGCCCTGGCTGTCGCCGGGCACATCACACCAGAAGCGGATGCTGAGGCTGGTGCTCAGCCCGGCCCGTCCAAGGGCCTCGCTGTAAGCCGCCAGGTACCTCTTGCAGTCGTGATCCCCTTTCCAGCGGCGGTCGGCGCAGCCGGTCTCGCCCACATAAAGCAGCAGGGGGGAGGGGGCTTCGGCGGGGCGATCCATCACCAGATAGATGGCGGCACCCTGCTGCGGGGCGCTGGGCCAGCGCCAGAAGGCCAGGCTCTGGGCCTGCAGCTCGAGGGGATTGAGGCTGGTGGCGAGCTCCAGCGGTAAAGAGCCGCCGGTGCCGGCATCGAGCGCTGGATCGAACAGCAGCCCCTGGCTGGGTCCGGCGGCTAGCGCAGCCGCAGGTCCCCCGGCTGCGCCGGCGAACAGGGGGGACTGGTGCGCCAGCAGACGCTCCTGCCAGCACAGCAAGTGCTGGCGCGGCAGGGGGGGCGGCAACGGCGCCGGGCTGGTGGCGGCCTCGGGGCTGGCCGCCGCGAACAGGTCGCCCTGGCGGCCAGGGGGGGCCGTCATGGGTTCGGACGGCTGGCGGGGGGCAGGACCGGCCCGGTTGGAGCCGCCTGGAAGGCCACCCGGCCGATCCAGGCCTCGACGATCGCGGCGCTGAGCTGCAGGCGCTGTTGCAGATCTGCCAGATCGCTGAAGGGCCGGCGCGCCCTCTCCCGCAGCAGGCGGGCCACCAGCTCCGCCCCGATGTCGGGCAGGCGCTCCAGCTCCCGGGGGCCGGCCTGATTAATGGCGATCGCCTCAGAGCGGCGGGCGGCGGGTGGGGCCGTGCCGTACCAGCGGAACTCCAGCAGCGGTTGCCAGGCGTGGAGAGCGGCCTCGCTCAGGTCCAGCAGGCGCTGCAGATCATCGAGGCCGCTCAACTGAACGCCGCCGGCCTGGAGGCGCAGCAGCAGATCCACCTGCTCGCGGCGGCAGCCGGGCAGGCGCAGCCAGTCGGCGGCGGTGGCGCGGTTCACATCCAGGCGCCAGCCCAGGGCGGCCGCATGGCGCACCTCATCGGCGTTGCTGAGGCACAGGCCCGGATCATGGGCCAGTTTCAGGGCGAGCAGATCCCGTTCGATCGCGTCCGCTCTGTCGTGCTCGCCGCCGCGCTGATGGTCCTGGGCCGTATCGCGGCGGCCGGCTGAGGCCTGGATCCCGGCCGGCCCAGGTGAATCCAGGGGCTGATCGGCGGCCGGTCGGGGCAGCTGGCCGCTGGCGATCAGCAGCTGACGGGCGAGGGTATCGAGCCAGTGCCGCTGGGCCATGCTGGCTTGAACCGTGGGAACGACGGTTTTGAACGTAGCGGTGTTCTCAGGGATCGGGCCAGTCGATCAGCCCGAGCCGCAGCCCGATCACGGCGGCGTGGGTGCGGTCGCGGGCCTGAAGCTTGCTCAGCACATTGCTGATGTGGGTCTTGACCGTGTCGAGGGACACCACCAGCTGCTGGGCAATTTCGCTGTTGCTCGCTCCGGTGACCAGCCTGGAGAGCACCTCCGTTTCCCGGGCCGTGAGTTGTTGCACCCCGGCCGCACCCGCCGCCACGGAAGGCGGACCCTCAACGTGGAACAGATCCGCCAGCTCCCGCTCGATGTAGATCCCCCCTCCGCAGACCGTGCGGATCGCGGCCAAGCCGGTGCCCAGTCCCATGTGGGATTCCAGCAGAACGCCGTCGCAGCCGGCCTCGATCACCCGCTGCAGGCGAGCGCGCCGGGGCTGTTCGCAGATCATCAGCAGGGTGCGGGTGGTGCTGCGACGCCGCTTGACGGCGATCACCAGATCGATGCCGCAGCCGGCCTCCAGCCGGTCACTGGCGAACAGGAAGTCCGGTTGCAGCCTTTGCACCAGCGCCAGTCCCTCCGCTTCGGTGGTGGCGGCACCGAGGATCAGTTCAGGCGCGTCGACCGAGCCCATCAGAAAGCTGATCTGGGCCCGGCTGCCGAGGCAGAGCACCACACTGGCGCCCCGCAGCAGGTCGTGGGTGCGGAGGTTGAAGGCGCGGACCTGGGCCAGCAGGGGAGTGAAATCCACGGTCAGCGATCGGGAGGGGGCTCAGGGGCAGGCCCCATGCTGCTGCCTTCGCCGCCGGAATACGTGGATCCGAACTCCCCAGAAGCGGCGGAGCTGAGCAGAATTGCCGTCACGCCTCCAAGACCTCCGAGCGGCACCGGTGCCATGGCTTTCTTCGAATCCGAAATCGTTCAGGACGAAGCCAAACGCCTGTTCGGCGATTATCAGAGCCTGATGCAGCTCGGCAGCGAGTACGGCAGGTTCGATCGGGAAGGCAAGAAGCTCTATATCGAGCGCATGGAGGAAATGATGGACCGCTACGGCGTGTTCATGAAACGCTTCGAGCTCTCCGAGGACTTCCAGGCCAAGCTCACCGTCGAGCAGTTGCGCACCCAGCTGGGTCAGTTCGGCCTGACCCCGGAGACGATGTTCCAGCAGATGCACCTGACCCTTGAGCGGATGAAGGACGAGCTGCAGAAGCAGACCTGAAGCTTCAGGCCAGGGGACGATCCGACGCTTCAACTTTGCTGGGGTCCAGCGTCGCGATGGGGAGCGTCGTGATGGGCAGCGTCGCGATGGGCAGCGGCGATGCCGCTGACTCAGGGCCCCCAGCGCTGGGCGCCCAGAAAGGTCAGGTCGACGAAGTCGCTGGCCTGGTGATCGCGCGGGCCGAGCGAGAGCCGGAAGCCGCCCAGATCCAGCTGGTGCATGCTCTCGAACGCCGTGACTAGGGCCTGGCGGCTCGGGTTCGCCCCCGCCCTCTGCAACCCTTCCGTCATCAAACGGGCCGCCAGGAAGCCCTCCAGGCTCGTGAAGCCGTAGCGGGCTGTGGTCTGCTGCCGGTGCAGCAAGCGCAGATACTCCGCCACCACCGGCACCCGCCGGTTCCAGGGGAAGGGCACCACCTGGCTGACGCCGATGCCGCTGGCCATGCCACCGGACAGGGAGTCCTGCAGGCCACCGGTGCCCACGAAGGAGACGTTCATCAGCTGGGCCGTGCCGCCGAGGCGCTGCAGGCTGCGGCTGAAGGCTGCGGAGCTCGGATAGGCGCTGATGATCACCACGGCGCTCGGATCAACCCGCTGCAGCTGCCGTGCAGCCCTGTCGGTGGCGGTGGAGTTGCGTTGCACCCCGGCGATGGCCACGGGCTTCAGGCCGTGGCGGGCCAGGGCGCTGCGGGTGGCGCGCAGACCATCCTCACCGAAGGCATCCTCCTGGTGGAGCACGGCGATGCGGTGGCGGCCCGCTCGCACCAAATCGTCGACGATCCGGTCGATTTCCGCCTGGTAACTGGCCCTCAGGTTGAACACCATCGGCCGGAACGGTTCCCGCAGCAGGCGTGCGCCGGTGAGGGGCGCCACCAGTGGGATCTGCGCCTGCTCCACCAGCGGCAGGATCGCCTTCACCGTCGGCGTGCCCACATAGCCGAACAGGGCGAAGGCCTGCTCCGCACCGATCAGCTGGCGCGTGTTGCGCAGGGTCAGGGCCGGTTCGTAGCGATCGTCGAGCGTGATCAGCCGCAGCTTGCGGCCGTGAATGCCGCCGCGCCGGTTCACCTCGTCGAACCAGGCCAGCGCCCCTTCGCGGTAGTCGAGGCCGAGCTGGGCGGAGGGCCCGCTCAAAGGGGCCGACTGGCCGAGCACGAGTTCTTTGCTGGTCGGGGGTTTTGTCGCCTGCTGGCCTGGTGCGGCCGCCGGCGCTGCGGTCGGCATCAGTGTGGCGAGCAGCGGGATCAGCAGGGCAAGTCCACCCTGCGCCCCTAACCTCTGGCCTACCTGCGGCAACCTGCCGGTGCGGAAGCAGAAGCGCTGGAACCTCGTAGGCATCGGCTCGGTGCTGCTGGCGACGATTCTGGCCATGATGGCGATCGCCCGGATTGACGTCACGCCGGTGCGTAGTCGCGACGCTCTGCGTCTGTCGTCCTCGGCCCGAGCCCTGACCATCGATCCGCGGCAGCTGCCCCCCAGCGGCTGGAGCACCCTGCGCGGCGATGTGCTCAGCGACGGCGAGGCCCGCGTTGACCAGGAAGAGCTGGAGCGGGCCCCCCACCACGTCAAGGTGGGTGTGTACGCCAACACCGCTTCGGAGCTCGATCTCAGCATTCCCAGCTATTCCTCCAGCGGTTATGTCTGGCCAATGGCGCCACGATCGATCAGCGCTTCGGTCTGCTCAACACCCTGATCACCGATGCGCCGCCCCAGCTGGAGCCGGTGGCTCAGAAACCGGAGCGGCTCGCCGATGGCAGCTATTACCAGCTGTTCACCTATCGGGGTCGCTATTACCTCGATCAGGCCAGCTTTCGCCATTACCCGTTCATGAGTGTCAGCCTGCCGGTGGCGATCGAGGTCGACGACGTTGACGGCGGCCTCACCTACCGGCGGCTGCGGCTTGAGCCCGACATCCGCAACAGCGGCATGGGCCTTTACGCGCGCATCATCGGCTGGCTCAAGCAGGGCTGGTCGAGCGCCGAATACCGCCACCACTACGCCAGCAACTTCGGCCTCGGTGGGCCGGAGAGCGATTACAGCCTGATCCTGTTCGAGATCTCCTTCGGCACCTCGGCCTGGGCCTCGTTCTGGCGGCTGCTGCTGCCCCTGGCGGTGCTGATGGCGATGGTGCTGCTGGTGTTCAAGGTGCGCCCCGATGAGCAGGATGCCCGCGCCAGTATCCCGGTCACGGTGCTGCTGACCCTGGTCTTTCTGCAGCAGACCTACCGCGACGAACTGCCCATTCTTCCCTTCCTCACCTTCCTCGATCAGGTGTATGTGGTGGCCTATGTGGTAACGCTGGTGGCCTTCATCCTGGTGATCTGGATCGGTCGCCGTTACGCCGATATGGAGGCGATGGAGGAAGGCCCTGCCCGAAGTAATCTGCATCAACGGCTCGAAGACCTCGACAACAGCTGGCCCCTGGTGGTGGTGGCCTTCAGCGGCACCGCCATCGCCTTCTCCTGGATGCTGATCCCTGCCGGCACCTGAATCGGTTCAGGTTTTCTTCCCCGGCGGCGGCTTCCTGTCGAGGCCCTTCGCCCTGCCCCTGCGGGCCCTTTGCGTACGATCCGGCGACCCGGCACCCCAGGCCCCGCAACTCCGATGGTTGAGCAGCCCAGTCCCGCCGCGAACGCCGCCGCCCTGCCGGCCTGGCTGAGCCGCGGCCTGGCCGACCTGTTCCCTGCCGCTACGGCCCCCGAGGCGCTCGCCGACCCGGACCAGACCCTCGCCGCCCGCCTGGCGGAGGCCCGGCAACAGGGGCGGCCGCTGCGGGTGAAGCTGGGCATCGACCCCACCGGCTCGGAGATCCACCTCGGGCATTCGCTCCTGTTCCGCAAGCTGCGCGCCTTCCAGGACGCCGGCCATACGGCGGTGCTGATCATCGGCGACTTCACGGCTCGCATCGGCGATCCCACCGGCAAGAGCGCCACCCGGGTGCAGCTGAACGCCGCCGAGGTGGAGGCCAATGCCGAGACCTATCTAGTGCAGCTGGGGCTGGGGCAGGAGCCGAGCCGCGCCCTGCTGGATTTCACCACCCCCGGACGGCTGGAGGTGCGGCGCAATCGTGAATGGCTGGCGGGCATGGATCTGCCGGCGGTGATCGATCTGCTGGGCACCAGCACGGTGGGCCAGATGCTGGCCAAGGAGGACTTCGCCAATCGCTACGGCTCGGGCACGCCGATCTCGCTGCATGAGTTCCTGTATCCGCTGCTGCAGGGCTACGACTCGGTGGCAATCCAGGCCGATCTGGAGCTGGGCGGCACCGACCAGAAGTTCAATGTGGCCATGGGCCGCGATCTGCAGCGCCACCACGGCCAGAGGCCCCAGTTCGGGACTGCCGGGGCTCGATGGCGTGCAGAAGATGAGCAAGAGCCTGGGCAACACGGTCGGGCTGGTCGAAGATCCGCTGTCGATGTATTCCAAGCTCGAGAAGGTGCCTGATGCGGTGGTGGAGGACTACCTCACCCTGCTCACCGACCTCGACCTGACGGCGCTGCCGGAGAACCCGCGCGAGCGTCAGAAGGCGATGGCCTTGGCGATCACCGCAGGCCGCCATGGCGAGGCGGCGGCGGCCCAGGCCCAGGTGGATGCGGCCAAGCTGGTGGCGGGTGCCAGCGGCAGTGGCGCCGCTGAGGCGGAGGTGCCGGAGGCCTCCCTGGCGGCGGTGAACTTCCCGGCCAAGGCGTTTTATCTGCTGGCGGCGGTGGGTATCTGCGCCAGCAGCAGCGAGGCGCGTCGTGCGATCCAGGGCGGTGGCGTCAAGCTCGATGGCGACAAGTTGGCCGACCCCAACCGGGAATTCAGCGGCCCTGAGGAACTGGCCGGCAAGGTGCTGCAGCTGGGCAAGAAAACCTTCCGGCGGCTGGTGGGCTGAGTTGACAGACCGGAGCGACAGACCGAAGCGACAGACCGAAGCACGCTGCTGTCGTGCTGGGTTCAGCGGGCTCCCCTGGACGAGATCAGGGCAACAGGATCAGACGATGGTGAAGGGGAGTCACTGCTGACGCCGCAATGCGTGGATGGGATGTTGCCATCACCATCTCGAAGCGGGCCTTCCACACCTGCTTGCTGGCGCGCCGTTTCATGCTCCAGTCGTGCTCAGGTCAGGGTTGCTGATCATCAGCAGGCCTGAGCTGCCTGCGTCGAGCGCCCCCACGCAGATGGGACAGTCCTGGCTGCTGAAAGCCACAAAAAAAGCGGATCCAGCCCGGAACCGCTCGATGACCATTTTCATTTTATGAACTTCTGTAACGCAACCGTGGCTCGGCTGGTGCAGGGCTCTACGGCGATGTCGCCCATCAGGGTTGGACAGGATCGATCGCTCAGGCTGGAGTTGCCCTGGGTCGGCCGTTTGCGGTCGTCGGCGCAGAGCGCGTGGACTCCCTCGTTGTGCAGGGCCAGAGGCCCTCGCAACTAGCGTCCCTCCAGCCATCTGCCTCCATCTGGGCGGCATCCCATGATTCCAGCGCCCGCCACCGATCCGGCCGAGCAGATCATCCTGGCTCTCGATCGATCCGAGCGCGCCGAGGCCCTGGCCCTGGCCGCCGCCATTTCCCAGTTGCGCTGGGTCAAGGTGGGTTTGGAGCTGTTCAGTGCCGCCGGTCCATCGGTGGTGGCAGAGCTGCGGGAGCGGGGCCTGCGGGTGTTTCTCGATCTCAAGTTCCACGACATCCCCGCCACCATGGCCGGCGCCTGCCGCAGCGCCGCCCGCCTCGGCGCCGAGCTGATCACCGTGCATGCCTGCGCCGGTGCGGAGGCCCTGGCGGCGGCCCAGGCCGGGGCCCAGGCAGGCGCCGCCGCCGCGGGGCTGGCGCCTCCCACCTTGCTGGCCGTCACCGTGCTGACCAGCTGGCCGGTTGAGCGCTTCGCCGAAGAGCTGGCGATTGCCGAACCGGTGCCCACCTACGTCAACCGCCTAGCGGCCCTGGCGGCCAGCGCCGGCATTGGCGGCTGCGTCTGCTCTCCCCTGGAGGTGGCGGCCCTGAGGCAGGTTCACCCGCAGCCCTTCCGGCTGGTCGCCCCGGGGATCCGGCCGGCCGGCAGCGCCACCGGCGACCAGGCCCGGGTGATGACCCCCGCCGAGGCGATCGCTGCCGGGGCCAGCCAGCTGGTGATCGGCCGGCCGATCAGCGCCGCCGCCGATCCCGCGGCGGCCTTCGCCGCCTGTTGCCAGGAGCTGGTCTGAGCCGGCTTCGCCGCCGCATCCAGCCGATGGTTGCAACCCTTCCGCCACCTGGAGCGGCTTCTGCGGGATTGTCCTGTCCAAGGGCAGCGGTGGTGCGCAGCGGGCTCCATTCCAAGTGACCTAGAACCTGCTGCAACTTGATGCTGTGGTTCCTCCGATGCCAGCCCCTGGATCGCCGTCGACCTTGCCGCTGCTCCGTTCCGGGCTGCTGCCCTCCTATCCCGTCTTCGCCGGTCTGAGCGGGCTCGTTCTGTCCCAGTTGCTGGCGGGAGCGGCTACGGCTGTTCCCCTGGTCGCAGCGGAGCCAGCCGCTCCGGCCCGCCCAGCTCCTTCCTCATCCCCAGAAGAGCGCAGCGGCCCCTATCTGCGCCTGGGCGGCGGCCTCGACTGGTCCGCTCCCACCAGCTTCCGCGACCAGGGCTCCTGCGCCGGCATCACACCGCCGGCCCTGTTCGGTTGCGGCGCCGGCCAGAACGGACGCTCGCTGCAGGCGATGGGCTCCTTCGGGCAGACGCCCGTGCTCGATGGCGCCTTCGGCTATCGCTTCACGCCCTGGCTGCGGGCCGAAGCGCTGCTGAGCTGGCGTCCCCAGCTGGCCTTCAGTGGCCGCAGCAACTTTCGCGGTGCCGGACCCTCCCAGCCGGTGAGCGGTTCGGTCGAGTCGCTGGCGGCCTTCGGCGTCGCCTACGTCGATCTGCCCCGCATCCTTGGGGTGCGCCCCTTCCTCGGGGCCGGCATCGGTGCAGCCCGCAACCAGCTGGATGGGGTCACGTACCGCTTCCCCGCGATTGCCGCCAATGCCTCGACGACCACTGCCAGCGGCAGCAGCAGTGGGGTGGCCTACCTGCTGACGGCCGGCGTGGCGGTGCCCCTCAGTGAGCGGCTCAGCCTTGATCTGGCCTACCGCTTCAGCGACCTCGGTCAGGTGCGCAGCCGCACCGGTTCGGCGACCATCGTCCGCCCCCGCGGTACCCGCAGCATCACCATCGCCGGCACCGAGGCCGATCTCCAGACTCAGGGTCTTCAGGTCAGCCTGCGCTACGCCTTCTGATCGACGACTCAGCCACCCGACGGTCCGCGGAGCGGGTCGCGGGGGCCATCTCCCACGGCGTTCGCCGCCTGGGACCTGGGGTCCTGGGACCTGGGGTCCTGAGCCCTGCCGATCGGGCATCCGGAGCTCAGCCCAGCTGAAGGACTGGCAGTCCTGGCCTGGGATCCATCGGATCGGCGTGGACAATGGCGCCGACTGCGCCCGAGGTCCCATGCCTGAGACCAATGCAGGCTTGCCCACCACCGCCCGCGACCTGGCGGGCGACCCCCTGCTGGCGATCGCCGCAGCCTTCGTGCTGCCTGGTCCGGTGGTCGAGATCAGCCCCTTGGGCTCCGGCAATGTCAACGACACCTACCGGGTGCGGGTGCGCCTTCAGGACTGCCAGGCCGATCGGCTGGGGCTGCAGCGCAGCAACACCCGTGTCTTTCCCCAGCCTGAGCTGGTGATGGCCAACATCCTGCGGCTCGGGAAGCACGTGCAGGCCCACGCCGGCGCCGTGCTGAGCGGGCGCCGCTGGGAGGTGCCCCGGCTCCTGGCCGTGCGGGATCAGCCCGATCGCTGCTGGCTGGAGCTCGATGGAGAGGTCTGGCGCACGATCACCTACGTCAAGGGATGCCGCAGCTGCGATGTGCTCGAGGATCGCCATCAGGCCCGTGAACTCGGCCGGGGCCTGGGCACGTTCCATGCCCTGATCAGCGATCTCCCCGTGGCGGAGCTCGCCGACACCCTCGAGGGCTTCCACATCACCCCGGGCTATCTCGTCCAGTTCGAGCGCGCCCTGCACACCAACAATGTGCCACTCACCCCCCAGGCGGCCCACTGCATCGCCTTCATCCGCGATCGCCAGCGGCTGGCCTTTGTGCTGGAAAATGCCAAGGCGGCCGGTCGGCTGCGGCTGCGGCCGATCCACGGGGATCCCAAGCTCAACAACGTGATGTTCGATCGGGCCACCGGCGAGGCGATCGCCCTGGTCGATCTCGACACGATCAAACCGGGCCTGGTTCACTACGACATCGGTGACTGTCTCCGCTCCGGTTGCAATCGTCTCGGTGAGGAGACGGCCGACTGGCGCTCGGTCCATTTCGATCTGGATCTGTGCGAGGCGATCCTTGAGGGCTATCTCAACCGGGCTGCCGCCTTTCTGAGCGAGGCCGACTACGACCATCTGTTTGACGCCATCCGCCTGATCGCCTTCGAGCTTGGTCTGCGCTTCTTCACCGATCATCTGGCGGGCAACTTCTACTTCAAGACCGATCACCCCGGCCAGAACCTGCAGCGGGCCCTCGTGCAGTTCCGGCTCACCGAGAGCATCGAGACGCAGGAGGGTGCGATCCGCGCGATGATCGAGGGGCTGCGGGCTGCCACCTGATGTCCGAAGATCCCCGTGCACAGTGATCACCGTTTCGCGCTCCAGCCCTTTGAATCGCTGCCCCTGCTGAAGGAGCTGGCGATCACCGGCGAGATCAGCCGTCGCGGCCAGCGGCTCGATATCCGCTACGACCTCCTGGGCGATCTGGATACGGTACTGATTCCACCGCCGGCGCCCGAGCCCTGCCGGCTCGATGAGCTCTGGCAGAGCACCTGCTTCGAGCTGTTCCTGGCCCTCCCCGGCCAGGAGCCCTATTGGGAGTTCAACTTCTCGCCCGCGGGCCACTGGAACGTCTACCGGTTGGACGGTTATCGCCGCGCCCTGGCGGCGGAAGTCGCCTACCCGCGGCTTGATCTGCAGGTGGCGCCCGATCCCGGTGAGCTGCGGCTGTCCCTGGAGGCCGATCTGCCCCCCGGTGTGGAGGCGGACCAGCCGCTCGAGGCGGCGATCACCGCCGTGATCCAGCAGCGCTCGGGCCTGGTGAGCTATTGGGCCCTCGCCCATGGCGGTCCAGAACCCGACTTCCACCGCCGTGACGGCTTCCTGCTCAGCCTCTGATCCAGGCTGAGCCTCAGGTCCAGCCCCTCAGGGGCAGCGTCCAGGGCTCAAGTGTCTGCGGCAACGGGCGTGGGGAGATCGGGGTCAAGATCAAGGCGACGGCAGCTGGCCTCTTGCTAGCCAGATCCGCTGCCAGGGAGCAGGTCTCCCCCCCCCCAGATCGGCGGATTTCGATGATCAGCGGCTGGCCCGTTGCAGGTCAAACCGGTCCAGCCCCATCACCTTCACCCACGCCTGCACGAAGTCGTGGACGAAGCGCCCGCCGCCGTCCTGCTGGGCATAGACCTCGACGATCGCCCGCAACTGGCTGTTGGATCCAAAGACGAGATCAGCGCGGCTGGCCGTCCAGCGCAAGCTGCCATCGCTGCGGCTGCGCCCTTCGTAGGTGGATTCGCCGGGGACCGGTCCCCAGACCGTGCCCATGTCGAGCAGGTTGACGAAGAAATCCGCGCTCAACACGCCGACACGCTCGCTGAACACGCCAAGACGGCTGCCGCCGCTGTTGGCTCCCAGCACCCGCAGCCCCCCCACCAGAACCGTCAATTCAGGGGCGCTCAAGCCCAGCTGCTGGGCCCGATCCAGCAATAATTCCTCGGCGCGCAGCGGCAGATCGGCCCGCTGCCAATTGCGGAAGCCATCGGCCAGGGGTTTGAGCACGTTGAAGCCGGCGGCATCGGTTTGCTCCGCGCTGGCATCGCTGCGCCCGGGCCGGAAGGGAACGCTCAGCGGGTGCCCGCTGGCGGCGGCAGCCTGCTCCACGGCCGTCCCCCCGGCCAGCACGATCAGATCGGCCAAGGAGATGCGTTTGCCGTCGGTGCGGTTGCTGTTGAAGGCCGTCTGCACAGCCTCCAGCTGAGGCAGCACCCGGGAGAGTTGCTCGGGATCGTTCACCTCCCAGCTGCGTTGGGGCTGCAGCCGCAGGCGGGCGCCGTTGGCACCGCCGCGTTTGTCCGAGCCCCGGAAGGTGGAGGCGGACGCCCAGGCGGTGGCGACGAGCTCGCTCACCGTCAAGCCCGTGGCCAGGATCTGTTGCTTCAACGCCGGCAGATCGGCGATCTCCACCAGCGGATGGTCCACGGCCGGCAGCGGATCCTGCCAGAGGAACACGTCGGCCGGGACATCGGGCCCGAGATACAGCGAACGGGGGCCTAGGTCGCGGTGGGTCAGCTTGAACCAGGCCCGGGCGAAACAGTCGGCGAAGGCCTGTTGATCGTCATGAAAGCGCCGGGCGATCGGCTCCATGATCGGGTCATGGCGCAAGGAGAGATCGGCCGTGGTCATGATCGGCGCCGCTTGCAATCCCGGCACGTGGGCATCGGGAATCAGGTGCTCCGGTTTCACATCTTGGGCCACCCATTGCCAGGCGCCGGCCGGGCTCTTGGTGAGCTCCCACTGATAGGTGAACAGCATCTCGAAGTAGCCCTGATCCCAGCAGGTGGGGTTGGGCTTCCAGGCCCCTTCGATACCGCTGGTGATCGTGTGCTCGGCCTTGCCGCTGCCATAACGGTTGACCCAGCCCAGGCCCTGGGCCTCCAGTGGTGCCCCCTCCGGTTCGGCCTCCAGGTTGCTGGCGGGGGCGGCACCGTGGCATTTGCCGAAGGTGTGGCCGCCCGCCACCAGGGCAACGGTTTCCTCGACGGTCATGCCCATGCGGGTGAAGGTGTCGCGCACCTCGCGGCCGGAGGCCACCGGATCCGGATGGCCATGGGGTCCCTCGGGGTTGACATAGATCAATCCCATTTCGACGGCCGCCAGCGGTTGCTCAAGCGCGCCGTCGTCGGCATGGCGTTGATCGCCGAGCCAGGTGTTCTCCCGACCCCAGAACACCTCCTGCTGCGGCTCCCAGATGTCGGTGCGACCAGCGGCGAAGCCCAGCGTGGGCAAGCCCATCGACTCCAGAGCCACGGTGCCGGCCAGCACGATCAAATCGGCCCAGGAGATGCGGTTGCCGTAGCACTGCTTGAGCGGCCAGAGCAGCCGCCGACCCTTGTCGAGGTTGGTGTTGTCGGGCCAGCTGTTGAGCGGCGCAAATCGTTGGTTGCCATGGCCGGAGCCGCCGCGGCCATCCGCCATCCGGTAAGTCCCGGCGCTGTGCCAGGCCAGGCGGATGAACAGGGCGCCGTAATGGCCCCAGTCCGCTGGCCACCAGTCCTGGGAATTGGTCATCAGGGCCCGCAGATCGGCCTTGAGGGCGCCGAAGTCGAGCCCGGCGAAGGCTTCGGCGTAGTCGAAGCCAGCCCCCAGGGGATTGGAGGCGGGGTGGTGCTGATGCAGCAGGCCGAGCTGGATCTGATCCGGCCACCACTGTTGGTTTGAGGTGCCGCCGGCGGGGGTCACGGCGCCCATGTGACCACTGAACGGACATTTTAGATCAGACATTCTTTTCGGAGGCCGCCTGAACGGAAAAAGGTGTTGGCAACACTATGCTCATTTCCTTTCGAGGCGACAAGTTTTCGGAGCCCGAAATGATCCCGCTCCGCATGCTGGTCAGCATGGTCCCCGCACAGCACGTTCCTTTTGCAGGGCTCTTTATTGCGCGTGTTGAACAACTCCGCACAACGAGTTGTTTCGAGTTCACTCCGCAGTCCGGAAGCGCCGATGAACAGGGGGGGGGGCGCAAGCGTGTCAAAGCGAGCTTCAACGTCGCCGAGACAGGATATTCAGCGGCCTATTAAAATATTCGCAACCTTTTCCGGCATTCGTGTCAGCCCTGCGCCCCTGCCTTGGCACCTGGGGGCTCTATCTGCGCAACCGCAGGCTGATCGTGATCTACCCCCGCGGCAACCGGTGCGAGACGCTGCTGCGTGGCCTGAGCCGCCGAGAACGCCGGGACGTCGACGTCTTTTACAGGGCCAGCACCTGGCAGCGGGAGGTGGAGGCGCGAGTGATGGCCAAACAGCCAACCCAGGTCTATTTCGGCTGGGTGGAGCGCTTCTGCGGCCGGGCAGGCGTCTCATCGCCTCTGCCTGCATCGGGGGCTCCGGTTGGCACGGCCGCTCCAGGCCCACCTGGCATCACCTGGAACTGAGCCGCCAGCCAGTCGCGACGGCAGAAGCTGCAGTGGCCCCAGCGGGCCATCTCGCCGGCCGGCGCCGGCCGCTGGCAGTCAGGGCAGTCGGCCTGACCATGCACGTCGACGCGGCTGGGATGGCAGGCCCAGATTTCGGCCTCCAGGCTGGTGCCGGCGGTTGCTGTCGCAGAGGCGTGGTACTGCTGCACCCGTAGATCCCGCACCGTGAAGCCGGCCCCGCGCAGGGCTCCCAGCAGCTGGTGGCGGTGGTACTGCAGGGCCTGAAGCCAGGGGCCCGGCGCGGCTCCCACCGTCAGCAGGCCCGCCTGCAGCTGCAGCGGCCGGCAATGCTTCGCCAGCTGGGGGCCGGCGATTCGCGGCCAGGCCTGCCAGAGGGCAGCCAGATGGCCGTCCCGTTGCCATTCCTGCTGGAGAGCCTCCAGGCAGCTGGCCACGGCACTGGCCGGAGGCCTGGGCGCGGCGATCAGCAGCGACAGATTGCCGACGCGGCGGGTCTGCTGGCGGGAAGCCTTGGCCATGGCCGCAGGCTAGGGCGGCCCAGCAGGGGGAGTGCGGCAATCCGCTGACGGTTGCGGCGGCCCCGATTCACCGTTGTCGCTACTCTCTGATTTCGCCCCATCATCCAATACATGGGCTTCTTTGATCGGCTCAGCCGCCTGCTTCGCGCCAACCTCAACGATCTGGTGAGCAAAGCGGAGGATCCGTCCAAGATCCTCGATCAGTCCGTGGCCGACATGCAGGCGGATCTGGTCAAGCTGCGCCAGGCCGTGGCCAACGCCATCGCCAGCCAGAAGCGCCTGCAGAACCAGGCCGAGCAGGCCTCCTCCCAGGATCGTTTCTGGATGGGCAAAGCTGAGCTGGCCCTCAAGGAAAACCGCGAGGATCTGGCCCGCGAAGCCCTCACCCGCCGCAAGACTTACTCCGAGACGGCCACCGCCCTCAACACCCAGATCTCCAGCCAGTCCGGCCAGGTGGAGACCCTCAAGAACAGCCTGCGGGCGCTTGAAGGCAAGATCGCCGAGGCCAAGACCAAAAAGGACATGCTCAAGGCTCGCCAGCAGGCGGCCCAGGCCCAGGAGCAGCTGCAGAACGCCGTCGGCAATCTCGGCACCAACAGCTCCATGGCCGCCTTCGATCAGATGGAGGAGAAGGTGCTGGCGATGGAGGCCCGCAGCCAGGCCGCCGCCGAGCTGGCCGGTGCCGATCTCGAAAGCCAGTTCGCTGCCCTCGAGGGCAGCAGCGTCGACGAGGAGCTGGCCTCCCTGAAGACCCGACTGGAGGGGGGAAGCACGCCGATCTCTCTGCCGGCAGCCAACGGACCCGTGCCCCAGCTCGAAGCGGTACAGGTAGCCGAGGTGGACGCCGAGCTTGAGCAACTCAAGCGCTCGATCGAGAAACTCTGACGTCGCGCTCAGTGGGTCCCACCGGCACGAGAGCCGGAATCCATACAATCGGGGCAGCTATTCCCGGGCCGTGTCGACTGACCACAACGCCGAAGCTCCAGCGGCCGCTGCCGCCAGCGGTGCGCCCGCCGTGCTCGAACTGAACGACGACAACTTCGCCGCCGAAGTGCTGGCCCGGTCCTCGGCGGTGTTGGTCGATGTCTGGGCGTCCTGGTGCGGTCCCTGCCGGCTGATGGCACCGTTAATGACCTGGGCCGCCGGCACCTATGCCGACCGGCTCACAGTCGGCAAACTCGAGGCCGACGGCAATCCGGGTAGCCGCGACGCCTACAGGGTTCAGGGCTTACCCACCTTGATCCTCTTCCGCGACGGTGTCGAGATCGGTCGCCACGAGGGCGCCTTGGCCAAGCCCCAGCTGCAGGCCTTCCTGGATGCCCATCTCTGAACGCCTGGCCCTGCTGGGCAGCGGTGTCTTCGCCCGCAACGATCAGCGCAAGCAGGTCTATCAACGGCGCTGGCAGGCTGCCGCCCCGTCCGGGGAGCCGCTGCCGCCGCTGCTCGATCTCTCGCTCGGCTCCACCGATCTCCAGCCCCCCGCGGTGGCGCTCGATGCGATCGCCGCTGGCCTGAACCGGCCCGAGAGCGCCTCCTATTGCCTCCACGGCGCCACCAGGCCGTTCCGGGAGGCGGTGGCCGGCTGGGCGGGCCGGCGTTTCGGCGTGGCGGTGGACCCGGACCGGGAGGTGCTGCTACTGGTGGGATCCCAGGAGGGCACGGCCCATCTGCCCCTGGCGGTGCTCAATCCTGGCGATCCTGCCCTGCTGCTTGATCCGTATTACCCGTCCCACCTCGGCGGCCTGCAGCTGGCTTCGGCCCGGCCGGTGCTGCTGCCCCTTGATGCCGACAGGGGCTGGCGGCCGGATTTCGACCAACTGGCCAGCGCCGAATGGGATGCCCTGAAGCTGATGGTGCTCGGCTTCCCCCACAACCCCACCGCCACCACCGGTGAACAGCTGTGGCTGGATCAGGCGGTGCAGCGGGCCCTCCGCCACGACATCGTCCTGGCCCACGACAACCCCTACGTCGATCTCGCCCTGGATGGCGAAGCGCCGGCCCTGCTGCGCAACCCGGCCTGGCGCCAGTGCGGTATCGAGTTCTTCTCCTTCTCGAAGAGCTGGTGTCTGGGCGGCTACCGGTTGGCCTTCGCCATCGGCGCTGAGTGGTTGATCACGGCCCTGCGCCAGCTGAAGGGGGTGGTGGATTTCAACCAGTCCCTGGCCCTGCAGGCCGGAGCGATCGCTGCCCTGGAGCAGGCGCCCGAATGGCCCCAGCAGCTGCGGGAGGTGTACAGGGAACGGCGCGATCGCATGGCGGCAGCCCTGGAGGCCCAGGGCTGGCCGGTGCGGCTGCCGTCGATGGCGCTCTATTTGTGGCTGCAGCTGCCCGAGGTGGCCCGCCGTCGCGGCCTCAATTCGGAAACGTTCGCCGCGGCCCTGCTGGAGGGCACCGGCGTCTGCCTCACCCCGGGCCATGGCTTCGGACCCGCCGGGGAAGGCTGGCAGCGCCTGGCCCTGGTGCATCCGGCGGCGGAACTCGAGGCCAGTGCCGAGCGCATCGGCGCCTGGCTGCGGCAGCTGTGATCGGCAGGATCGTCGCCGAGCGGCGGCGATTGCTGCGGCCGGCCGCCAGGGTTCCCCAGCCCGGTACCGGCCTGCCGCCTGCGCCGTTGTCCCCCTGGCGGTTGAGGGGTCTGGCGGTCTGTGCCAGCACAGAGAGTGAGCTGGATCGCTGGCTGGCTCAGCTGCTGCCGGCCAGCTCGGGAGCGCTGCGGCAGCCCCTGGCGCTGCTGGCGGTCCATCAGCGCTTCGGCCATGGCCAGCAGGGCCGGCCCTGGCTGGCACCCCGCGGTGGGGTCTGGCTCAGCGCCGCCCTGCCCTGGCCCGAGGATCCGGCCGAGGCGGCCGCACCGGGACTGGCGGTGGCGGTGGGTCTGGCCCTGCAGCTGGAGCAACTCGGCCTGCCGGTCCGGCTGAAATGGCCCAATGATCTGCTATTGGAGGGGCCGGATGGCCGTCTGGCCAAAGTCGCCGGCCTGCTGCCCCGCCTGCGGCTGCGGGGGAAGCGGATCCGCTGGGCGCGGCTTGGGGTGGGACTGAACGGCCTCAATCCCGTACCGGCCGGGGCCATCAACCTGCGCCGCTGCCTCGGTACCCGGGGCGCCGATCCAGCGCGGTTAGCGGCCCGGGTGCTGCTGGCGCTGGAGTGGGCGATCGCCGCGGCTGGGCGGCCGGAGCAGGTGCGCGCCCTGGCCGAACAACGGCTGCATCGGGCCGCGGAGCCGCTGCGGCTCGACGGCGAGGACTGGCGGCCGCTGGGTCTGGAGCGCGATGGTGGCCTTCGACTGCAGTGCGGCACACGCCAGCGGGTGCTGCAGCGGTGCTTTGATCTGGGCCCCTGAACCGTCGGCTGCCAGCTCCCGGGAGTCCTGCTGCGCCGCTGCGACGCAGGCCGCTCAAAACCCGTAACATCACACCCGATCTGCTGGTTCCGCCTTGAGATCCGGCACTCCGCAGACAGAATCGGCAGCCTTTCAGAGGGGCGGCCCTTTAAATTGTTTCCATTCCAAGCGACTCCATCTCAGCTGATCCGTAGGTGTTCCAGCCAGCCCATCGCTCAGCCGGAGCTCCGCGATTCTTCCGATCCGCTCCCAAGCGGGAACAGTGGCCTTGAGACAGGCCGGATCCGCGCTTGAGCCCTCGCTCTCCTCTCCGTACCGCCGTTTCGCGCCGTCACAATTTCCTCTCCCATGGCCTCCAAGCCCCTTCGCCTTCTGCTCCTGGGCCTGCTGGGCGCCGCGCCCCTGGCTGCCGTGCCCCTGGTCTTGGCGCAGCAAAGCGAAGTGCCTCCCCAGCCCGTGATGGTGCCTGAGGCCGCTCCCCAGCCCCCGTTGCCGCCGCCGCCAGTTTTGTCGGTGCCAGTGCAGCAGGCGAGCCCGCCGCCGGTGGCTGCGCCGCGCCAGCCCCTGGCGGAGACCCCGCTGCGACCATCGGCGGACGAGCGGCGCAATCTGCCCCCCCGTCGCTTCGATGCCTCCCTGGAGGCCCTTGAGCGGGATGGGGTGATCTCCCCGGCCGAACGGGTGCGGGTTCATCGCGGCCTGATCGCCCCGATCAATGCCGTCCACCGAGAGGCCTGCAGCAGCGGAGCGCTGTCAAAGGTGGAGTGCGGCACCGGTGTGGTGATGCGCGGCCGGCTTGATGGCATCGGCTTCTCCTCAGGTGAAGGTCAAGGCTTAGCCGGGCTGAGCGATGGCACCGGCTCTGCGGGTATGGGACGCTTCAGCACCGATGCCCTGCCCCTCCCGCCCATCTCGGTGCCGGTTTCGGCCCTGCTTTCGGGAGCCGGTGGCACCTTCCGGCTCACCGATGTCTTCGGCCGGACCCCAAGACCGGCGGCGATCGCCGGCAATGGCAATGCCGGCCTGTTGTTTCCCCTGATCGGTTCGGCTGTGGTCACCAGCCCCTTCGGCTGGCGCCTGCATCCGGTGATGGGCAGCTGGCTGATGCACGCCGGCCGCGATCTGGCGGCCCCCGAAGGCACCCCCGTGGTCGCAGCCCTCAACGGCCGGGTAACGAGCAGTGGCCTGGCCGGCGGCTACGGCCTGGCGATCGAAATCGAGCACGACGGCCCGCGCCGCCGCACCCTGTACGGCCATCTCTCCGAGCTCTACGTCAAGGAGGGCCAGACGGTGCGCCAGGGGGAGGTGATCGGCCGGGTCGGCAGCACGGGCCTGAGCACTGGCCCCCATCTGCACTTTGAGGTGCGCATGCCCCAGGAGGGGGGCTGGGTGGCGGTGGATCCGGGCGAACTCGATCCCGGCAGCGGCCTGATGGCGGGCCTTCCCGGCCTGTCCGGCCTGGCGGGGGGCCAGTCCCCCGATGCCGTGGCGATGTTGATGGGCCAGCTGCTGCAGACCCTCGAGCGGCCTCGATCGCCCCTGGCTCCCGCCGGGGCCCCGGCTGCTGCGGGTCCAGCGAATGGCACCACCAATGGCACCGCCGTCCCTAGTGGCACGCGTGCGCCGGGTCAGGGCCAGCGGGGCTGAGTCGCCCAGCCTGATTCAGACGTTATGAATCCAGTCGCCCAGTCCATCGACGATGTGGCCGTCCTTGAATTGCAGCACCCGTTCGGCCCGGTCCGCCACATCGTGCTCGTGGGTCACCATCAGGATCGTCATGCCTTGATGGTGCAGTTCGTCGAACAGATCGAGCACTTCACGGGTGGTGCTGGAATCCAGCGCGCCGGTGGGTTCGTCGGCCAAGAGCAGGATCGGCTGGTTGATGATGGCGCGGGCTACCGCCACCCGCTGCTGCTGGCCACCGGAGAGCTGATTGGGCCGGTTGTCTAGGCGTTGAGCCAGGCCCACCCGCTGCAGGGCCGCGGCGGCCCGCTCACGGCGCTCCTTCAGGGGCACGCCGGCGTAGATCATCGGCAGGGTGACGTTGTCGAGGGCACTGAGCTGGGGTAGCAGATGGAACTGCTGGAACACAAAACCCAGCTCCTGGTTGCGTAGGTCGGCCAGTTCATCGTCGTTGAGATGCTCAACCGGGGTGCCGTTGAGCCGATAGGTGCCCGTGGTGGGGCGATCCAGGCAGCCCAGGATGTTCATCGCCGTGCTCTTGCCCGAGCCCGAGGAGCCCATCATCGCCAGATATTCGCCGCGGTAAACGATCAGGTTGAGATCATCGAGAGCTCGCACCTCGGTGTCGCCGCTGCCATAGATCTTGGCGATCTGATCCAGTTCCGCGACCGGGCTCGGAGACGAGCCTGGCTCCCCTTTGGACAGGCGACCCCGCAGGCGGGGCGTGGGCTCCAACCGCTGTGGCTCGACCATGACCAGGCCTGGTTCAGCCAAGGGGGATCGCTCCACTACTGGCAATCGCCTGCTGCAGGATCGGCGTCCCTGCCACGGTGGAGTTGGCCCAGTTAAATAGGGGGCTGGAAAGAATCCCGCCGACGGCGGTCACAACAACGCAGCCCACCAGGGCAGCGCGCAGTGGTTGCATGCCTGCCACATTCCAGCTGATCGTCGGATAGTTCTTGACCACATCGGAGGCTTCCTGGGACTCCTTAACCACCATCATCTTGATGACGGAAATGTAGTAATAAATCGAGATGACCGAAGTGAGAAGACCAACAACCACCAGTAGGTATTGATGATCGGCCCAGCCGGCGAAGAAGAGGTAGATCTTGCCGAAGAAGCCCAGCATCGGCGGTATGCCGCCCAGCGACAGCAGACATAGGCTCAATCCCAGGGTAATCAGGGGATCCTTCTGGTAAAGACCGGCGTAGTCAGCGATGCGATCGCTGCCGGTGCGAAGCGAGAAGAGAATGATGCAGGCGAAGGCGCCCAGATTCATGAACAGATAGGCGGCGATGTAAAGGACCATCGCTGAAAAGCCATCTTCGGTGCCGCAGACCAGGCCGATCATCACGAACCCCGCCTGGCCGATCGAGCTGTAGGCCAGCATCCGCTTCATCGAGGTCTGGGCCAGGGCTACCACGTTGCCCAGCACCATGCTGAGCACCGCCAGCACCGTGAACAGGAACTTCCACTGGGCGTCGAAACTTTCGAAGCAACCGACCAGAATCCTCAGGGCCAGGGCAAAGCCAGCGGCCTTGGAGCCGACCGACAGAAAGGCCACGACCGGTGTCGGCGAGCCTTCGTAGACATCCGGGGTCCATTGATGGAAGGGAACGGCCGCGATCTTGAAGGCCACGGTGGCCAGCACGAACACGAGCGCCAGGGCGGTGATCGGGGTGTCCGAGGTGCGCAGGGCGATGGCGATTGCATCAAGACTGGTGGCTCCACCACTGAGCCCGTAAAGCAGCGAGGCCCCGTAAAGAAAAACCGCCGCAGCGGCTGAACCCACCAGCAGATATTTGAGCGCTGCTTCAGAGCTGCGCGCATCGCGCTTCATGTAGCCCGAGAGCAGATAGCTCGAGACCGACAGTGTTTCCAGCGAGATGAAGATGCTGATCAGATCCGTGGCCCCGCAGAGGACCATGCCCCCGAGGGTCGCGGCCAGAAGGATGGCGGCGTACTCGCCCACCGGCGTGCCGCTGCGCTCGACGTAGCGCCAGCTGAGTAACAGAGAGATCAGCGTGGAGGCTGCCACCACCGAGCGCATGGCGATGGCGAGGTTGTCGGCCAGGAAAGCCCCGAGGAAGGAGGGTTCGGGTGCACTGTTCCATTGCAGGGCCAGCAGCACCAGCGCCGAGCCCAGGCCGCCATAACAAATAGGCGGTACCCAGCGGCTGGCGGCTTTCTCGCCGGCCAGATCGACCAGCAGGCAGACCAGCAGGGCGATCAATACGGCAGCTTCCGGGGCAATGCTCGCCGCGTTGAGCTGGAGATTGAGGCTGCCGGTGCTCAGACCGGAGCCGATCGCGGCCGTGGCATCGGCTGCTGTGGATGCAGCGACGGAGGCAACAGCGGATGCGAAGGTGACGGCAGTAGAAGTGGCGGCGAAAAACACGTCAGCCACAGCGCAAAAAAGGCTTCAGTGCTGGGGATTATAGCGGTCGCTGCCAGAGGGCGACTGGTGGCTTCGGTGAGCGGCTGCGCACGGTGGGGCGAGCGATGCGATAAAGAAGGTGAGCGGTTCAGTGCCTATCCGTGGCCCACACCCTGGTCATCGTCGAGAGCCCCACCAAGGCCAAAACCATCCGGGGCTTTCTGCCGAAGGACTTCCGTGTGGAGGCCTCGATGGGGCATGTCCGTGACCTCCCCAATAACGCCAGCGAGATCCCGGCGGCTCACAAGGGCGAGAAGTGGGCCAACCTCGGCGTCAACACCGCCAACGAC
>JAPLID010000103.1 GCA_026389285.1 Cyanobacteriota bacterium
ATGACAATGGCTATGTGCGCAAGGCGGTGGCCTGTAGCCTGGGCAACTACCCCGACGCTCCGGTGCTCAATCCCCTGATCCGCTCCCTGCAGCTGGATGTGGCGGCGGTGCGCCTCTGGGCGGCCAGCTCCCTGGCTGATGCCGGCGGCACGGGGCCCGCCAAGGCCGATCCGGCCGCCGCCCAGCTGCTGCTCAGCCTGCGGATCGACAGTGAGCCGGCGGTGCGCAGCAACAGCGCCTGGGGGCTGGGTCGTCTCTATCCCGACCTGGTCGAGCCCCGCCAGCAGCAGTTGGTGGAGGCGCTGCTGCACACGATGCTGCAGGACGCCGAGCCCAGCGTGCGCGATGAGGCCCGAATGGCGCTGGAACAGCTGGAGCAGCCTGATGTGCTCGAACGCTTGCAGACCCTGGTGGATGAAGGGCTGCTCCAGTGACGCACCGTCCCCGTTAACATTCCCACACACCTTGCAGGTCGGGGAATGGCTCAGCGCACCATTCGCTTCCGGATCCGGCCCGACGGGTTGGTGGAGGAGTTGGTGGTAGGGATCCAGGGTGCGGGCTGCGAAGCGTTGACCGAACGGATCGAGGCGCGCCTCGGCCAGGTCCAGCAGCGGCGCAGCACCGCCGAGGCTTTCCAAAGCCAGCCTTTGCAGGAGTCGGAACGGCTGCCCCTGAGCCAGTCCCGCCCTTTCTGATGGGCTGTCTTCGGCAGCCACTCAAGGCGGCAAAGGTCTGATTCCGGAGCCGTTCGATTCAGCGGCTTTGATCCCCGGCTTTCCCATCTGCCTAACGTCTGTTTCTATTTCCTCCCCTGCTCAGCCGTTTCCGGCGGCTTCGCCTTCTCCGTTCGTTCGTTTCCTCTGATCCGATGTCGCACTTCAGCACCGTCACCACCGAGCTGCGTGATCGCCAGACCCTGATCGAGGCCCTCACCGATCTGGGCCATCCGCCTGAGCAGGGCAGCCTGCAGGTGCGGGGCTACCGCGGGCAGACCGTGACCGCCGAGCTGGCCGTCCCCCAGGAGGGTGGCGCCGACATCGGCTTTCGTCTCAATGCCCAGACCGGCAGTTATGAGCTGGTGACCGATTTGGATCTATGGAAGCAGCCCGTGCCGATCGAGCGCTTCCTGTCCCAGCTCCACCAGCGCTATGCCCTGCGCACGATCCTGGCCGCCAGCACCGAGGAGGGCTTCCAGGTCAGTGAGCAGACCAACCAGCTTGATGGCAGCATCGAACTGGTGGTCACCCGTTGGGACGGCTGATTTCCTGATCCTTTTCCGCTCCCGTCTTGGCCTCCCCCCACGCACCAGCCGGAAACCTTGCGGTTGATCCGGCCCTTGCTTTCCGTGTTCTGAGCCCCGGACCCGGTTCCGGTCCCAGCGGCCTGGAGCCGATCCTGGCGGGCGCCCTGCGCCAGAAGGCGGTCTGGGTCGATGAGGCGGTCTGCATCGGCTGCCGCTATTGCGCTCACGTCGCCTGTAACACCTTCCTGGTGGAGCCCACCTGGGGGCGTTCCCGGGCGATCCGCCAGGACGGCGACAGCACCGATCGCATCCAGGAGGCGATCGACACCTGTCCGGTGGACTGCATCCACTGGGTGGCCTACGAGCAGCTGCCGCAGCTGGAGGCGCAGCTGGAGCAGCAGGAGATCCTGCCCCTGGGTCTGCCCTCGCTGGCGCGCCCGAAGCGCACCCTGCCCAGGGCCACCCCAACGATCGACGCCGCCCCGCCCCTGCGCCCTTGAGCGATCCGTTGTCCGGCCGACTCCCGACTCGTCGTTTCGGTCGCACCGGCCTGGCGATGCCGGTGCTGTCCCTGGGGGGTATGCGTTTCCAGCAGAGCTGGAGCGACGTGCCGCCGGCTGAGATCACCGCGGCCAGCCAGGACAACCTGCGCGCCATCCTGGAGCGGGCCGTGGCGGTGGGGGCCCATCACATCGAAACCGCCCGCGGCTACGGCAGCTCCGAACGCCAGTTGGGCTGGTTGCTGGGGGAGGTGCCCGATCCGCAGCGCATCCTGCAGTCCAAGGTGCCGCCGGATCCTGATCCGGACGTCTTTGAGCAGAAACTGACCCTCAGCGTCGAGCGGCTGGGCCTGGAGGCCCGCGGCGAACGCCTCGATCTGCTGGCGCTCCATGGAATCAACAATGCCGAGCTGCTTGAGCAGGTCCTGCGCCCCGGCGGCTGTCTGGCGGTGGCCCGGCGCTGGCAGTCGGCGGGTCGGGTGGGTCATATCGGCCTGTCCACCCATGCGCCGCTGCCGGTGATCCTCGAGGCGATCGGTAGCGACGGCTTCGACTACATCAATCTCCACTGGTATTTCATCCGTCAGGACAACAGCCCCGCCCTGGCGGCAGCCCGGGCCCACGACATGGGGGTGTTCGTGATCAGTCCCACCGATAAGGGTGGCCATCTGCATACGCCGGCGCCCCGCTTCAGTTCGCTCTGCGAGCCGCTCCATCCGATTGTCTTCAACGATCTCTTCTGCCTGTCGGCCCCGGCGATCCACACGATCAGCGTCGGCGCGGCGCGGCCCAGCGACCTCGATCTCCACCTGGAGGCCGTCGCCCTGCTGCCCCAGGCCGACCAGCTGTTACCGCCGATTCTGGAGCGGCTCGAGCACGCTCGCCGGCAGGCCCTGGATGCCTCTTGGCTGGCCAGCTGGGACCAGGGGCTGCCGGAGTGGCACGAGACCCCCGGCGGCCTCAACCTGCCGATGCTGCTCTGGCTGCACAACCTGCTGGAGGCCTGGGGGCTGGAGGCCTACTGCCGGGCCCGCTATCAGCTGCTGGGGGCAGGGGGGCACTGGTTCCCCGGCGAAAACGCCGATGTTTTTGAGCGTGAAGTCAGCGAGCAGGAATTGCGCAGCGCTTTGGCAGCCAGCCCCTGGGTCGAGCAGATCCCGGATCTGCTGCGGAGCCTGCGCCAGCGGCTGGGCGGCGAGCAGCAGCAGCGGCTTCAGCAGGACTGAGAGGCACCAACGCAGTCAATCGGATGATGACGCGGGCCTCCGATTCAGAGATCTTGATCACGATTACCCCTATCAGGGAGTTGCCGCAAGGGTCAAGCAGGGAGAGGGAGACTGACGATTAAGGGGGCAGGACAACAAACAGTGGAATCTTTTCTGCCGCACGATTCCCAGAATCTTTTCCTTCAGGCTCCCCATCTTTCCCTTCTAGCCCCCCGGAATTGCCGCGAGTGGGCCAGAGTTGATCGACCAGCAGCGCCTGCCGCTTCTTCCCGCCGCAGACAGCCGGAACAATCTGGGCTTCGTTTCAGCGCTCTGACTGGGCGTTTCCTCTGGCACGGCCAGAGCAGGGCGCCGTTCTCCCCGGAGGCGTAGGCTTTGCCGTTGACATTATTGGTGGTCGGGATGCTGCTGGCAAAGGCATGGCTGGGTGGCCTGCTATCGCAGCCCTGTTCGACTGGTTCTTATTAGCCGCGAGTTCACCACGCCACGGCAGCTGTGGTGAGAAGGCAGACGTGCGGCCCGGTGCAGCCGAGACGGGACCTACAGCAGCGAGTGGCAGCACGGCCCCCTCGCTGATGCAAGGAGGGTTGGAGATGGCGCGTTGATCAGAACAGCGCGACTCTGAAATTGCTGAACGAGGCGGTGATGTCGTTGAAGTCGTTATCGCCGTTGCCGCCATTCATTGGCTGATCCTCGAAGCCCAACGTCTGGATGGAAGGTGTGGAGCTGAGGGTGATGGCCTGGGCCAGGCCGCCGGGATTGGAGGCCGCAAAGGAGGTGTAGAGCTTGCTGATATCGCCGCCCGGGGCCAGCAGCATGCCGTAGGTCTGGCGAGGATCCAGGGGCAGATCCGTGTAGGTCTTCTCGCTGCCATATCCAGGCAGCTGATCGGCCGAGAGATAGAGGTTGCTGGCCTTAGAACGGGCCAGGGCAGCCTCGCGATAGCCGTCATCACCGGGTTGAAGCCTGCCAATGGCGCCGGTGATGCCGTCAGTGGCGAACAAGCCGAGGCCATTCGCCCAGCTCGCCAGGCACCGGATGGTGAGCTGGGGCTGGATCAGGGCCGGCGCCGGAGCGGTGGCGATGGTGCTGAGGGAGCCGACGACGCTGACGCCTCCCGCGAAGCTGGCGCTGAACTGGTTGCCACTGATGTTGAGGATCTGGAGGGCCAGAGACACTCCATCCCGGAAGGCGACCGGCGTCCAGGTGGAGCCCGCGAGGCTGGGGTTGGTGAGCACAGAGCGGCTGCCCACCGGCTTGCCTTCCGAGGCCAACCAGCTGGAGGAGGGATCTCCGGGGGCGAGGGTGGAGGGGTTGATGCTGCCGGTGGCCCCGGCCTGGGCCTGCTGCAGCAGCCAGATCAGCTCGTTGCCATGGCTGAGCCCGAAGCTCACCAGGCCGGTCCCGTCGTCGGAGCGCCAGCTGATGAGGGGCAGATTCTGGGAGAAGGTGAGGCTGGTGGGATCGGATTGCCGCAGGGGCGAGTCCCACACCAGCTCGGGAGCATCGATGGTGACGGCTGGGGAGCCGTCAGCGGCTTTGAAAGCGACCTGGAGGCTGGCGCTCACCTGCTGGTTGCTGATGCCATCGTGATCCAGTCGCAGGTCTCCGGTGACCAGATCGACAGCCGGCAAGGGCGTCGTCGCCGAGGCGTTGGCATCCAGCAGGGCCAGCACTCTGGTGTCCAGCACGCTGCTGCTGGAGGCGCTGGAGCGTCGGCCGACGCGCAGCTGCAGGCTGGCCAGGTCCTGGCCGTAGCCGGTCGTGTCGGCCCGGAGGGTGAGCGTGGCGCTGCTGGCGTCGTCGCTGGGATTGAACTGCAGGCCGGATAATATGGTGCCCTGAACGTCAGAGTTGCTGGAGACAGTGTCAAGCAGCAGGTGCTGTTCGTGCTGTCCGCTGTAGCTCACCTCCAGTACCTCCAAGGAGACGCTGCCCTGGCGAAGCTGCTGAATATGGGGCAACAGTGGAACGGTGATCTCCCTCGAGGTTTCGTTGGGCTGGAACACGATCAGACCGGCGACGGCGATGCAGTCGAGACCAGGCTGGGCGGAGCTGTTCTTGGTGGAGACGCAGTAAAGGACGGCGCAGGCCCGGCTGGCGTCGCCGTTGCGCAACAGCTGGAAGCGGGCCACAGGCGAGCCCGGTGCGCTGCGGAGTGCCTGGAGCTGGAGGCCATCGGCGATGGTTGTGCCGCTGATCACGGATTGGGGTGAAGGCAGCGTCGGAAGATCTCGCTCAGTGGCGGCAGAATCGGTGCGCTGGGCCTCCCGCGACACGTTCACAGCACCCAAGCTGGTGGTGCTGTTTGGGTTGTCGTTGGCGAAATCGGTGAGCACATGGGTGCTGAGCCAGTCGCTGGCGGCGGCGCCGTTGGGGTTGAGCACGCACACCAAAGCTGGTTTGGAGCCTGTGGGGTTGGCCTGGGCACTGGCGGCATAGGGGCTCCACAGAGACCCTCCGTAGCTTACGTTGGCTGGGGACCCATCCGTAGTCAGGAGCTGAAATTCCTGGCTGAGATGGATCGTGTCTGATGAATCGGGGATGACGAACAGCACCCGATCGGGGTTGATGGCATTGACCGCCGCCGCATCAAAGGCCAGGTTGTTGGCGCCGTAATCGATCGAGTTGATCAGCTCAATGTTCTGAAGCTGTGTTCCGCAGAAGATCCCAGAGTTGGAGCTAACACTGCTTGGATTGCTGACGTAGACTAAATCGGCGCGGCTGGAATCGACCACGGCCTCCAAAAGCGAACTTTCGACATCGCCCGTAGCAGGAATGGCCAGGATGGTGGCTGTCTGCGGATTAGCGCTATCAGAAACGGATGAGCGACTGCTGAATGGAACGAAGGCGCTGTTTGGAATTGCATCAGCCAGCAGGGAGGTAACCTGCTGCTTAGTGGTTGTGTCCGTGGCGTTAAGCAACAACCCGGCGTTTATATTGCCTTTAGGAATGCTGCTAAGGCTGATACCATAGGTGTTGCCAATGTCTTGATCGGCGAGATAACGCCAATGGTATCCCACAGCTGGATCACTACCCTCTGGCGAATAGACATAAGCGCGTAGTCCATCCATGATGGCCATACAAGTTGACCCGTCGTACTCCGTTACGCTCAGAGAGCCAGTGGCAGGGAAAAGGCTTGACGTCTCCCAATAAGCTGGATTGTATAGATCAACAAACCCCAAGCCAAAACCGTTGTTGTACTGGCGGAAGACATCGCCCGACATGGCGTCTACATAATAGATGGCCAATCCCTCTGCGCCATTGACTGTTTCAGTGATGGCGGCCAGCTGTCCGGAGCCGTTTTTGACTTTCGTGGCCGTTGGGGGACTATATTGAGTGTCTTGGTAGAGAATTGCGGGATCAGCATTCCACTGGTTGCTGTAAGGGTCATATTGCGTGACATAAACAGACTGATCTGCTCCAACATAGGCTAGGTAGAGATCGCCCCCCACGACAGCCAGAGACGGGGCATTGTTGCTGGTTATCCCCTTAGGCAACTGCTGCCAGTCGGCCCAGCTCTGTCCGCTATCGGTGCTTTGCGTCCAATAAAGGCAAGAATCCAAACCGCGTCGAGACATGTAAATGGTGTTGCCATCTCTCACCATCGCCGGACTTTGATTCGATGTTCCGCTGTTGGCTACTGGCGCCCAAAGGGATGCAACGGAGCCTGGTCCCGTAAAGTCATAGCGCTGATCGGCGTTGCCTTCGAGCTGCAGACTGTCGAATCCTGAACCAGCGTCGATGCGGATGAAGGCATTGTCCTTGATGCTGATGCTGTCATCGCCAGCGCCGGTGTAGATCACATCCTTGCCGCCGTTGCTGTTCACCTGATCGGCACCCTGGAGCGTATAGATCACATCGGCTAAGGGGGTGCCGATCATCACATCATCGCCGGGTGTGCCCACCTGGGAGGCGATGTTGAGGTAGTCGCCGCCGAACAGGGCGTACTGATTGTCGACCGATTGGGTGGGATCGGATGGATCGGAGATCAATACATCCTTAAAGCCATCACCATTGATGTCGATGTTGCCATCGATCGAATAGCCCGCCAGGGATTGCTGGCTGGGGGTGGTGATAGTGGCATTGAAATCGGCGACCTGAATGTTGGAAGAAGAGTCTGTCCAGGCCACCATCAGCTGGCCACCTGATAAGAAAGGATTGATTACGCCGTACCCTGGAGCATAGGTAGGGACATTTCCAATTAGGGGAGAGAAGACATAGCCATTCGTTACGCTGGGGCTTCCCCCCACCGTCTGCTGGGAATCCGGGGTCCAGGTGCCATCAGTATTGGGCCTAAGACTCAAGATATTGGAACTGGGACTAGTCACTTCAAATTTAGAGCTTGAGGTGAGGTAGAGAAGTGACTGATCACTTGTGAGAGCAACACCATTGACGTTTTCGATGCCAGTATCTGTAAGCTTCCAGGTAGGAGCGCTGGAAACCTGCGTCAGCAGGAAGATATGGCCTTTGCGGATATTTTTTGAGTCAGAACTCCTGAACGCGAGCACGGTGCGTCCCTGGAAAGTGGTCGCTGCGATCGGCGCCGAAACAAGATGGCCGCCGGTGTCAATGGAATTGCTATTGCCTTTGTAGCCTCCGGAGGTGGTGTTAAGACTTCTACCCCAGTTGCCATAGGCATTGCTGCCTGATCTCGAGTTGTCAGGGTCAGTGCTGTACAGGTAGAGAAGGTTTTGCAGGCTGGTGCCGGAAGAATTGGAGGGGAAATAAAGTGCCAGCCTTCCAGCTTCAGCGACTAGGGTGGGAGAAGAGTAGGTGGATTCGTTGATTTCGTTGTTGTTGTTGTCGGTTGTTTTGACCTGGTAGCTATGCCAATTTGTGGCTGATGTGTTTTCGGGTGAATCGTCGCTATAGGCGATGTGGAGATTGCCCGAAGTGTCTCTGTAGGCGATATAAAGCTTGCCCTGGTAGAAGGTGGCACTGGGCGAGTAACTGCTGGCGTCGGTACCCACTGGTAGCTGGGGGGTCTGCTTCCAACTGCCAGCTTGTTGATAGGCCATCCACAGGCCGCTCGCCCCATTGGGTCCCGACGTATCGGCACCAGAAATCACCAGGTAGGCACCCCCATCGGGGCTGATCGCCACCGCCGGTGCCGTAAAAGAGCGTGCTCCACCCGGATTGATGCTGGTGGCCGTGGAGGCTGCCGTCAGCGAGCCTGGCTTGAAGTTGAGGATCGGTTCAAACCAGTTCTGCAGCGAAGGAAGGTAATCGCTGCTGGAGGTGCTGGCGACGTCGTAGAGCTGGCTGCGGTTGTAGGGATTGAGCGGGGTTCTGAGCTGATCCAGCCGGAAACTGTTGTTGGCCTTATCGACCTTGAACAGCGAGCCATCCACTAGCACTGATAGCAGGGCGCTGGGCTGCCCGGCGGTCACCTGCCCGTAGGCTGGTCCCTGCGGTGCGAGGGAGAGCATCACATCATCCACACCATTGCCGTTCACATCGCCAGCGGCACGGATACTCCAGAATGCCCAGCTCTGTTGATTAACTCCATACAGAGTGGTTGGTGTATCGGCTGCCAGAAAGTCCAGCCTGCCGTCGCCGTTGAGATCGCCGTAGGAACCGCTGGTGTTGAGTGCCAGCTGCCCCTGGCTACTGGCGGGGCCTAGGAGCCTGTCGCACATAACCCACCCACAACCTCTCCGCAGACGCCCTTAAATCTGCCCAGATCCCTGTGACTGCAACGGTTTTGGGTGATAAACTGGCCTATGCGCAAGCCCAAGACTTTCCGTCCCTGGAACCCG
>JAPLID010000180.1 GCA_026389285.1 Cyanobacteriota bacterium
CCCGCTGCAGGGCCTGCTCAGGCCCCCTGGAGTCTTCAGCCCCAGGTGCTCGCTGCGGCGCTGCCGCCACCGAGGGAGTTGGCGGCGGCCTGGCTGCTCCTGGCCGGCCCTGGCGCTGCTGATCTCAGTCCAGGCCCCATCAGCCTGGAGGACCTGGCTGATCTGCTCGGTTCGGCTGGAGAGACAGCCCTGCGCGCCGCCCTCTGGTCGTGGCTGCAAGGGGATCAGACCTGGTTCCGCTGGCGTCAGGCCCAGGTGCTGCCCAGGCCGCTCGATGAGCTGCGCCGACTACGCCATCAGCAGCATCGAGAGCGGCTCGTGGCAGCCCGCCGTGACGCCTGGCACCTGCAGTTGCGCCAGCGGCAGCCGATCGATCCCGAGGCTCTGGCCTCTGAAGAAGCTTCGGAACTGACGCTGTTGCGCCGCTGGGCCCGAGGTGATGCTGAGCCGCCCCTGCCGGCTGGCCTGCGCCAGGCACTGCAGCAGGCCCACTGCGCGGCCGAACCGGGTCCGATTCGGCACCTTATGGCCGATCTGGGCCTCTGGCCCCGTCATCACCTGCCCTCGCTGGAGGCCACCACCTGGGAACAGGGCTTTTCAGCGGAGCTGGAGGCTGAGGCTCATCGACTGCTCACTCTGGTCGGCACGGATTGCGCCGGCGACCAGCATCGGCTCGATCTGACCCATCTGCACCTGTTCACGATCGACGACGACGACACCGTCGACATTGACGATGGCCTCAGCCTGGAGCCTGATCCGGCCGGCGGCTTGCCACGGCTCTGGATCCACATTGCTGATCCCGGCCGCCTGATCGCTGCCGACAGCCCCCTGGATCTCGAAGCCAGGCGCCGCGGCAGCAGCCTCTATCTGGCCCGAGGCACCCTGCCGATGTTCCCGGAACCGCTGGTGACGGAAGCCTTCAGCCTGCGCCAGGGCCAGCGCTGTCCCGCCTGGAGCCTGGCGGTGACCCTGGATCAGGCGGGTGCTGTGCTCTCCCATGAGCTCCGGCGCAGCTGGGTGAAGCCCGCCTACCGGCTCTCCTATGCCGATGCTGATGAGTTGATCGAGCTGGCACCGCCCGAGGAACCCGCTCCAGCTGAGATGCACAGCCTGATGAAGCAACGGCGGGCCTGGCGACTGCAGCGCGGCGCCCTGGAGATCGAGCAACCCGAAGGCCGGATCCGCTGCCGCCAGGATCAGGCCGAGCTGGAGGTGATCGAGCCCTCGGCCTCCCGCAGCATGGTGGCCGAAGCCATGATCCTGGCTGGTGCGGTGATCGCGGCCCATGGAATCACCGACTCCCTGGCTCTTCCCTATCGCAGTCAGCAGAGCGCCAGCCTGCCCTCCGAGCAGGAGCTGGCGGACTTGCCCCCTGGCCCGGTCCGCCACGCTGCGATCAGGCGCTGTCTGAGTCGCGGTCATGTCGGGGTTCAGCCAGCGCCCCACTTCAGCCTCGGCCTGGAGGCCTATGTGCAGGCCACCTCCCCGATCCGCCGCTACGGCGACCTGCTCACCCAGCGGCAGCTGGCCCTGCAGCTCGAAGCCGCACCGCTGCTGGATGAGGCCACGATGGCCGGACTGCTCAGCGGTCTGGAGGGGGCCGTGCGGGAGGGCATCACGATCAGCCGCGAGGACCAGCGCCACTGGCAGCAGGTCTGGTTTGAACAGAACCCACGGCCTAACTGGCGCGCCTTGATGCTGCGCTGGTTGCGCCCTCAAGACGGCCTGGCACTGGTGCAGATCGAAGCGCTCTGCCTCGACTTCCCCTGCCTCTGCTCCGGCACAGCCAAGCCCGGCGACGCGCTGCTGGTGCACGTGGAACTGGTGGATTCGCTGCGGGATCAGCTGCGGCTGCGGGCCAGCAGTTAGGTCGTAAGCAACTAGCCCACCACGCCGGGTTCGGCCAGCCGCGAGATCCGCAGCCAGGGCCCCCAGGGGTTGGCGCTACCGATCAGGGCGACGGCACGGGGACGATCCTGAGCCTGCAGCCACTGGTGTAAGGCCGGTTCCAGGGTGATCAGCGGCCACTTGGTACCTGCCACCAGCAGCATGTAACCGCCCGAGCCATCGGGCTGCAATTCACCCTGCCAGAGCCGTTCGCCCCGCTGCGATGGCGCCTGCCAGGGCTCCAGCGTTCCGCCCAGCGCCAGCTGACCGGCACCACTCAGTCGGCTGGGATCATCGAGGACCAGCAGCTGGCGCTGGCGCCACTGCGGATGGTGCCAGGGGGTATCCCAGAGCGGAAACGGTGCCGCCGGCGCCAGGGAATCGTGGATCAGGGCCTCCTGCAGCCGCCGTGGTGGCAGTTCCGCCGGCACCAGGCCGGCCTCGCAGCAGAGAGCAGCGGCCAGGCCCGCAGCTTGACCAATGTTGAGCACCAGCGGTTGCAATCGGGTGGCGCCGTTGGCTATGTGGCTGACGCTGAGGCACTTGTCCGCCGCCAGCAGATTGACCCGATCGCGGCTGACGATCGCGCCGTAGGGGATCGTGAACGGGGTACCGCTCCAGCGGCCGCCCCAGCGGCAGCTTTTCGGGGCCAGGGGCCAATCACCGCCTGGGTAGTGGTGGTCGTTGGCGTAGTTGCCCACGGCAATGGCCGTGTAGGCGCCGGCTTCATCCAGGGTCAGGGGGGCGATGCAGGCACCATCACCCTGGGGCAAAAGATGCTGCTCCAGCACTATGGTTTCACCCACCAGCCGCCTGCCCTCGCGCCAGTAGGGCATCAGGGCCAGGGCCTGGTCTCCTTCCAGAGCACCATTGCGGGCCTCTTGAGCCGAGGGGAAGGCTCGCCCGGGCTGCAGCCAGCCGCCACTGAGCTCGGCCAACATGCCGGCGAACTCCAGGCTGTGACGCTGCATCGCGACGTTCAGCTCGGCTTCCGCTTGCCGCTGCCGGTTTTCGCCCAGGGCGTCGGGAAAGGCACGCGCCAGACCCCCATGCCAGTCGTTGCCCTGCAGGGGCCAGTTGAGCATCACCAGACCGCCGGGCAGCCGGCCGTAGGTGAGGGTTTTCTCCAGGCCGAAGGCCTCGGTGGCTCCGGCAAACGGTATCGGTGGTGCTGGGGCGGCAGCCAGATCCGAGGCAGGCGAATCCGAGCTCAATTGGCCCATCACCACCCAGGTGGGGGACTGGACGGGTTGGGCGCGGAAGAACAGCTCGTGATCCAGCCGTTGCTGTGTTGGCGCACTGGGCTCCTGCCATTGCTCGCGGGATTCCCAGCCGATACGGAAACCGGCGCCGCTGCAGCCGATCAGCTCGCCGCGGTCGCTGCCGTCGATCACGATCCGCGGATGAAGGGTGGCGATGGAGGCAACACTCTCCGCACTGCCGCCTGAGCTGAAGCCCGGCCGGCTCACGCGTACGGCGGTGATGGCATCCCCCTGCGTCACCACCTCCCGCAGGCTGCAATCGGGCCACCACTGGATCGAGGCCTCGGCGGCCAGCCAGCGGCGCAGAATCCGCTCCGCTGTGGCTGGGCGATAGCCGAAGCAGCTGACCCAATTTTGATCCAGCCCTTCGGGCTCCTCCTGCTCCAGAGCCCGCAACAGGGCACCCCAGAGTCCGCTCTGCCAGGGGGTCAATTCGTTGCCATCGGGGGCGCAGACACCGGCGGCGCTGACCATGCCACCGAGCCAGGGACCAGGGGTCAGCAGCACGGTGCTGGCTCCGGAGCGCCCCGCCTGCAGGGCCGCGGCGACCCCGCCGCTGCCGCCCCCCCAGACCACCACATCCACGCTCTGCTCACTGCGCTCAGCCATGGGTTCCGGTCGTCATCCGAGCGAATCCTGCATCAGCTGGGGGCTGATGGCAGCAGCAGCCAGCCCTCCGGCCCTGGTAGGCGGCCCTGGGTAAGATCCGATCGACCGGGCAAGGCCGTAGCGGCGGTGCCGTACGCCCCTGACCTCGTCGATGCTTTATACCCTCACCACGCCCCTTTACTACGTCAACGACCGGCCTCACCTGGGTAGCACCTACACGACCCTGGCCTGTGACGCCATCGCCCGCTTCCAGCGCCTGAACGGCCAGGAGGTGATCTTGATCACCGGCTGCGATGAACACGGCCTCAAGATCATGCGCACCGCCGAGGCGGCGGGCCTCACGCCCCAGGCCCATTGCGACGCGATCAGTGAGCGCTACCGCGATCTCTGGCAGCGCTGGCAGATCAGTAACGATCGCTTCATCCGCACCAGTGATCCCCGCCATCACCAGGTGGTGGAACAGTTTTTTGCCCGCGTCGAAGCCAGCGGCGATGTGGTGGAAGGCCGCCAGCAGGGTTGGTACTGCGTGGCCTGTGAGGAGTTCAAGGACGATCCCCACGAAAGCGACGATCCCGAATGTCCGATCCATCGTCGCCCGCTGGAATGGCGCGATGAGGTGAACCTCTTCTTCCGCCTCTCTCGCTACCAGAAGCAGATTGAGGAACTGGTGGCCCGTGAGGGCTTCATCGCTCCGGCCTCACGCCGCCGCGAGGTGGAGAACTTCGTGGCTGGAGGCCTCAAGGATTTCTCAATCTCACGGGTGGATCTGCCTTGGGGCATCCCGGTGCCGGGTCACAGCGGCCATACCTTTTATGTGTGGTTCGACGCGTTATTGGGCTATCTCTCCGCCCTGCTCGAACCGGGAGCACCGGTGGATCTGGATGCGCTCGTCCAACGGGGCTGGCCCGCCCAGCTGCATGTGATCGGCAAGGACATCCTGCGCTTTCATGCCGTCTTCTGGCCGGCGATGCTGCTTTCGGCGGGGCTGGAGTTGCCGCGCACGGTGTTCGGCCACGGCTTTCTCACCCGCGAAGGGCAGAAGATGGGGAAGTCCTTAGGCAACGTGCTCGATCCCGAGCTGCTGCTGGAACGGTGCGGCCGCGACGCGGTGCGCTGGTATCTGCTGCGGGACATCCCCTTCGGTGATGACGGTGATTTCCAGCAGCAGCGCTTCAGCGACCTGGTCAACAATGACCTGGCCAATACCATCGGCAATCTGCTGAACCGCACCTCCTCGATGGCGCGCAAATGGTTTGACGGAGCGGTACCTCCCAGTGGCGAGGCGGCGCTGACCAGCCATTCCCTGGCGCTGGCTGCGGCGACCGCCGCTGAGCGATTCCAGGTGGCGATGGCCACCCTGGACTTCCGCACGGCTTCTGAAACCGTGCTGCAGCTGGCGATCGGGGCCAACGGCTATCTCAACGAGAACGCTCCCTGGAAACGGATGAAGACCGCCGGCGAAGAGGGCCGCGTCGGCGAGGATCTGTATGCCGTGCTTGAGACCAGCCGCTGGGTGGCCCTGCTGCTGGCCCCGCTGCTGCCCGACCTCTCCTCACGGCTGCTGGACCAGTTGGCCCAGGAGCCGATCGACAGCACCGGCGATCCGCACAGCACCCCGACCCCCTGGCAGCTCGCCCTTCATTGGGGTGGTCTCAATCCGGGCCTGCTTCTGCCCGAACCGATGCCGGTGATGCAGCGCCTTGAACTGGATGGTCCCCTGTGAGTGGCCGCCCCTGGTTCTTCCCGCAGAGTGTCCGGCTGCTGGGGGCGGCCCTGACGGCGCTGCTGCTGGCGCCGCTGACGGCCTGCTCCAGCGGTCAACCGCTCAAACAGGACGAGAGTGCGCCACCGTTTGTGTTCCGTTCGCTCGATCTGCGCCAGCAGGACCAGCAGGGGCGTCCCGCCTGGAGTCTGACCAGTCCTGAGGCGCGCTACGACCTGCGGCGCCAGGTGGCCCAGGCCCTGACTCCCAAAGGGGTGATCTACCGCGATGGCCAGCCGGCCTATCGCCTGCAGGCCACCAGCGGCACCGTCGTCAACGACGGCGAAGTGGTGTTGTTGGAAGGACAGATACGGGTTGAGCAGGTGGGCAGCCAGCCGGTGCTGATCGAGGCGTCCCGGGTGCGCTGGTTCCCCTCCCGCCAGCGCATGGAGATCGACCGCAAACCCCGCGCCAGTGACGCCCAGTACCGGCTCAGCTCGCTTCAGGCCACGTTCCTGTTCGATCAGAACCTGCTCAAGCTGCGGGGTAAGCCGCTGCTGGAACGCTGGAGCACACGCTTTGATCCTTTCAAGCAGGCCGCCCGCACCGATCCTGAAACGACCGTGCGGGTGAGCGAGGCGGACTGGAACCCGAAGACAGGCCTGCTCCAGGCCCGTGGCCCCGTGGAGGCCAGCCGGAGGCCCCCAGGTCGCTCCCGCCTGCAGGCAGCTCAGATTCTCACGGCCTCGTCTCTCGATGGCAACACGCAACAGCAGCAGCTGCGACTGCTGGCTCCGGTGATCTACACCGACGCCATCGATCAGGCCCATCTTGAGGCCAGGGAGGTGAAGCTGGATCTGGGTCTGCACACGGCCAGCAGCCAGCAGTCGTTCCAGGCAAGCCGCGCGGCCTTTGGCGTCCGCGGGCAGGGCTTCGACGTCCATCAGGATCAGACCAGCATCGAGATTCCCGCTGGATGCGTGATCACACAAGGTCAGGACATGCTGAGCGCGGGTCGCTGTCGCTGGAACTGGGTCAGCCAGGAGATCGAAGCCGATGGCGTTCTGGAGCTGCGGCGACAGCAAAACCAGCAGATCACCCGGGGGAAGCGGCTGCGGGGTCAGCTGGGTGCCCAGGGATCCCTGACGGTGACCTCGCCTTCCGGACGGGTCGTCAGCCAGTTCCTGGTGCCGAATCGTCCGGGGCCGCCACGGTTACAACGACCTCGTCCAGCACCGGAGCCCATTCGGCTGTAAGCCGCTGAGCCCACCCCTCCAGCCAGGTCAGATCACTGCGGCTGAAGCAGCGGGCCGACCAACCGCCGACCAGCAGCAGTCCGCACGGGCCGATCGGTTGCACCAGCACCGCCGGCAGGCCCGGCAGCAGCCCGTCAAATTCGTCGCGGCCTGGATAAAGCTTGAGATCCACCAGGGAAATGGCTTTGCCGGTCTGGAGGCTTCGTTGGCAGATGGCGCCAGGCGTGAAGCTGCCGTTATCGGCGAGCAGGCCTCGACGCAGCAGAAGCGTCTGCTTCCAGATCACCAGCAAAGTGGCCGCCGGCGTGGCGGTCAGCACCAGGGCACTGCCCCAGCCGAGCTCCCGTCGCAAGGCTTCAGGCAATTCCGGTGCGAAAACAAGCCCTTCGACACCGTCCAGCTCCATCCGCTCTGCGTCGATGGGGTTGATGCGACTCCATAACAGGCCCACCAGCATCAGCACCACCGAGAGAATCGCCGCCACCACGCCGGCCCTCTGCAGGGCGGGATCGACCTGGTCGGAGCTGAGCTGGTTGCTCACCGTCAGGACCAGGCCCAGAGCACCTGCAACCACCGGGATGCGGGCCGCTGTGGGCATCGCCATGACCACGAACAAAGACAGTCGGTGTTCTAAGGATGCCGGATGGTCCTCGCCCTGCTGCAATGGACGCAGTTATTTCTGTTTCCATGACCCCCAGTGAGGCTTTCGCCGCCATCGCCCTTGCCGCTGTCGCCTGCGATGGATCGCTGGATCGCGAGGAAGCCCAGGCTCTCCGCCAGCAGCTGGAGAAGCGCAGCCCCTATCGCGATCTCAGCGAAGTGACGATGGGGAAGATGTTTGATTCTCTGCTAACGAGCCTGCGTCGTGATGGCTGGGAGGCGCTGGTTAGCGAGGCGATCCCGCAGCTGACCCCCCTGCAACAGGAAACAGCCCTGGCGATGGCGGCGGAGCTGGTGCATGCCGATCGGGTGGAGACCGATACAGAGAGGGAGATGCTGAAGCTCATGGCCGCCCAACTGCAGCTGCCCGCTGAGCGCTCCCAGCAGATTCTGGATGTCATTGCTCTGCTGCACCGCGACAGCTTGGCTGGCTGAAGGCAGACTGCATCCACCTGCACGTCCTTCCGTGGTCCTTGTCGTGCCCCTCTTCCAATCGATCTCCAGCCAATTTCGACGCCACTGCGCCTACCTGGCCCTGACGTTGACCCTGCTGTTGGGGCTGTGCCTGGGTGTAGCCCCGGCCCTGGCGGTGTCCGCCAACGACTTCCCGGCCACGCCGCCCGCCGATCACTTGGTGGATCAGGGTGCCGTTTTTAGCCGCGCCAGCAGCGCTGAAGTGGAGAAACAGCTGGAATCTCTCTCTGCCGAGCGAGTCGACGCCCGGCTGGTGACGATCAATCGCCTGGATTACGGCCTGACACTCGATCAGCTCGGCCGGCAGTTGCTTCAGCGCTGGGGCAACCCTTCGACCGAAGGCGCCGATGCCAACCAACTGCTGCTATTGATCGACACCAAGACCAAGGCGGCAGCCGTTCTGGCTTCGCCCCAGCTGGAGCGTCAGTTGCCCCCGGATCTGTTGCGCAGCACGGCGCGCAGCACCATGGCCCAGCCCCTGCGGGAAGGTGATCGCTATCGCCAGGCCACGGTCGATGCCCTCGATCGCCTGGCCACGGTGCTGCGCGGCGGGGATGATCCAGGTGAGGCGGTGATGGAAGAGGCGCCCGTTGTACCCACCAACATTCCGACCCGGGAAGAAACCCAGAGCAGCAATGCCTTCACCTGGATTGTGGTGCTGCTGGTGGCCGGCACGATCGTGCCGATGCTGACCTGGTGGGTTTTCTCACGCTGATCGATCCGAAGGAATCACACCATGGGGCTCACCGATTGGATGGGGAAGTTCGGGAGCGCGCAATCGCTCGATCTGAGCAGCGACCTGGAGCGCGGCTATGAAGCGGGGCTTCTGATCCAGAGCATTGAACTGGAGCATTACAACGACCGGCCTGTCCGACCCGAATTGGAGTTGCGCCTGCCGAAGGGAATGCAGGCGCAGGTGCTGAGGCGATTCCGAGCCGCCCTTCAGGTCTGCCGACAGTCGTTAGACCAATTGGAGCCGTACCGCCAGGAGCTTTCGGGCCAGGAGTTGCGGCAGATTCAATTAATTGAGTCGGTGGTTGCCCGCTACGACGACAAGCGCAAGTCCCTGCCCGCCCTCAGCCGTTCCCCTGAGATCCTGCCGCGCAGCCTGATCGGCGTTGTCGATCAGGTGAGGCGACAGTTGGATCCGGAGGCAGAGGCCAGCGTCGTGGCCGGTTTTCGCCGTCGCCGCGATTCCACCCTGGTTTCGCTGCGGATTCTGCTACTGCTGATCCTGGTGCCGATCTTGCTGCAGCAGCTCAGCCGTGTCTATGTGGTGTCGCCCCTGGTCGATCGCTTTTCGTCGGATACGCCGTTCCTGAATTACCCCAAGCCCCGGCTCGAGCAATCCGCTGTCAAAAAGCTGCGGGAGTTTCAATCTGAGATCGAGTTCAGCGCCCTGCTCGACGATAAGCCGCTGCCCAGCCGCGAGGAATTGCAACAACAGCTGGCCCAGCGGGCACGGGAGTTAAAGGAGGACGCCGATCAGGAAAGCACCCACGCGGTCAAGAACGTGATCTCCGATCTGTTCGGCCTGATCGGCTTCCTGCTGGTCTGCTTCTTGGGCCAGCGGGACCTCCAGGTGCTGCGTGGCTTCATTGATGAAATGATCTACGGCCTCAGCGACAGCGCCAAGGCGTTTGCGATCATCCTCTTCACAGATATCTTTGTCGGCTTCCATAGCCCTGAAGGCTGGACTGTGCTGCTCGATGGTGTAGCGAATCACCTGGGATTGCCGCCACAGGAAAACTTCATTATGCTCTTCATCGCCACATTCCCTGTGGTTTTGGCGACGATCTTCAAGTACTGGATTTTCCGTTATCTCAATCGTGTTTCGCCATCTTCGGTGGCCACTCTCCGCAACATGAATGGTGGCGGTTGAGTGCACCGCGGTCCATGGGGCCCCAGACGACGGCGAACGGCTCCTGCCTCGTCTGAGTCTGATCAGCGGCCCAGCCGGTGGCGGCAAGAGCCGCTGGGCCGAACATCTGGCTTGCCGCAGTGGTCGACCGGTGGTCTACCTCGCCACCGGTCCCCTGTTGCCGGAAGATGAGAGCTGGCAGCGGCGCCTGGAACGTCATCGCCGCCGCCGACCCGCCGACTGGGATTGCCGAGAGGTTGAGGGCGACCTCGCCAGGGAGCTGCGCCTGCTCCGCGCGGAGCAGATTGCCCTGGTGGATTCCCTGGGCACCTGGGTTGCCGCCTGGCTTGAGACCAGTCCCCTGCATTGGGAGCAGGCCTGCTCCGAATTGCTCGTGGCCCTGGCGGCCACGCCGGCTCCGCTGTTGCTGGTCTGTGAGGAGATCAGCTGGGGTGTCGTGCCACCGACCGCCGTTGGCGGGCGATTCCGGGAACGGCTCGCTGGGCTGCAGCAGCTCATCGGCCGGCGCTGTGATCGCTCCTGGCTGGTGCTGCAAGGCCGAGCGCTCGATCTCCATGCCCTGGGAGTGCCGGTGCCCGAGGAGAGCTGATGCCACGCGTTGTCCTGTATCAGCCCCAGATCCCGCCCAACACCGGCAACATCGCCCGCAGTTGTGCCGCGACAGCAACCCCATTGCATCTGATCGAACCCCTGGGCTTCGTCATCGACGATCGTCAATTGCGCCGCGCCGGCCTCGACTACTGGCCTTGGGTCGACCTGCAGCGCCATGGCGACCTGGCAGCGTTTCAGCACCATCGCGGCTCAGTGGGTGGCCGGCTGGTGGCGTTGAGCGCCCATGCCGAGCAGCCCTACAGCCACTTCCGCTTCGCGCCGGGCGACTGGCTTCTGTTTGGTCGTGAAACCGAAGGGCTGCCAGCGGAACTGCTGGCTGCTGCCGATGCCCGCCTCGGGATCCCGATGGCCGGCGGCCGCAGCCAGGGAGGTGGCGTGCGCAGCCTCAATTTGTCGGTGGCGGTGGCTGTGGTGCTGTTCGAAGCACTTCGTCAGCTGCAATCCACTGCGCCGCAGGCAACCTGAGTGATCAGTTCGATCTAGGAACAGTGCCGATTCAGACCCAGGCGCTCATGGATGTGGCCAATAAGACTTGATCGATCGGACTGAACGGGTTACTGTCTGCGCGACCCGGAGATGTCGGCTTCTCTACCGGGTTCTGTCCGAATGGGTGAAAATTTGCATGAAGCCTTTCCGTTGGATCCTTCCTGTTCTCCTCTCTACCCCTGCGATTGCTCCACTTGTCGCTGCTGTAGCCGATGATGCCCGGGGCTCAAACCCAACAGATCTTCTGATCGCCTCCCTGCCTGCTATCAAGCCTTCGACGGTCTGGTTGACGGTTAAAAACACCACCACCATCGAGGAACTTTCTTCGCAGCTCAGCCTTGATGAAACCCAGCTCGCCAGATTGAACCGGGTCGACGAAGACCACCAGTTCAATCCCGGCGATCTGCTGGCCCTCCCTGACCGGAAACGTGATCAGCTGGATCGGATCGCCTCCATCGACCCAACAGGTCCTCGTCTGGCCCACCCCCTCCCTTCCTCACCGCCTCCATCGGTTGGTTCAGGTGTCGTGCGCTTCGGTGACACCCTGATGCTGATCGCCCAGCGGTACGGGCTTACTCTTGGAGAGTTGCTCCGTCTCAATCCCGGCCTCGAGACGGCACGGCTTGTTGTCGGCAGCCAGGTGCGCCTGGCGCAGTCGGCCCCGGCCCTGCGCCAACGGATGCTTCTGGGCATGAACCCGGTGGGCAGTGGTGGTGTCAGCTGGCCTGAGCTCCACAACTTCGGGCCGCAGCAGCGCCCCTTCAATGGCAACGGCAGCAGCAGTTCCTACATCTGGCCGGCTCAGGGTACTTTCACCTCGGGTTATGGCTGGCGCTGGGGTCGCATGCACAAGGGCATCGACGTGGCCAACAATGTGGGCACCCCGATCGTTGCCGCCCAGGACGGGCAGGTTTCCTTCGCCGGCTGGGATGATGGGGGCTATGGCTACCTGGTCAAGATCCTCCACGCTGATGGAAGCATCACCGTGTATGGCCACAACAGCCGGATCCTGGTCTCGCAGGGCCAGCTCGTCCGGCAGGGTCAGCCGATCAGTCAGATGGGCAGCACTGGGCGTAGCACCGGTCCCCACCTGCATTTCGAGATCCGCCCAGCCGGTCAGGGAGCAATGAATCCGCTCAGCTTCCTGCCGTCCAAGGCCTGAGTTCCCACCCAGCAGCTGCGATCGAGTCATCGGGCTGGGACCTTCTATCACCTATGGTGATGACCCGGCTCGGTAGCTCAGCTGGTTAGAGCGTGGGATTCATAACCCCAAGGTCGGGAGTTCAAGTCTCCCCCGAGCCATTCCGGTAACCCCTGCTCTGGCGGGGGTTTTTTGTTGCGTTGCCATGGTTTACGGCCGCTCTATGTACGCCGTTTGGCGGTCTGATCTGTTGCAGGGTGATGCCCGAACACCCTCTTCCTTGCGTTGATCGGTGAAGTCGCTTCGCCAGTTTTTCGCCTGCGATTTGCTCCCAGGGCCAGCGGCTCAGCTCAGACAGGTTGGCGGACCCTCTACCGCTGGGCCGACCAGGCCGTCTCGTCTGATGGCCGGGATCATTTCGCCCAGGGATGCTGAATCAGCATCGATGGATCTCAGCTGGATCAGCGCATATCGATGGCGTTGAGCCGCTCGCGGAACGTGCTGGAGGAGCCTGCTTCGGATTCTGCAAACTCGCTGTAGCTGGGCTGGGGATAGCTACCGATGCTGCGGGGCGAAGGCAGTGACGGCAGGGCGGTGATCTCCATCACCGTCACTTCGGCCGCCTGGGCGGCGCGGCGACTGCGGCCGATGCCAGCACTGGAGCGGGCTTCGATGGCGCGGATCAGGCTGCGGCTGCGGTTTGCCTCGCCAACGGTTTCGCCGAACTTGGGCCGGACCAGGGGATTTCCCTTGAGCTCGCAGCGCAGTTGGTTCAGCAGCCGGAAGTGGCCGGTGGTGTTGTATCTACGTAGCACGCTCGGATCCCAGCCCATTCAGCAAGACAGCAGCAAGGCGTTCAGGTTAGGCGCACCCCTGCCCCTCGCTGGCAACCATTCCGTGATAGCTTGTAATAGCTGCAACCTGAAGTCGGACCGACTCTGTTCATGGCCGTCAATCTCCGATGTTTCCAGGCCTGATTTCAGGGCTGATCGATCGCATCGGAGTTATGAAGCGG